>JAFLRM010000014.1 GCA_022511465.1 Acetatifactor sp. | reverse complement strand
AAAATTTTATAACTATAAAACGCAGTATCTAACGGATAACTTCTAATTATCATTTTTTAACAAAAATTTACTACTTTTATTTGTTATCTTATTATATATCAATCATTATATATTTTCAACCTACTCTTTACATTTACCGATAAAATAGCCCGATATATACAAATTTCGGACAAATATCACTAATATTCAAAAAGTGACTACACTTAACCCATATGAAGAAAGCGCCTTGGCCGTCTGGCGCACTGTCGCATTGCCCTGAGATGACAAAGTCTCAATTACCGCAAAGGTATTCGCAATAACCGACAACTCTGCGCCCCAGCCTTTCTCAGCTTCTTCCGGATAACAGTATAGTGCTCCCATATGCTACTTCCTGGCACCTCATACAATTTAGCTTTGTATATAATACCGTTTTCCACTTTTGTCATTTCCCCATGAACGGCCTGATATCTTCTGTGGGCAGCAGCCCCACCACCGGATCAGCGCCAGCGCGGCAAAGAGCTTGTCGGCGGAACCATCGTAAATCTTGTTGATCAGTTCCTCCGTCTTGGCCTTCTGAACTTCCTCTTTGGGGATGAGAGCATGACCTAATGAAAGAAAAAACAGACTGCAAGTTATCACTCACAGTCTGCCCTGTCTTTTTCCACATTCACTTAAAATCGTAGCGGGGCTCTGGTATCAGTCAACATATTGCACTGGTATACACACAGACCAATGCTTGTGATCAATATGATCAGAGGAACCGCACCGGCTACTAACCGGTTTTCATACCTTCCGATCCGTCCGGCCGCTCCCGCCGCCGGCACACACAAAGCTGCATAACCCAATCCTGCAAACACCGCAGGCGTGCCCATAACAGACACCAGCTTTAAAGTCCAGACACCCAGCCGCTGCACAAAATCCCACGGGAAATAACGAAGGGAGAACATGAGCAGCAGAATCGCCAAGCCTATAAAGAAGCGCTCATAAGTACCCACTTTCTCTCCCCCTATTACAAAGCGTAACCACAGCCCTGCCAACAAACAGATCATTATTCCAAGTCCAAATCCCGGATGACCATCACGAAATGCATAAGAACTGAAAAACTGCCCAAACCGATAGCCTTCCTGCATGATAGTGTGAATCATGATCTCCCCTTCCGAAAAGTCACCGAAGAAGAGATAGCTAAACAGACGATACAGTCCCGGGAAGGCTAACACAACTCCTACTGTCAGCGGCAAAAGGGGAAACAGTTTTCTGGAAAACAGTACTATCAAAAGAGTGATTCCCACAAGACTCAAAAAATAAATGACCTCGGCGTACCCAATCCCCGCAAGAGCAGATGCCGCCACAAGGATATCAACCCAGCTTTTCTTCTTTTGAAGTAGTCCGACGACAGCCCAGCCATACAATGGGAGTAACATCCATGCCGTCGCTTCAGACAAGTTTGCCCAGTCGTAGCACACAAAGATCCGATACGGACAAGTCATGTACAAAATTACGCCCAGGCAAATCGCCATCTCGTTTTCTTTTCCTGGCTCCTTACACGTTAGCACTCTCCTGAAAAACAGAAAGGAACAGAGAGCAGTTACCACCTGAAGCGCCAGTATATAAATACGGTATGCTAACACTAAATTACCCGAAAATCGATATAGAAGCGCAGGAAAGAAAAACCATAGATTGGAGTTCATTGCATTGTCCCAAATTCCAACATTAACAAACGCCTCTGCCGTCGGAAACAAACGCAAACCTCCGATGGCAATCTCTTCCATGCGGGAAATCCACTCCGTTATGATACCTCCTATCATAATATAATCGCAACTCACGGGGAACAATGTCACCACCGCCGCCAGCACGTATAACATTCTGTACAGGAATTTTTTATTTGTTTGCTCCATACTCATTTCCATTCCGCAGTCTCTTCCTTTTTCCCAAAAAATGTGCAGATATAATAGCGATCAGACTCATCAAAGAGACAACCTCCGCCACATGAAAAAGTGGATGCCCCTCATAAGAGATTACAACATTTCCGTGATATTGGGCGGGAACTGCAATCCGAAGATCGCCGTGCGTTCCTGTCTCCTCTGTAATATAAGGCTCAGCCTGCCCCCCCGATGAACCTAAACCGGCAACCGCATATCCCTTGTATCCTATCAGAGGCACTTCCAAATATCGCGTCTCTGTCGTACTATTTTCCAAAGTCAATTTTACATTTGTTCCCCTTTTTTCATAGTGCGACCAAGTCAAACCATCTTCCGCCACAGGATCATGGTAATACATTTGATAAATGGGAACTCCATCCGGCACGTATTCAGCGTTTCCAACATTGATCGTACCCATATTCTCCGCAGTGTACAGGTAAATTGCTCCCGCACCATAAGCAATACTGTTGACATGATACACTGCAAGACTGACGAAGATCACCATAAAAACACCCAATGCTGCCTTGACCCGATTCCCACCACATTCCTTCACACGCAGGAAAAAGAAACCCGCAAACAGAGATATGAGTACTGCTGCCATCACCAGCCATCTCCACGGAAACTGCAATGAGGATGCAATAGGACCAATTCCCGGAAGATTCCCCACGGCATCCCACGGCAGGTATCTGGTACTCATGAAAATTGCCAGAAAGCTAAAACCCACCAGAATATTGCAAAGGCTGTTTCCTTTTTTGGTCCGGACATTCCAAAACACATAGACAAGAAGCAGCATCAGCGCTCCCGCTCCCACCTGAATAGGTTCCCTGTCTTGTAAACCCAAGTGAGTGCTGCCCTTGTTGGGCAACATCTGCAGTATAGCCGCCAGGAAAATTCCCTTGTCTTGAATTTGTGTTCTTGTGATGCTCTGCAGGTAATATACATCGGCATTCATCATATAGACCAGTGGCAGCCAAAACCACATGTTGACGACCAGAACAATTCCTGACGCCTCCAGAAGCTGCAGGAAGGTCTCTTTCCGCAACGTCTTCTTCCAAAAAACAGCGCAGACCAATGCCATAAAAACAACTGTCATCTCCGTGGAAAGTACATGTGACTGAATCACCCCGGAGATTCCCCACACAATATACCATTTATTTTTTTTGTAAGAAGCCGATGTCACACTCTCCGTGTAAAGTAGATATATGCCACAGCACACCAGTGGCAAAAATATCATGGCCAGACTCTCCCCTACCGCGCCCCTATTATATACGTTGAAGAGATGATACGGCATCAACAGATAAACCATGCTTCCCAAAAGCGCTGCATACCTGTCCTTCATACACCTGTAAAAAGAGTGATAGGCGATCACCACTGTCGCAACTAGTATAAACAATATAAACAGCTTGTACGATGTCATAAAAGAAAAGCCAATCTGCAAAAGAAAAACCGGAATAAAGAGGAAGAGATCTCCATAAAACAGAGCTACCGCATATCCATGATCATAGAGCCACCCTGACTGTACGCGCACCGGCAGAGAGCCTCCTTGGCGCAGCGTGTCTGTCAGCCCGGCAATTCGCGTCAGATGGAATGTAGTATCCGCACCCATCCAAAAATAATCCGTCAGAAATGGAAAATATGCCAACAACACGCCCGCAGCCAGTGTCCAAAATACCACCTGCTGTTCTTTGCTGATCTTACCTGCCAGAATACGTCTGCGAAATTCTATCAAAAAATCTAACACACTAAATATTGCCAAAGTAAGAAACAAAAGTACCCAGTTTCCCCTATTGGTGCGATAGACATCGAGCTTTACCAACGCCTCGGTCCCTACATTATAGAAATCACATTGCACATATGCCGCCGGCACCCTGTCCAGAACATATACATTGAATTCCATGTAGTGGTCACCAGGGAAAATAGATACCCCATTCCCATGAAACGCATGAAAGTATGAATTATCATACTTCATTTCCACATAAATGCTCTGGTCTTGCTGCAAGGTGGTCTGGACCTGAATACGATATACACCAGGCGTAAGACTTATCTTGTCACCGGAAAACTCCTGATAGTTTTCCACCCACGTGGTCAAGGCCGCGATATCCTCGCCCAGGATGGAATCCATCAACTGATCCTTCCGAAAACATCCTGGCAATAGCAGAAGCACACAGATTAATTCAACTATGAGCAATATATGATAACGTCGGCTTTTATTCCTCAACATATTCTCCTCCTGTGCCTCCATCCTATCAATATCATTACTGCTACGGTCAACAAGCTGATCAGTTCACCTATCCTCCAGTAGAAGGGACTGACAAATTGCACTCGTACACTACCCTGATAATAGGCGGGAATCTGGACACGCACATTTTGATCATCATCGGCGGTCACAGCCAACAGTTGCCCGGTGGTTATGTCAATTGCTTGATATCCTTTATACAAAAGGAGTGGCAGGTCCACATAGCTTTCCTCACTCGTGTGGTTTACACAGTCGAATGTCACCTGCAGATAATTTTTCTCATAGTCATTAAATTCCACGCCTTGCCCGGCAACAGCACCGGCAAAAGTCAGCTTACTCTCATCTGTTCCCTGAATCAAATATTCTGCTCCGGAAATATAACCAAAGCCCATCCCTTCCGCATTGTACAATTCAAGATAACCCTGATCACGATTTACATAGTCTAGCAAATACATGTCAGAAGTCATCACGCCAATCAATGCGATCATAGTTATCGTATAATAAAGGCAAACTTCCTGCTTTTCAAAATACCACAGGCAATATCCAAATATCATCACAAGGCACAAGGTCCCCCACCCCAAAAAACGATTGGGAAACTGAAGGCTGCTCACAAGAGTAGCAACGACAGGATTAAGTGACTGTATATGATCCCACGGAAAAATGCTCAAGCTCATAAACAGCAACAGCACTGCAAGTAAAGATGTCCTTTTGACGAAGGGAAGCCACCTGTTGTCATCCTTACGGAAAACACCGGAAAACCAGAGCACAAGAAATAGCAACAGAGCAGCGACCAATACCAAGCCAATACCAATTGGCTGAGAGTATTGCATACCATTTCTCTCTGCGACCTCAGCTGCTTCGGTTCTCCAGAAATGGAATGCCAGCTGTGCCAGATAGAGCCCTCTGTCCTGAATGGTTCGTGCGGATACAAACTTGATACGCACTGCCTGAGTCAGATAATAGTCCAAAAAGGGCACCAGAAACCATAGACTGATCGAAGCCGACATCAAGGCTCCCTTGAGAAGTTCCATAAACGTATTTTTGCAAAACACCTTGCGGATATGGAGCAGGCAAATGACAATAGTGACAAACACAGTAACCTCGCAGGTCAACACATGAGTCTGTATCAGACCCGCAAATCCGATCATCAGTGGAAGCCAAGCCGTCTTGTATGCTTTTTCTGTGGGTTCCTCCGTGAAAATGCGGTAAAGGCCATAGATCACCAGCGGCAGAAAGGTAATTGCACTTCCTTCCCCCACTCCTCCAACTATAACCAGTTTAAATAGACGGATGATCGACAAGGTGTATAAAGCACTGCACACAATTCCAATATTACTCTTTCTGAATATCTTGCTAAAGCAGTAGTAGGCGATCCATGCTGTGGCAATGTTCAGCACAATACAGTAAAGATTGTAACTGGTAGTCACCGTAAATCCAAGCAGCCGTAGAAGCGCAGGAAAATACAAAAGACTATTGCAATAAAATATTGCATCCGCATACCCGTGGTCATACACCCACCTTGGCTCCAGCCTCACTGGGAATTGTCCTCCCAAAAGTCCGTCTTTCACCCCTTCAATCCTCTGCATATGATATGTAAGATCCGCTCCTGCAATAGTGTAACCACATAAATAGGGAACAGATGCGATCAGGCTGATCACCGCGATCCAGAATATCACATGCTTCTTCTCCTGTGAGACAGTGTACGTCTTGTCATAGTAGACGAAGATCATCAGCATATAACCCACGATCCCCAGAAACAAAACAATTGTCAGAAGCATCGTCCAGAGTCCCCTGGTCTCCACAATGGTCAGATCTCTGGTGATCAAAGAGCCTTCCCCACTGTAGAAAACTACCACTTGGAGTTCTTCCGTCCCCTCGTACAGCCACATGGTAAATCCTGTTTTTCCCAAACCGCTGTACAGATGCTCACCGTTTGAGAGCAACCCGCCAGTAAAGACAGAGCTGTCCGCCACATTGCAGAGAGCAACCATATCCGTATCCGTCTCGTAATTCATCAATACCTGATAGATACCCGGAGACAGTCTTATTCCCTCATAGATTACAGTATTTTGCGCGGAAACACCCTGATCAAATCTGTATTCACCCTCAAAATGATACTCCTGGCAGGGGCTTGCCACCTTTATGATAAGTAAAAAAAGCAACAAAAAGAAAAAGGTAGTAAAAAAAATAACCGGCCGTTTCTTCCACAACTTTAATTCACCTATTTTTTGTATCAACATTTTCCTTCCTTTTCCTGTAAAATTTGTAAATATTTTATCATAAGCCCTATATTCTGTAAAGCCTGTCAACAGGCTGACAATCGTTTCTACACCTCCAAAAGCTCCTGTCTGTTGCTCATATATCGGTAGACGCGGCTGGTCAGCATTTCCCGCTCATCAAAGATGATGTTGGTGTGTTGTATCGCCGCTTTCATCTCACTCAATACCTTGTAACGCACCGGATGGATCACTGCCTCATGAATACTGGGAAACCCCACATAAAAATCACCTTGCATCATCCACGCCAGCTGCTCTTTTACGTAGGGGTAAAAGAGCGCAATTGCTCCGTTGATCCACCGGGTAGTAGTCAGTCGGTAGCCCAGCATACCCTCCTGCCCATCCTGGCTTTCAATTCGAACATCAATATCTCCATCTCCCGGCATGAAGATCCCATCTTTTTGGCTGCGACAATAGCGTAGATCATTTCCATGAAACAATCTGGGCGGCATCCTGTCCCGGGTATTGACCAGGGCATTATTCAACAAAATGTCATCTTTCACACCCCATTCCTCTGTCATCTCACGATATATCTTCATGGTTGTACAGTCCTCCTCCGTCTCAAATACCAGATCGTACAATACCAGCGCCACATCACCAAATCTCCAGTATATACAGTTTTCCAACTCATTCCGATTGCAATGATAATTCAATGGTCTGAGTATATGTCTGCGTCTGCAATGCTCATAGCTCACTCTCCATTTGGGCTTACACTTGCCATTTACGCCTTCTTCCATTTTCGTAAGGATCTCCGGCAGCACCCCCAGCCAGCCTTCCTTCTGATAGCGCTCAAACAATAGTCTTACACTCCAATATTTTGCACTGACAACATTGTCATTTCCCCATGACAGGCACAACATGTCATCCAAAACCATTACATCCTTTACTCCGCGACTTCCCCAGTTGATCGCCTTGATCAAATGAACGCTCTCTTCATCTGTGTACATCGTCCGACATTCAAACAGACGTACACTGACATCTGCCCTCTCCTTATGCCCTAAAACATTACGATAAAGCGCCCTTTTAAAATCCTCGTACACCATAAAATTCTCCTTTTTCTTGTGAATTCATCCGATATGGATGGTGAATAGTGATAACTGCACAAAAAATATAACAGTTACAAAATGATTGGGTAACACAGCCGAAACGGCCATTTGATAAAAAAGACAAGAGCCCTGAAAACTCTTGTCTATAGACTAACATGAGATTTTTTAAATGTCAATCTGCAGTTTATGTTCAGACACCATCCGTCTTTTCCCTTGCTTCCACAATCTTCTCCAAAAACGCTTCACCGTACTTCTCAAACTTAAACTCACCCACGCCGGTGACCGCAAGCATTTCCTTTTTATTTTTCGGCTTTATGACGCACATATGCTCCAGCGTTTTATCGGAGAATACCAGATAGGGTGGAACCTTCTCCCTGCGGGCGATCTCACTGCGCAGAGCGCGCAGCTGTCCAAACAGGCTATTGTCCGCTGCAGCATTTTTCCGGCCCTGCTTCTCCCTTCTGGCCCGGACTGTCAGTTCCTGCTCCTTAGGCAGTTTCATGGTGACTATCTCCCTGCCGGCAGCCACCTCCTCGGAGCGCTCCGTCAGTTTGACCACCGCATAGGTGTCATCTGTGGTGGTCAGATAGCCTTGCATCAGCAAATAATTTAGCACACTGCGCAGCGTGTAGATGGGAACCTTGGACAACTGTGCATAGTAGATGTTTTCCTCCATATGATACTGCCTGATCTTGTTCGTGTTAGCGCCGTGTACAGTGTCAAGGATCAATGACGCACCAAACCTTTGCCGGCTGGCAGACACACAGCCGATCAGCGCCTTCGCAATATCCGTCACATCCACCGTCTCAAAATGCTGCAGGCAGTTACAGCAGTTGCCGCAGTAGTTGGAACCTCCGTACTCTCCAAAATATTTTAATATATATTCCCGCAGACAATCATTGCTGAAGCAATAGTAGGTCATCTTCTTCAGGCGTTCTCTGTCTCTCACCATCACCAGCTCTCTCGTCTCGTCGTCCAACTCCTCATTGTCCTGATTGTTGTCGATAAAAAACTGGTTGGTGATCACATCCTGCCCACTGTAGAGCAAAATGCATTCCCCCGATTCGCCGTCCCGGGAGCAGCGCCCCACTTCCTGATAGTATGACTCCAGATTTTTGGGCATGTTATAATGTATGACATAGCGCACGTTAGACTTGTCAATCCCCATGCCAAACGCGTTGGTGGCGACCATTATCGTGCTGCGGTCATAGATAAAATCGTCCTGATTGTTCCGCCGCTCCGCATCCTCCAGCCCTGCATGATAGCGGGTGGCCGAGAAACCGTCGCGGATCAGCCGACCACAGACCTCCTCCACCAGCTTTCTGGTAGCACAGTAGATAATTCCGCTCTGCCCCGGATGACATTCAATAAAATTGCGCATAGTAGCATACTTATCCTTGGGCGTCTGCACTCCCAGATACAGATTCGGCCGGTCATAGCCCGTAGTGGCCAAGACCGGGTCACGAAGTCCCAGGATCCCCATCACATCTTCGCGCACTTCTCTGGTGGCCGTGGCCGTAAAAGCGCTGATCACTGGACGCTTGGGGAGCTTGTCGATAAATTCCACAATTTTAAGATAACTCGGCCTAAAATCCTGTCCCCACTGGGACACGCAATGTGCCTCATCCACCGCCACCATGGCAATTTTTACGTGAAGTGCAAAACTTAGGAATTCTTCCGTCATCAGGCGCTCCGGTGCCACATAGATAATGGGATAGCGCCCTTCTCTGGCAAAGCCCAGCGCCTTACGATATTGACTGTAGGTGAGGGAACTATTTAAAAAGGCGGCGTGAATACCTGCCTGGTTCAACGCCGCCACCTGATCCTTCATCAAAGATATCAAGGGAGAGATCACCAACGTAACGCCGTCCATCATGAGGGCCGGCACTTGATAACAGATAGACTTGCCGGAGCCTGTGGGCATGATCCCCAAGGCGTCCCGTCCATCCAAAATGCTGTCGATCAGAAGCTCCTGTCCCTCCCGAAAACTGTCGTATCCAAAATATCTCTTCAGCACCTCATACTTATCCATACCACTATACTCTATAAAGCTCTTTCAGTAAATGAATCTCCTCCTGATAACCGTCCAACTCGTTGGGTGTCTCCAGATAAAAGGGGAAGTTGCGCAGCGACGGATGATTGATAATATGTTCAAAAGCTTTCAGACCGATGTTTCCCTGTCCGATCTTTTGATGTCTGTCCTTATGGCTGCCGCGCACATTCATGGAATCGTTCAAATGTATCGCACAAAGCCTGTCCAGCCCGATCACACGGTCAAACTCTATCAAAACCTCATCCAGATGATCCACAATATCATACCCTCCGTCCCATACATGGCAGGTATCCAGGCAAACTCCCAATTTATGAGACAAGTCCACCCGGTCTATAATGCTTCGCAGTTCCTCAAAGCTCCGCCCGATCTCGCTGCCTTTGCCGGCCATAGTCTCCAGGAGCACCGTCGTGGTCTGTTCCTCTCTGAGCACCTGATCCAACGTGTCGGCAATCAATCCCACGCCTGTCTCTGCGCCCTGTCCCACATGGCTTCCGGGATGAAAATTGTACATGACATCCGGTATCATCTGCAGACGCTTCAGATCGTCCGCGAACGTCTCCAGCGCAAACTCCCGCACCCTCGAGTCCTTGGCGCAGGCGTTCAATGTGTAGGGGGCATGGGCAAGCGGCTTCCCAATGTCTTTCTCCCGAAAGAAAGCGAGCATCGCATCCACATCCTCCTGCTGCCACTCCTTGGCTGCACCGCCCCGCGGATTTCTTGTAAAAAACTGAAAGGTATTTGCTCCAATGCTCTCCGCCGTCTGTGCCATCGCAAGAAAGCCCTTGGATGAGGACAAATGACATCCAATCCGCAAGCCCATCAGACAATCCTCCTTACCGTCAATATTGTACGATATTGAGCATTGCCGATCTTGATGCCGGTGGCCGCTGTGCTGGCATGAACAATCTTTCCGTTACCTATGTAAAGCGCCACATGACCGTCATAGCAGATAATATCCCCCGCCCGGGCATCCGCATAGCTCACACCCACTCCCGCACTTCTCTGTTCGTAGGAGGTTCTGGGAAGGGTGTAACCAAAATCCTTATATACGCGGTAAGTGAAACCGGAGCAATCGGCCCCGTTGGTCAGGCTGGTACCGCCGGACACATAGGGGTTACCCACAAACTGGCAGGCGTAATCTGCGATCCGCTGTCCCAGCGAGTCTCCTGAAGTACCGCCGTATGCGGAAGCGCTCCCGCCTCCACTGGTGGGAACGCTTCCGGAAGAAGAACCTCCACCAGAGGACTGCTGCGATGCCAACTGATTTTGAAGCCGCTTCAGTTCCTGCTGTTCCTGCTTCAACTGCGCCTGCGCCACCGCTGCCGCCTGTCTGGCTTTCGCGATCTCCGCCCCGTAGTCGGCGGACTCTTTCTCCCTCTTGGCGAGCATCACCTTCAAATTGCTCTTCTGCTCCTCCAAGTTGGCCATGTCACTCTTCAACTGTTCTTGCTCTGCCTCAAGCTCCTGCTCTTCCGCCTCCAGCTGCTCCCAAAGAGCCTGAACCTGATTCCGGGCCTCTATATAATTGTCCAACATGTGCTGATCATACGCATACACCTGCTCAATAAAATCGATACGATTAAGCAGATCGCCGAAACCGTTCCCAGACAACAGCAGATCCAGATAGCTGGTGCTCCCGTTCTCGTAGGTAATGCGGATATGCTGCATCATGTCATCCCTCTGTTTCTCCGCAGTAGCCTGAGCTTCCTCGTATGCTTCCTCTGTCAACGCGATCTCTTTCTGCTTGTCTGCAATCTCCGTTTCCTTGGCGGCGATCTCTTCCTCCTTCAGCCCGATGCTGGCCATGGTGTTGATGATCTCCGCCTCAATGTCTGCGATCATCTCCTCGATCAGATCCTGCTCATCCGTCAATCCGTCAATCTTATTTTGTATATTATTCACGTTTTGCTGTGCGGCATTCACTTGATTTTTTTGATCATTGATCTGTGATTGGATATCCGAGGAGGAAACCGCCTGTGTGGTAAGTTTGGACTCCCGAAATGGCACAACACAGGAAAATACCAGTCCCGAAATCAATAACAGGTTTATCGTTTTTTTCCAAAAAACTTTTTTCATAAGCATCTCTCTTTTCTGACAATCCGGTTAACGCATATAGGATCATTATACACAAGCACAACAGAAAGGGCAATTACAACTCACAATTATTCACAGTTCTGGGGAAAGGCACTACATCCCGGATATTGCCCATTCCGGTCAGATACATCACACATCTCTCAAATCCCAATCCAAAACCGGCATGTCTCACGGAACCGTATCTGCGAAGATCTAGATAGAAATCGTAGTCTTCCTTGTTCAGACCCAATTCCTCCATTCTCTGTTCCAGGATTTCCAGCTTGTCCTCGCGCTGGCTGCCACCGATGATCTCACCGATACCGGGCACCAGACAGTCCATGGCCGCTACCGTCTTGCCATCCTCGTTCAACTTCATATAGAATGCCTTGATCTCCTTGGGATAATCGGTCACAAAGACGGGGCGTTTAAACACTTCCTCCGTCAAATATCGCTCATGCTCTGTCTGCAGATCACATCCCCAGGAAACCTTGTAGTCAAAGTTCTCATTGTTCTTCTCCAAAATCTCAATAGCCTCCGTGTAGGTCACATGACCAAAATCAGAGTTTGCCACGTGCTCCAACCGCTCGATCAGTCCCTTATCCACAAACTGATTGAAGAAAGCCATCTCCTCCGGCGCATTATCAAGCACATATCGGATAATATGCTTCAGCATACTCTCCGCCAGCGCCATATCGTCGGTCAGATCCGCAAAAGCCATCTCCGGCTCGATCATCCAGAATTCGGCCGCATGTCGGGTAGTATTGGAATTCTCCGCCCGAAAAGTGGGGCCGAAGGTGTACACGTTTTTGAACGCAAACGCATAGGTCTCCACATTCAGCTGTCCGCTGACCGTCAGGTTCGTGGCCTTGCCAAAGAAATCCTGGCTGTAGTCCACTGTGCCGTCAGACAGCTTGGGAATATTGTTCAGATCCATGGTCGTCACCTGGAACATCTCTCCCGCACCTTCACAATCACTTCCGGTAATAATGGGCGTGTGCACATACACAAACCCTCTCTCCATGAAGAATGTGTGGATTGCATAGGCGATCAGCGAACGCACCCGAAATACCGCCTGAAAGGTGTTGGTTCTGGGGCGCAGATGAGAGATCGTGCGTAAATACTCAAAAGAGTGGCGCTTTTTCTGCAGGGGGTAGTCCGCGGTAGATGCCCCTTCCACGAGCACCTCCTTTGCCTGAAGCTCAAAAGGCTGCTTTGCCTGCGGCGTCTCCACGATCGTCCCTTTAACGATCACCGCCGTCCCCACGTTCATTTTGCAGATGTCCGCAAAATTCTCCAGCTTCTCACCGTAAACTACCTGAAGGGGTTCAAAAAAGGTGCCGTCATTGATCACCAAAAAACCAAAATTTTTGGAGTCGCGGTTACTTCTCACCCAGCCGCCCACCGTCACTTCCCTGTCGATGAAGCTCTCCTTCTGGCGATACAAATCTTTGATGTCCGTTAAATTCATAGCTTATCCTATCTGCACGCTGCGACCGTGCATTTTCCAAGACCGAAGCGCATATTTTCCGGTCTAAATCTTACTACTTTTCTAGTTGATGATCTTTGCATTATCTACAAGATAATGCAGCACGTTGTCATACATAAAATACTCCCTGTAATCCTCCAGAGAGGTTTCTCCCACAAACTCCTCCACGGATGTGTACCCTGAGCTTACAGCGTACCCTGAGAGTATCTCGTTCAATTCCTCATCGCTGACATTCAGGTTCTCACGATTTGCCACCGCCTGAAAGGCCAGATCCTGCCTCAACGCCTCGGAAACATAGTCCATCAGAAAATCATCCAACGTCATCCCATAGCGCGTGCTAATGTAAGTCTCCGCATCCATCCCATAATAACCCGCTTCCCGTTCAATATTCTCGCGGATGACCACCTCATATTTGTCAAGCATGGCGTCCGGGAGTTCATCGACAAAGGTACAGCTGTTCATAAAGGCATCCAGCACCGCATTTTGAACCTCATTGTTATATGCCTGCTCGTCATAACTGTAAAGGTAGTCGTACACATACTGTTTCAGCTCCTCCAGATTGGTCACACCTGCAATTCCATTGGCAACAGCCCAATTCTCAATAAACAGATCATCCATCTCTTCCGGTACAATGCAGTTGACAGTGACGGTGAACACCACTTCCTGTCCTGCAAGACTTGCCTCATCGTAATTCTCCGGGAAGGTCAGCTGCAGATCTACCGTTTCACCCGGCATAACTCCCACCAGTCCTTCTTCAAACCCATCGATAAACCTTCCGGCACCGATACCCAGATTATATCCTTCCGCAGTACCTCCTGCAAAGGCCTCATCATTCAACTTTCCCACAAAATCAATGTTGACCATATCCCCCACTTCTACCGGCCGATCTACAATACCATTTACGATCTCCCCTGTATAGGCTGACGCTGCAACATAGTACGTGTCGTTGGTTATCTCCTCCCACTCGGTCTCATCTACCGTAATGGGAGCCACGCTCACCTCAATCCCACGATACTCGCCCATTGTCACATATTTGTCCACATCCATGTCCTTCAAGGGTACATCAGCGTCACTCTTACCGCAGCCCGCCAGTGCACAGACGGCCAGGGCAACAGTCAGCCATGTCATAATCTTCTTTTTCATAATATTGTTTCCTCTCTGTTCCATTTCATGCCAATGTCCTAAATGCCATGCATGTGAATTATATTATACCATATTTTCCCTTATACAAAAAGTTTTTTTACAGAAGCGGCGACAGCAGGCGGCAGACTTGCTCCTTCATCCGGATCCACAAACTGCGTGCCGCATAGGAATCCCTTGTGATCTGCGTGCAGTAAGGGATATCCTCCCAAAAAGTACGTTCCATATCCCGCGCCTTCTCCTTGTTATACACCACCGCATTTACCTCAAAATTCAGCGCAAAGCTGCGGATATCCATATTGGCCGTGCCATAGCAGAACGCACTGCTATCCACGATAACTCCCTTGCTGTGCAGGAAACCATTGTCATAGGTATAACAGTTGGCACCGGCCATGACCAGATCTCCTATATAGGAGTAGGTTGCCCAATACACAAAAGGATGATCCGGCATGCAGGGGATCATAATATTTACCTTGATCCCGGAGCGCACTGCTATCTTCAGCGCATTGAAGATGGACTCGTCCGGTATAAAATAGGGAGTTTGAATATAGATACTCTCCTTGGCTCTGGAGATCAGCCGCAAATAATTGTCACGCACCAGCTCAATTGTATTGTCGGGGCCGCTGCTGATAATTTGCATCTCACAGTTGTCCCGCATGCCGGGCTGCAGTCCCTCAAAGAGCTCTGGCCGCTGTAACAAATTCTCTCGGGCCGCGTAATTCCAATCCAGAAGAAAACGCAGCTGCAGCCCCATGACCGCGCCGCCTTGTATACGCAGGTGCGTATCCCTCCAGTGACCGAACTTCTTATCCAGGTCAATGTATTCCTTTCCTACATTAAATCCCCCTACGTAACCAATCTTGTTATCAATAACAACAATCTTACGATGATTACGGTAGTTCATACGAAATTGCAGTCTTCGAAGGAGCGCCGGAAAAAATTCTGCTGTCTTTATGCCCTGTGCATTGAGTTTTTTCCAGAAACGGTGACTCACTTTTCTGCATCCCATGGCGTCAAACAGCACACGCACCTCCACCCCCTGCGCCGCTTTCTCTTTTAAAACTTCACAGATGCGGTGAAAGAGCACATCGTTTCGGATGATATAATATTGGAGATGTATGAAATGCTCCGCTTTCTTCAGATCCTCGATCAACGCATCAAACTTCTCGCTGCCGTCCGTGAAAATATCTATATCATTGTCATCGGTCAACATAGCTCCATAGGATTCCAAATTGTACATAACCAGATCCGTATAGTCCTGAATTTGTGTGTCGGTCTGTTCTATGTCCATACTCTTCAGTTGGTGCTCCTGCTGCCGGATCGCCTCATTCAGATGATCCTCCACCTCCTTGACTTTAAACATTTTGCGCTTGTGCATATCTTGTCCGATCAGAAGGTAGAACACAAATCCCACCACCGGTATAAAGTACAATAAGAGCAGCCAAGCCCAAACACTCTTGGGATTGCGGCGCTGAAAAAAAACTATGATAATGGCAAAAATCATATTCCATACCAGCATATGGTCAAAAAAGAAAGCAACTGCGGTTCGAGAAATCTCCCATGCATTTTCCATAAATCCTATATCCTTTCGCAATGCGGCCTGCAACGCACTGCCGACATACGCCATACACAGTAAAAGTATAACACATTTGAGGGAAAAAAAGTTAAAAATCTACAATTTCTTGGAATGTTCTGTTGCCTAACTACCGCCTTTTATGTTAGAATACACTTAATTGCTTGAAGCCCTGTGTAAGGAGGTACTTATCATTATGAGTCCGGTCACAATCACATTGCTGGTGATCTTGGTAGTCTTGATCGCCGTTATTACAGCATTATATTTCCTAGGAAAAAAAGCACAGAAGAAACAGGCTGAGCAGCAGGAGATGCTGAACGCCAACCGCCAAACGATATCTATGCTGATCATTGACAAGAAACGCATGAAGATACGAGAATCAGGGTTGCCACAAATGGTCATCGACCAGACGCCCAAGCTGATGCGAGGCTCCAAGCTCCCCATCGTCAAAGCAAAGGTTGGCCCCCAGATCCTCTCTCTGATCAGCGACGAAAAAGTTTTTGACTCCATCCCAGTGAAGAGGGAAGTGAAAGCCGTGGTCAGCGGCATCTATATCTTGGAGGTAAAAGGACTGCATGCCAGCAAGACTCCTCCCCCTCCCCCCAAGAAAAAAGGCTTTTTCAAGCGTGCTGTGGAGACACTTCAGGAGAAGGGCGGCGCAAAACCTCTCAAATAATTTATATCATTTTTTACATGTACAAAACGGCATCACCACAAAATTACTTTTGTGAGGTGCCGTCTTTATTTACCCTGAATTAAAATCTCCATTTTATTATCCGACAAGTGCTCCCCATTCAGTTCCAGAGCATATTCCACTTCCACGCGGATGCGGTCTTTGTGTTCTTTCAGCGTCACTAGCTTTGTGTCGATCCCCAAAAGCAGCTCTCCATACGGCATAACGTAGTGGGACTTGTGAGTCTTTCCCGCCTCAAAGATCATGCGCACATTCACTGCCCCCTGTCTGGTCAATTCCATTATATTAGGACAAAATTTGATCCTGTTTTTAACAGGCTGCTCAAATCCTTCCAGTTTCTCCTGGTAAAAGAGATAATGGCTGCCGTTTTTCTGAAAATACTCTGCTAAGACCACAGTCTCCACCTGCGAATCTTGTGACTGCTCTCCCATATGTAAGCCACGGATGATCACCTTCACCTGCCTATCCATGCGAACTGGCCTCCTCGTCAATATTGCTCAATATTGATAATTTTGGCAGAGAGCACACCGTACTTGATGATAGAGTTGGCAAAATGCTTGAATTTGTCCGCACCGTCACTAACATAAAACTGGTACTGATTCTCCCCCAGCTTTGGTGGCACGTCGTTTAGCAGACCTTTGTCCTGAAGCATCTCCCGAAGTTCTCTGGCCGTCTCGTAGGCTGGGTTCACCAGTGTAACTTTCTCTCCCATGATGCGCCCCAGCGTGGAGCGGATCAGCGGATAGTGGGTACAGCCTAGGATCAAAGCATCAATATCGATATCAATCAATTCTGTCAGATAACGTTTGGCAATCTCATCCGTCACAGGATCCTCCCACAAACCCTCCTCCACCAGCGGAACAAAGAGTGGACAGGCCTTCCCATATATGGCGACATCCTTGTTCAATTCTTGTATGTATTTGGTGTAGATCTGACTGCCGATGGTGGCCTCCGTGGCGATCACACCAACCCTTCCATTCCTTGTGACCTCCGCTGCCGTCTTAGCGCCCGGCTTCACCACACCGATGATCGGGATATCACTCTCCTGTTCCAGTTCATCCAGCGCATAGGCGCTGGCGGTATTACACGCCACCACGATCGTCTTCACCTGAAAGGTTCTCAGAAACCGTACGATCTGTCTGGAGAATCGTGTCACCGTCTCCTGCGACTTGCTGCCATAGGGCAGCCTTGCAGTGTCTCCAAAATATATGATTTTCTCATTTGGGATCTGTCGCATGATCTCTCTTGCGACAGTCAATCCGCCCATTCCGGAATCAAACACACCGATCGGCGCATCCTTCCGCAGCGGAATGCTATTCTCCTGACTCATGACCAGTTCTCCTATGATCCGCAAAAGCGGTCAGACTGTCAAGCAGCTTGCTCCGAAACCGTATCTGACTGCTGTCTGCGTTAAGCACCTCCCAGTAAATATCATTTCTGGAGGACTCTATTTTTTTTCTCTCTGTCCGCGTCGTGCCATCCTGCTCCACAACACGGTAAGTGTCCGGCGTCATGGTAAGTTCCGGATACAAGAAACCCCACCAGCCAAGCGCCGCACAGACGAAGAGTAAAATGCGAATGTCTTTCTTCATACAATACCTCTTTCCATTGTCTTGATGGTGAGAGTATTGCACTTTTTACTCTTAATTATACTTATAAAATGCCATTTTGTGGAAGAATTGCCCACGGCAACTCCTTATTTCCTCATTTGCTGGATGATCGCTTTCTCCTGATTGTCTATGTGCATCTTGGCGGCCTGTGTGGCCGTCTCCTTATCCTTATTCAAAATGCTTTCATAGATAATTCTATGCTCTTCCACCAGTCTTTCATGCTGATGAAAATCCTTGATATACTCAAAGCGGTAGCGATACATCTGCTCGGACAAGTTATTGACCATCTGTATCAAACGCTGATTACCAGTCGCTTGTACAAGGATATCGTGCAAGGCAACGTCCGCCTGTGCGATCTTCTTGACGTCTCCCGTCTTTACCGCGTTCTCAAAGTCGTCACAAGCCCCCTTGAGCCGCTCCATCTCCTCATCTGTGATCCGATCACAGGCAAGTTCCACACACAGCGCATCCAGAGCGCGCCTGATCTCCAGTACGTCGATCATGCTCTTCTCCGTGATCTGAGCCACCTCGGCACCTCTTCGGGGTATCATGGTCACTAATCCCTCCAGCTCCAGTTTGCGGATCGCCTCTCGGATCGGCGTACGACTGACACCCAGTCTGTCGGCCAGATGTATCTCCATCAACCGCTCCCCGGGCTTTAGCTCACCTGTCAGGATCGCTTGCCGCAGAGTATTGAACACCACATCTCTGAGCGGCAGAAATTCATCCATTTTTACCTGCAAATTGTCCTGCATATGCGCCTCCTTCCCCTTGTGCTCCGCCTTGCCACAAGCCATCCGATCATCACTGTTTATCCCTTTGCTTCCCCGGATCCCAAAAGTTCGTCAGGAAAACTTGTTTCGCCAACTGCTCTGTTTGCAACCGTTCAAAAGCGTTCTTAGCTTTTTCCTCCTCCGTAAATATACCAAACACTGTGGGGCCGCTGCCGCTCATCAAGCTGCCTGCCGCACCCAGAGCGAGCATCCTGCGCTTTATCGTGTCAATGATAGGATAGGCCGAAACCGTCACTCCCTCCAGCACATTGCCCAGCCGGTCGATCACTCCCTGCAGGCTGCCGTCTGCGATCGCCTGAACCATACCGTCAATATCCGGATGCGCATAGGATGACAGCGCATCCAAATGTTCATACACATACTTTGTGGAAACATTGATGTCTGGCTTTGCCACCAGCAAAAAACATTCCGGTATCGGCGGGAGTACAGTCAATTTCTCACCAATACCCTCCGCCAGTGCGGTGCCCCCCATAACACAGTAAGGCACGTCTGCGCCGACCTGCACACCCAACTCTTTCAGCTCCTCCTCGTTTAAGTCCAGCCCAAACAGCCGACTCACACCCTTTAAGGCAGCGGCTGCGTCCGTGCTGCCGCCTGCCATTCCCGCAGCGATGGGAATATTTTTCTGCAGATGGATCCGCACTCCTTCCGTAATATGATAACGTTCAAGCAGAAGCCCGGCCGCCTTGTATATCAAATTGTCTTTATCCGTAGGAAGCTCACCGGAATCCGTTGTGATCACGATACCGCTATCCTCCCGCTCAAAGGTGAGCACGTCATAAATATCTACCGTCTGCATTACCATTTTGACCTTATGGTAGCCGTTGGGCAGCCTCCCCAGCACATCCAGTCCCAAATTAATCTTAGCGTAAGCCCTGCACTCATACCGATCTTGCGGTTCTCTCATCTTTCCTCACATTCTGCCGCTCCTGCAGCTCTCACAGCAGGCTCTTTTGGAGACAGCTATGATTTTACTGTTGCACCCAAATGTATTTTGTATACATAGATTGTACTTAATTATATACAATCCTGAGAAATTCGTCAATATTTCAGGTACTTATCCGTAAACTTTTCGTTAAAACGTGACGAAACATATAATACCAAGGAACATACACTATTCAAATACGCATCCAAGGAGGGATTATGGCAGAAAACGGAGTTACTGGTATTTTTATGGTGAGCTCAGTTATGGCTGTTCCGATGGTTGGTAAAGTAAAGAGGGATCCGGCGAGAACCTATGGGCACGTTTCCAAAGATAGCACCTCGTCCGGTTCCTTTGTCCAAGTATTTGATCAGGCTGTTGAGGCGCAGGCGGAAGCTGCCCCCATGGAATGTCACACCGTCACCTACGGGCGTGACAGCAAGATCCAGCACTTCTTATACCAGACTAGGGAATACCATTACTGAGCCGGAAAAGATATCCTGTGGATCACAGCGATCCACGGGATATTTTTTTAATTTTCCCCTAAAGTATTGGAAGGATTTGGCCGATATGTATTGTAAACAGGTCACGGACGACGCGCCCGAAAGGGTAGAAAGCGGCGTAAAAGCGCCAGAAAAGAGGGATATTATGAATGTAAATGGAGTTACATCAACGCAGGCTGCTTATTCTACATATGCTGCCAATACCGTAAACGAGGAGACTGCCGCTGAGAACACATCTTCCAGCCAGTCCGCAAAAGAGGATGTCGGAGCAGTTTATGAGCCTTCCAAAGAGACTGTTAAGGATTCCGCAAAGAAGACCTATACACCTAACACCGATCTGGTTAACAAGTTAAAGGCAGATGCTGAGGCAAGAAGTGCTCAGCTGCGTTCTCTGGTAGAGAAGCTGATGACCAAGCAGTCCACTGCTTATGCAAATGCCAATGATATCTGGTCACTTTTAAGAAGCGGCAACTTTACCGTTGATCCTGCCACTAAGCTTCAGGCACAGCAGGATATTTCTGAGGACGGTTACTGGGGCGTAAAGCAGACCTCTGACCGCATCATCCAGTTTGCCACCGCATTGACCGGCGGTAATCCGGATAAGATCGAGGAGATGCGCGAGGCATTCCAGAAAGGCTACAAGCAGGCTGAGAAGACTTGGGGAGGCGAGCTTCCTGAGATTTCCAAGCAGACCTACGATGCCGTTATGAAGAAGTTTGACGAGTTGGCTGCCCAGGCAGGTTTAACCACCGACCAGACCGCAGCAGAGTAAAAGGATCCAAAAGCCTCCTCCCATCACTGGGAGGAGGCTTTTTTAATATCATCTGATCATCAAAACAACTTTTTTATCTTTAACTGCCCTTTACGATCAGCAGCCTCTGCCCGCATTTCAGTTCATCATCTGATAGACCGTTGATCTCCCGCAGATCATCCACAGGCACATAATATTTCTTGCCGATATTCCACAGGTTGTCGCCTTCCTTTACCACGTATATCACCATTCCCGGCAGGCTTCCCAGTCTCTCCGTGTCCAGATCCGACACCGTCACCTGACTGATCAGCTCCACAGGCACATTTTGGAACACGGTGGTGGAAAAGCTGATCACAGCCTTCACATCCATCTCTTCACCATCCAGCATTGTCACCTGAAGCTGTTCTACATCTCCCTGGACATTTCCCAGGTCGTTGGGGGAAATATTGGGTACATCCAACAAATACTGGTAAGGGATCAATGCCTGTGCACCCGCATAGGGAGCTTCGTCATTGCCGGTAATGTACATCACCTTTACCGCAAGGCTTCCCTGAAGAAGAATTCCATCGTCCACTACCTCTTGGTGGTCCAAGGCCACTTTCCCCTCGCTGTGAAGTAATTGTAAAATAGTGGCGTTTCCGCTTTCAATTCGAATACGATCTGTCACCTTTGTCTTTCCGGTGACCTTGGACAAAAGTTTCCGCAGATCGGCGTTGTGGATGACCGTTCCCACCTCTTTGGTAACTCCGTAGAGATCTGTCAAAAGCTCTACCTCCTCCTCCTCGTATATCCGAACAGTGATGTCCAACGTCAGTTCCATTCCGATGGTGCGCTCCTCTCCATCCAGATCCGGACGGATCGCCAGCTCCTGGGAGCCTATTGAGTAGCGTATATCCGGAAGCATTCCCTCCCGGCAGCCATGACATTCCAGCACACCGCTGAACGGTAAAGTGGTCTCAAAAGAGCGGATCGGATGATCCTCACCCTCACCCTCATACAAAACAAACAAATGCACATCGCCCTGAAGGGTCAGCTTTTCCTCCATCACCTTGAATTCCACATCTCCCAAGGATACCGTGTTCCAAAGAATTTGAAACAGATTGGGATAGCTTCCCGGAAGTGTCACTTCCTCCTTGATACGGAAAATATCGTTCTTACTGATGGCGATCTGGGCCAGTGTCATGGGCAGTTTGCGATACTCCACGGCCTCCGTCCCCGCAATGCCAATGGGAGCCTCCTCATCATAGATCTCATTCACTTGCGCGTGAAAAGTCACCAGACACTGAATACTCAACTTACGGCTGTTGATCAGCCCAATCGTCAGATCCTCCACATTCCCCGCAATCTCTACATTATCGTTAGAATTAACTCCTTGAATATTGATCCTCTCGTCAAAGGGAAGCCTGCCCTCCAAAAGCACCAGACTACTGCCCTCCTCCGCAGTGTGATATAGGATGGAAAAGGACAAATTTCCTTTGATCATCACCACGTCCGCTCCCGGTCTGACCTCCTCGACAACAATACATCCTTTCTCCAGATTCAGGGAGTTCACATCCGGTTTATTCTCGGGAATATTCATATCATCCTCTAAAGTAATCTGACTGACCGCTTCCGCACGGACGCGATCCATATGTATATTTTTCTTGATCAGATCCACGAAAAATACCTCCACATAAATACTGATATATGTATTTATATGAAGGCATTTTCTAAAATATGTCATCTGCACGGCAATCCTGCCATATAACTATTACTCATGCACTGCACCGATCAGCTCCCGGACATCCTCCACCTGATAGCGATCCATATATTCCTCAATTCCCTTTACCACTTCTTCCGTGGCGTAAGGGTTCACAAAATTCATGGCGCCAATGCTCACTGCACTAGCCCCTGCCAGCAAAAATTCGATGGCATCCTCAGCGTTTGCAATACCGCCCATGCCAATGATAGGAAGCTTTACAGCCTGTGCCGCCTGATATACCATGCGCACCGCCACCGGCTTGATGGCTGGACCGCTCATTCCGCCAGTCTTGTTGGCCAGCACGAATTTTCTCCGATGAATGTCAATCTTCATACCCGTGATGGTATTGATCAGAGACAGCGCATCCGCACCTGCTGCCTCCGCGGCGCGGGCCATCTCCCCGATGTCCGCCACATTGGGGCTCAGCTTCATAATAATGGGCTGCTTGGCATGCTTTTTTAACTCTGCAGTGATATTATACAGTGCGTCCGCTTTCTGCCCAAAAGCTATGGCTCCTTCCTTTACGTTGGGACAGGACACGTTGATCTCCAGCATTGCCACCGCCGGCTCATCCCCCAGCTTCTCCACAACCACCACGTAATCCTCCACGGACTTTCCACAGACATTTACAATTATTTTCGTATCAAACTTCTTGAGAAAAGGGATATCCCTTTCCATAAATACGTCAATACCGGGATTCTGCAGACCAATGGCGTTCAACATCCCACCGTAGACCTCCGCCACTCTGGGGGTTGGATTCCCCGGCCAAGGCACGTTTGCCACCCCCTTAGTCACCACTGCACCCAGCTTGTTCAGATCTACAAACTCTGAGTACTCCATTCCAGAGCCAAAGGTTCCGGAGGCTGTCATGACAGGATTCTTAAAAGTGACTCCTGCGATCGTTACCTGTGTGTTCATCAGATATCCACCTCCTTTGCCTCAAAGACGGGACCGTCCGTACAGATGCGGGCATTGTTCACGTGAGAATGATGATCCACTTCCTTGGTCTTCACCACACAGCCCAGACAGGCGCCAACGCCGCAGGCCATCCGCTCCTCCAGGGAAATATACGCTTCAATCCCCTTCTCCCCGGCATACTTCTTGATGGCACGCAGCATAGGCATCGGCCCACAGGCATAGACCACATCCGCCTCCAAGCTGCCTGCCGCGATCGCATCCATAACATTCCCTTTTGTGCCCACGCTGCCATCCTCTGTAGCCACGTGAACCTGCCCATACTTCTCCAGATCTTCTTTCAAAAAAAGCTTATCGTCACGATAACCTACAATAATCTTCTTATCTCCCTCAAGTTGCTTAGCGAGTTCTACCATAGGAGGGATCCCGATACCTCCCCCCATGAGAAACACTCGCTTCCCTTTCCCCGCCTCCAGGGGAAAACCATTTCCCAGCGTTCCCATAATGACAACCATGTCGTTTTCTTTGTATGTAGAAAACTCTGCTGTTCCTTGTCCCGCAATGCGGTACACAATGCGCAGGGCGTTCTTCTTCCGATCCACCTCGCAGATACTGATCGGTCTCGGCAGCAAAGTACTCCTATCTTTTGGATAAACCCCTATAAACTGTCCCGGCTTCGCATTCGCTGCTAACCCGGTTTCAATCCACATATCAAAAATCTGCGGTGCAATCTCCTTTTGCGAGATTACTCTGGCATCCTCTTTTTGCTTCATAATGTACCCTCTCTCTTAATTTGTTGTGCGTATACTCAGCGCCTTGCAGCCTAGCCCTCATACACTACCTTTCCCCTGCAGATCGTAGCTTTGACTTTTCCCTTCAACTCCCATCCCACAAAGGGCGAATTGGATGCTTTTGATACAAACTCTTCCACTGTCACCGTCGCTGCCGTATCCACCAACACCATATCCGCCGGACCACCCTCCGCCAGATAACCGGCATCCAGATGATACATCTCTGCAGGATTCACCGTCATCTTCGCCAAAAGCTGCTTCAGCGTGAGATACCCCTCATCCACCAGCTTCGTAATGCCAAGGGAAAGCGCCGTCTCCAACCCAATAATACCGCTGGGGGCCTCCGTCACAGGCTTCGCCTTCTCCTCTGCCGTGTGGGGTGCGTGATCTGTCGCAATAATATCGATCGTGCCATCCATCAGACCTCGAATGATCGCCTGCCTGTCCTCCTCCTCCCGAAGGGGCGGATTCATCTTGGCTAACGCACCATACTGGATCGCTGCCTCCTCCGTCAATGTAAAATGATGGGGTGTTGCCTCTGCGTGTATGTTGAGATGCCCTTTCTTTGCCTGACGTACCAGTTCCACGCTCTCCTTAGCGCTGATGTGCTGAATCTCCACCGCTGCGCCTGTCTCTATGGCCAGCTTCAGGTCCCGCTCAACCAGTGCGATCTCCGCCTCTCTGGGAGATCCTCCTATCTTGTAATACTCACTGGCCTTGCCCTGATTAATGCCATTGTTCTCGATCAGACTGGGGTCCTCCTCATGAAAACTGATAGGCATGTCCAACCTGGCCACTTTCTCCATGGCCTGACGCACAATCTCCCCATCTGTCAGCGGAATCCCATCGTCGGTAAATCCTACTGCACCGATCTTGGCCAGTTTCTCCATATCCACAAGCGCCTGTCCTTTCATGCCCATGGTCACGTTAGCGCAAGTGTACACATGGATATCTGCCTCCGCACCCTTGTCCAACACAAGCTTTAATGTCTTCTCATTATCCACGGTGGGCTTGGTGTTAGCCATCAAAACCACGCTGGTAAAACCGCCCTTAGCTGCTGCCGCCGCTCCGGTATGGATGTCTTCTTTCTGCGTAAAACCCGGCTCACGGAAATGCACATGCACATCCACCAGTCCAGGCGCTACTAAAAGCCCCTCCGCGTTGAGCACCTTGCACTTGGCACTTGGCTTCGCAAGTCCTTTCCCAATCTTTATAATTTTCCCCTCATCCAGTAAAAGATCATATTTGCCCTCTCTGCCGGACTTGGGATCGATCATATATCCATTTTGGATCAGCAGCATAATTGTTATGCCCTCCGCTTTCACACTATTTTTTTTATTATAGTTTACTATAGCGGAGGGCAAAAAACAATCAGAACCTAATGAGCATCTACTCAAATATCACCGTCTGATCCAGATATTCCGTCTTGATGACAATGGACGGATAGGAGGGCGTCGGATTACTCTTCTCCGAGGCATCCGGGCCCAACAGTGTGGTGTTTACATAAATAGCATTGTCCGTCAGATACAGTTCGTTCACTGCGATACTGTAGCCCCCAGTGGACTGCTCCCCATACCCGATACATATGTACAGATACTCGTTATCACTGTAGGTCAGTTTGAAAGGCTCCGCCTCTTTCTCCTCTATGATCCCTGCCAATTCCTCCGGAATCATCTCCTGCGAAAGTATGGTGAAATCCAGATCTCGCAGCTTAATCCGTTCATCCGACTGAAGAGAACAGCCAATGAACGCTACCATCAGTAACAACGCCATGACAAAACAACCAAATCTTTTCATGCTTTATATTTTCTCGCTACTTTGTTTTGCTCTATATTTATGTACATTTGAGAGTTTTTATGATATAATAAGCGCAAAAGAAAATCGAGGCTCCGCCCGTACCTAGAAAGGATTCCCATATGATTCGACTGTTTCTGGTAGCCACCTTCCTCATTCTCTTCCTAGTCCTGTCCATCCCCGTTATGTTCGTGGAATGGATCATTGGCAAATTCAACCGGGATCTCAAGGACCGAAGCTCACTGGCGATCGTACAATGGGCTTTTCGTGGTATTATGCGACTGGCCGGCACTAAAATAATCATTCTAGGGGAAGAAAATGTTCCCAAGGACACCCCCGTCCTCTATGTGGGAAACCACCGCAGCTACTTTGATGTAGTGATGACTTACATGCGAGTCCCCCGGCTGACCGGCTATATCGCCAAAAAGGAAATGCTGCGCTGGCCCCTTCTGCGCACATGGATGTTCTATCTGCACTGCCTTTTCCTGGATCGCGACAACGTAAAAGAGGGATTGAAAACCATCCTTGCCGCCATTGACAAGACAAAGCAAGGCATCTCCATCTGCATTTTTCCGGAGGGCACCCGCAACAGGGTAAACGATACTTTCCTGCCTTTCCATGAAGGCAGCTTCAAGGTGGCGGAAAAGGGCAATGTTCCTATTATTCCTATGTCCATCGTAAATTCCGCTGCCATTTTCGAGGATCATCTGCCCCGGATCAAAAAGGCCACTGTGGTGATCGAGTACTGCCCGCCCGTCTACGTGAAAGAACTGGACAAAGAAACCCGCAAAAACATCGGCGGCTATGTGAGTGGCATTATACAAGAGCACTATTTTAAAAACAAAAAGGAATATTATTGATCCAACTCTTTCAACAGTGAAACCACCTCAGGGAACATCATCCCGTGGGATGCTTTGATCAATACACAGCAGCCATCCGGAACCAAACTTTCCCGATCCTCCCGCAACGCCTCCAAAAGTTCTTGCCTGCTTGCAAAATAGCACACCTGCTGCCCTTTGGAAGCCTCCTTGCGCGCCGCTTCATACATGTGGCGCGCATTTTCCCCCACACAGAGTATCCGATCCGTCCCTTTTTGCACCGCGTAGGTGCCTATCCCAGCGTGCATGGTGTCCGACTCTGTCCCCAGATCGAACATATCTCCCAAGATTGCCACTTTCTCTGTGTCTGCCATAGCTAAAAGGTCCAGCGCCGCCCGCATAGGGGTAGGACTGGCGTTGTAACAATCGTCGATCAGCGTGTAATGGGACAACCAGATCAGATTGGCGCGTCCGCTTAAAGACACAACCTTGCCTATCCCCGCACAGATCTGCCTGGGCTCCAGCCCTAAATGCAGCGCCACACACGCTGCGGCCGCCGCGTTAATGACCATATGCGCTCCCGGAAGAGGCACTCGCACCGGACAGCCTTTTTCCTCCGTCTGTCCCACATAGAGGTGCAGCACAGCGTCACTCCCGCGCAGACCTCTCCCCACAATATCTGTGGCGTAGACTTCCTCCGCCGGATTGCCTCCCAGACCAAAAAAATGCGTCTGTTTCCCCCGCACCTCGGTGACTGCAGCCAACTTATCATCTTCGCCGTTTAGGCACACAATCCCATCCTCCGCCATATAGTCAAAAATCTCCGACTTGGCTTTTAGGATCCCGTCCCGACTCCCCAATGTCTCCAGATGACACTGTCCGATGTTGGTGATCACACACACATTGGGGCGCACCATCTTGCTGAGTCTGTGCATCTCCCCAAAGTCACTGATACCCATCTCTATCACTGCGGCAGTATGGGACGGCTGGATCCGCAGTAATGTCAGGGGCACACCAATCTCATTGTTATAGTTCCCCTCCGTCTTTAACACTTCATATTGTTCGGACAAAACTCCGGCGATAAACTCCTTGGTGCTGGTCTTTCCCACACTGCCGGTAATCCCTACAATGGGAATATCCAGCTTGCTGCGGTAGTACTCAGCCAACTCTTTCAGAGCCTGAAAGGGATCCTCCACAATGAGATAGCTTCCCCACAGATCTGTTCTCACACCGTGTTCTGCCTCAACCTGCTCAGGGCTTTTCTGGGTCAGGACCAGACTTACACCCTTTTCATAAACCTGCCCGATAAAGCTGTGTCCATCCACACGCTCTCCCACCGTCGCCACAAAGACGCCCCGCTCTGTCACCTGACGGGAGTCCAACACAACGGAGGTCGCCTGCGTATCAGGAGCCGCGTCCTGTATGACCAGTTTTCCACCACATGCCTTTTCTATCTCAGCTATCGTCAACTCCATCTTTTCCTCTCAATCTGCCGCTTGGGCGGCTCACGAAATTCTCCTAACAAACCTCGACGGCCTGACGCAAGATCTGCTCGCATAAATCTTCAAAGCTTAGTCCCGCGGCAGCGGCCTCCTGAGGGAGCAGGGAGGTAGCCGTCATCCCCGGAAGAGTGTTTGCCTCCAGGCAGAATATCTCGCCCTCTGCACTCATTCGAAAGTCCATGCGTGCATAGCTTTTCAGCCGCAGCGCCTGGAAGACCTGCTCCGCCATCTTTTGAAGCACTCTCACTCTGTCAGGCGGAATGTCTGCCGGGCAAGTTTCCACCGTACTTCCCGCCTGGTATTTATTCTTATAATCATAAAATCCGGTCTTGGGCGCCATCTCAATGACCGGCAGCGCTTTGCCATCCATCACACCCACTGAGAATTCTCTGCCCGCTATGTACTGCTCAATAATGACCTCTTTGTCATATCGGAAGGCTTCTACTTTCGCCGACTCGTATTCTGCATCGTCTCTTGCTATATACACGCCCACACTGGAACCTCCGCAACATGCCTTTACAATACAAGGGTATGACACTTTTTTTGTTTCCGTCTCCCCCCGCTTTAGCCGAATACCTTCAGGCGTTGGAATGTTCCATGCTCGGAAAATGTCTTTGCTGATGCCTTTATCCATAGCAATGGCGGAACTGACAAAGTCGGACCCTGTGTAGGGAATTCCCAGAAGCTCAAAGCACGCCTGTATCTTACCATCCTCACCATTCGCACCGTGAAGTGCCATGAACACCACATCAGCCCGCTCACAGATATCCAGCACATTAGGCCCAAAAAAATGTTTGGCACCGTCTGGCCGCATAGCCTTAACAGCTTCCAGATCAGGGTTCTCTTCCGAGACTGCACTCACATGAGCCGCCCAGTCCTCCTCCAGTTCAAAAATATCATTCACATTGCCCTCATAACCCAAATAGACATCCAGAAGGATCGCCTGATGCCCCTTCTTTTGCAGAGCTCTGTAGATCATACTTCCGGAATTCAACGACACATCTCTCTCTGTACTGATTCCGCCTGCCAATACTACTACCTTCATTGTTTCCGACTCCTTTTGCGCCCACGGCACATCTCTCCTTCAATCTATGCCTCCACCAAGGGTCTGTATTCCTGAATCGATGCCAGCTGTGCCAACAAGATCAAATAGATATCCCGATCTCCATCCTCAGGATAATAACATACCGACTGCAGATTGCAGCCCATAAGACAGTGCACAAAGTCCTCCATATCACAGTTGTATTGGTAACTTTGCAACACATAGTTCGCTCCGGAGAGCTGCTTCGCCTGTCTCAAAATATCTTCCGCCCCATTATTGCCTGCACCCACAGAATAAATCATCTCCTCATGTCCGTCGGAGATCTCCTCTCCTTTTGCTATCAGACGATTCATGAACAGATCGCAGAGTTCCACGTCCACACTCTGCCTGGTGACCATGTAGGTCATGGCGCCATACAGATAGCCGTTCTCCTCTAAAAAGTCGTAGTTGTTTTGAAAAAGTGCCTTATAGTTCAATATCCGATTGCGATAGGTGAACAATCCGGTAGCCCGATACAACTCAGTCAATGCAAAGAAATTCTCTGCATCCCTCTGCACCGCACCCTGAGTTCGGGCAAACACTGTGGAAGCACGCTGCAGACATGTGTTGGCAAAGTCCAGATCAAACCACTGATACAGATAACTGAATTTGGCAAGCCCTGCTGCATACAGAGCCCCCTGCTCTGCATCTATCTGTCCATAGTCAATCTGCTCAATCCACTGGCGCAATACCTCCATCACATCCGGAACTTCATTCTGATCTTTATCTGTGAAAATTTCGCCATACCGTTCATAGGCAATAAGAAGCGCCAGCACATCCTCAATAGTGGCCTCACCACTCTTACAGTCAGTGCTGATCTCCTGATAGATCTCCTCAAACAAGTCCTGATATCCCGTTATGCTGATAGGAAAACTGTACGATCTTCCAATATGATCGCACTCCAAATAATACTGCCCGCTGACAGCATCAACATAATCCCCAAAGTCAGCACTTCCGGTGTAAATTCCAAACTCCTTATTAAAGACAGAATTCTCAACTGTTCCCATGTACACAACGTCACCGGTCTCACAGTCCACCAGACGAAACGCTTCAGGAAGCCTTGTCCCTTTTACAATGGCGGTTTTCTCTCCCTGGGTCTGATAGCCGTTTTGATCGATCAGGATATTAGGGGTAAAGCTTGGCACCGCATAATTCACGATCGGCGCATTTTCCATGCTGACAGGTGCTGGGTTCTCCTCTGTATTCACATTGTTCGGGAGCGCTGTACAGCCCCCACAGAAAATCGACAGGATCAGGCAGATCGCTCCCCACCTGACCATTCTTCCAAAGTGCCTCAAAATTATCCTCCATGAGTTACCAGGTATAATGCACCGCGTAAGCGGTGGCATGCTGATAAAATCAGCATGAATTCTGCGTATGCAGAATCATTATACCATGTTTTTTGTATAAAGCAATGTGATTTTATTTCAATTGTTTTTAATCATCTTCGGAGGCATCGTACACCACCTCTCCATCAATGATAGTGTACAGCGTTCGGGTAAAAATTTCCATGGGGTTACCGTCAAATATTGCAATGTCAGCATCCTTCCCCACCTCAATGCTTCCTAACCGATCCGCCACACCGCAGATCATTGCCGGGTAGATTGTGATCGCCTTGTAGCCCTCCTCAAGCGGAAGGCCCGATTTTACTGCTAATCCTGCGCACAAAGGCAGCGCTTTGATCAGAGATACAGGATGGTCTGTAGTTATAGCCGTCATCACCCCTGCGCGGTTCAATACGCCTGCAGTCTTAAAGGCCACATTCTGAACTTCAATCTTGTTGCGGCTGGCAAGATCCGGTCCTACAATGGCAGGATATCCTTCCGCCGCAAGTTCCTCGGCCACAAGATGCCCTTCCGAACAGTGATCTAATGTCAAATTCAGGTCAAATTCCTTGGCAATGCGAATGGCGGTAAAAATATCATCCACACGATGTGCATGCGCTTTCATGGGAATCTCCTTTTTTAGTACCGGTATCCAGCACTCTTTCGTGAAATCAATTGAAAAGTCCTCTTGATCCTGCTGTGCCTTTTCTTTCTGCCTTAAATAATCTGACGCTTCTGTCAGTTCTCTCCGCAGCATTCCCGCAATGGCCATTCGGGTGGAGGGACTCATGTTTTGCCCGGAATAGTTTACCTTTGGGTTCTCTCCAAAAGCTATCTTCATAGCTGCAGGTGCCTTGACGATCAGATCATCCACCCGCCTGCCCTTAGTCTTCAAAAAAGCAAATTGCCCTCCTGCCACGTTGGAGCTTCCGGGGCCGATCATCGCCCCGGTAATTCCAGCCCGCACCGCATCATCAAAGGCGGCATCCATGGGATTAATGGCATCGATAGCCCGAAGATACGGCGTGATGGGGTCTACGGTCTCATTACAATCGTCTCCCTCCATACCCTTTTTTTCCTCGGTGATGCCCATATGGCAATGCGCCTCCAAAATCCCCGGTAGGATCAGTCCTTCCTCCACCACGATCACCCTCTCTCCCTGTTCGGGTGACACGGGAACCTCCTCCTTGGTTCCCACCGCCTCTATCTTGCCATCCTTGATACGGACTATTCCTCCCTCGATATCCCTGCCTGCCATAGTCTTGATGGTGCCGCCTATAATATACATTCTGTTTTGATCCCTTTCTTTAGAAGAGTTCCTCCGGATTCAACGCAGCACCGTATCTGGTCAACTTAAAATACAGATTGGGCCCTTCCACCACATAATATTTGGTAGGCCCGGATACTGCGGCCAACACCTCTCCTGCGTCTACATAATCACCCTCAGCTACTTGAATATCTTTAAGCTGTCCATAGGTGACCTGATAACCGTCTCCCAGATCCAGTGTCACTGCGCGGCCAATCCTGGAATCCTCATAGATAGAAACAACCTGTCCCTCTGCGCAGGCGCTCACACTCGTTCCCTCCTCTGCGTCAAACACAACTGCCGGATTACTCGTATACTGATTCAGCGTCTTGAAATATACATTGGCATTCATACTATAGGGCATTATCACAGTACCGCTCACCGGTCTGATCAGCCCATTTTCCTCCGAAAAATGAAGTTCTCTCACTTCCGCTTCGCTGACGGTGGTGGGAAGCTGCTCTTCCCTTCCGGCACCTACTCCCATTTCATCTTCTTCAGGCACCTCCTCTTTATCGGTGACACCGGGAATCTGGATCTGTCCGGAACCTACCTGCGCAGTACCGACCCCCAGAGCACCCTCATCGTATGGCATGTAGTCCAGATCATCCTCCAACAACACATCGAGCCCGGAATCCTCCACTGCTGACACATTATTTTGTGCCAGCTCATTCAGTTTCTGGTTCGTGCTATCCTCCAACGCTGTGAAATCCACCACATAACCGTTATCCTGAGACTCCATATTTCCCTGCCTCATATACAGACCTGTCATGGTCAGTGCTGCCAGTACAAATGCGGAAGAACCGATCATGATCATTCTCTCTTTTTTGCTGTTACTCTTTCTATTTCTCACCATATTTACTTTCCTTCCTTTTAAAAATTGAATTTTAATCTGATACTATTTTTGCCAGAAGAAACAGATTTATACATATGAGAAAAACAGACCGGCGCATTTCGCATCGGTCTGTTTGACTATTTTCCCTTAGGAAATATAAAATTAGAAACTCAGTATTACTTTATGTATGCTTTGCTGACATAGGTGGCTTATGCCTGTCCAGAATACTTTGCAACATCCACATGCTGCACGGTTCCTACATTACCGTCCTCATACAGGAAAATGCCGGTACTGCGAATGGCACCCTGTGTCTGTCCCAAACCGCTCTGAAGCGTGAAGTCTGTGGAAACATTCTGCAGGCAGATAGCACCTACTCCTTTGTCACTCAGGCGATAGAGGACATCGTTTCCGTTCTCGTCCTTCGTCCAAATCTTTAGTTTTGACCAGATGGCATCGTTTTCATCGATCCAACCATTACCATCGTCATCGTATTTTGCAAGATCTGCAAAACCGTTGCCGCTGGATGTGCCAAACAGTTCGCTTCCATCGTTGATGACACCATCCCCATTCTTATCCAGTGCCAGATATCCGCTGGCACTGCTCAAACCGGAGATTTCATCCAACTCCCCGTCGGCATCAATATCAAAGTAGAATGTCTGATCGGAGAGTTCTGCAATATCCGTGTCCAGATTGATGACCAGAGGATCACACATGGTATAGCTCTCCAACTGCATATCTGCCCGGTAGTACTCCTCAAACCTTCTGCTCATACCCACGTTGATGTTGAAGTTGATCTCTCTGCCGTCTGCAGTGTGCACAGTTCCTGTGGTGGAAAAGAACGTGTCCTCCGCCTCCATCTGAAAGGACTCCTCTGTGTAACTCAGAACCTTGTAGTTCACGCCAATACCTGTGATCCCCTGCCCGGCCGCACCGGAGGCCGCGCCTCCTCCATTGCTCCAACCGTTCTCCTGCATCCAGTCCTGAAAGCCATATCTTTTGTGACCAAACAGCAGATTAAAAATATACCGCATCGTCATCTGACGGATACTGTTGAAAGCAGTGCTGCTGGCAGATCGCATATTGATCCTGCTGGATGCAACACCAAATCGATTCTGCCAATCGTTTGCGGCAACTTTATCCTGTTCCTTGGCAGTCTGTTCGTTCTGCTCGTCCGTGCCTGCATCACTGTCCTGAATCGCTGCGTCCAGCATGTTGCCGTTATTTGTCAGGTTCCCTTGATATTCCGTTATCGAGAAACGTCTGACGGTTACTTTGGAAGCTCGATAGCTTCTGGCGGATTCCATTCCTATTGCGCTGGAATCAATTTTCACTCCTCGCTTTCTCCTTCTTCATCCACCACATCCGGTTTCACCGCTCTCCCCTGTCCTCCGTGACAGGCGCGGGCTGTATCCGCCAGCTTATCCTTATGCGCGACCTCCTCTGTCTCTACATAAAAAGAATGGCATTTATGCATGGAATTCCTTTCCCTAACATAAATACCATCCGTGGTGTCGATCTCTAATTACTCGGATGACTGCAGGCCAGGCCGTCACCCTGTAATTATTATATCGGTTACGGTCATCAAAACTTTAGTCTTTTTCAGGCTGTGACTGCTTCAGGATCACGGCCATCCAATTTGCCGCAACCTCCTTTGTGATCACCATATTACCACCAAAAGGATTGATGATAAAGCCGCTGGCAGGGCTTTCCTTGCCATCCGGTGTCTTGCGAAAGAGCATGTCCGCATAGTCCGGAAAACGAAATGCGAAAGTCTGCTGGTTTTCCTCATCCTTCCACTTTTTCAGCTCCGTCCAGTCTGTGTACGCCATGAAAAACTGCTTACCATCCGGCGCTGTCAGCATAGGAAACTGAATCTTGCTGCCCGGCTGAAACTTTACCTTTCTGTCTTCCCCCGGTTGCGGCACGGGTGTCACAACTGCAGGCATTAGAAAAGTCGCTTTCATGACCTCATCCACAAATAATCTTCTGTGATCCGGAGTGTCCTCCGCTTTCAAAAGCTCCATCGCACCTACAAGCATGGGATTGGTTATCGGTTTGTTAAGATCCATTAGCGTTTATTCTCCTTGCATTTTATTTGACGGTATCACTTCTTTTTAAAAAGAAAACAATCGCCGATCAAATAAGCAGACACAGTAAAAACCAAAAACCAGAAGGCTAGCAGCTTTCTGCTGTAGCTTCCATAGGAGTATTGCATATACATGACACCTTCGTCATTTCTTCCATCCAATTCTCCGCTGACATGCTCCTCCGGGCCGATATCCTCAGGACCGAAGGTCACACTCACATCTGCATCCGCCGGAAAGTCAACCACAAATTGGTACACCTGACCTGCATTCACCCATTTTTCAATAGAAAATTCGCGAAATGCGCTGTCTTGAATATCACCCACCTCAAAATTACTTCGGGCTATCACGTTGCCGCCTTCCTCCAACAGAGTTCCTGACACACGGGTTTCATCATTCTGCGTATTCCCTCTAAGATTGATAAAAATACTCTTTATATAATCTCCGGTCGGCGTAAAATACTCCATGTAACGCACTGCTTTTGACAATTCCAGATCCTGCCGATCATACAATTCACTGGCATGTACATTCTGTACGGTGTAGCACAGATACTGTGGAAAAAGGCGGTATATCGCAAATGTCCCCAAAACTCCGATCAGCAGCGCACAGAATAAAAAAATTCCTGTTTCCACTAAACCTCTTCTGTTATTCTTCATGGGCTCTTTCTCCTATTGCGAACACTTCCAGACGCTTATCCTGAATTGTATAGTAGGCCGTCTGCTCTATCTCAAATCCTTCCGCCTCCATCAATTCTGACATTCGTGTCACACCACATCTGGGCATTATATCATTAACGACATACCACAGCTGCTGGTCTCCATTCAGGATATCAGTAAGGGATCTCTTCCCACCCAGTGCGGTCAGTTCCTCCACCATGACAAAATCTGCCTCCGGCAGATAATATCGATAAACCACATAATGCTCGTAGGGATCATCGACGATCAGACAGGCATCGGCCTCCACATTCTCCTTTAGATAGGCCACCCACTCGGACGCGGTGGACGTCATCAGTTCATCCTGCAGCATCGTCCTCACAGAAAAGAATCCCATAACGCACAAAAGTATGAAAAGCCCTCCCTGTGCCAGAAGCATATGCAAGCTTCCATCCTCACCGATCACAATGGCCGCAAACAAAGAGAGCATACCCCAAGCCACATAAAGATATCTGGGGGTCCAGATCGGCGCTACTATAAGGGATAAAAGGGCACCTATAAACATTGTCCCCAGAAAAACTGTCATAGACGCCAAGGCATCAATTTTTTTGCGGATGATCGCTCGAACAAACAATACAAAAATAAGGAAATACATGGCAATCCCCAAACCATTAAAGATGTTGTCCATCAGTAACGCAGGGGTGGAAAACCATTCGTTCCAGTCAAATGAAGTGATCCAATAACTATTGGAAACTTTTCTGCTCTGCTGCAGAACCACACCAAGCCAAGGTAGGTATCCTAGTCCGATCACCACGCCGCATAGCAAAATTTTCCAAATTTGTTTCCGATCACGCAGCCAAATGGCCACGAGCAACACCAACCAAGCTGAAAAGACCGCCATCACCGCATAATAATGCGAGTACATAGCCCCTAAGGTCATCAAAACACCCACGACCAGATCCCGCACCTTGCTTTTTTCATAGTAGGCAAAAAGAAACAGTGCCGACGCTGTAACAAAAAATGCTCCCCAAGAATACATCCTGACTAGTGTGCTTTTTTCAATCGTACTGTAGGACAGTCCAAACCAAAGCAAATAAAAAAGCGAAACCTTGCTGCCCCAGCGCTTTCGTATCACAGTGGCGCCCAGCCAAAGGAGATTCAGATAGGTGGCCAGCGCGGTCACAAACCTGTATTTCATCAGATCCTCACCACCAAAGAATGCAGATATCTTAAGGATCAGGTAATACAGCGGAGGATGCACGTCACCCGCCGTACCACGGATAATCTCTCCCATACTTCCTCTGACGAGTTCAATGGAGTAGGCCTCGTCCATCACAATACTGTTGGAAAAAACCGGGATGGATATACAGACACACAACAGTAATGCTACCACATATGGCAAAAAAAGATCTCGCTTTTTCATTACACACCTCTATTTATCACCTTAATCTACCCTGTTATAGTTGATCAGGCATCCTTTCAGAATGATCTGACGTTCCTCATCGGTCAACTCGCCCAGACGAAGCTCGAACTCTTGCAGCCCGCCTTCTTTCACATTGTACGCCTTGATCACTTCCGCCTTATCCTCCACAGCCTTCTTGATACCGGGGATAAACAGATAATCCAGATTATGAAAAGGCAACTCTCCCTCTTTGATCAAGAAAGGGAGCATACCCCAGTTGATCAAGTTAGAACGGTAACGTTTAGTGGCGTACTCATTGGCAATATTGGCCCAGCCGCCCAGCACCTTCTGGCAGGAAGCCGCCTGCTCGCGGGCAGAACCGTCGCCGGGCTTCACCGCAAAAATGGTGGAGCCAAAGCCGGTGTTGGTGTGGTCGGCATCCGCAAACTGTGCCTTCACCACATTCATTACATCCTTCACCCAAGGACACTCGCCGCAGGGGTGCTCTCCCTGCATTCTAAGCTTCTCCGCCTTCTGCACTTCCTTGGCGCGCCCCACATACTGGGGATCCTTGCGGCTCAAGGTAAACTCCGCCAGGCCCAAGGGATTGGAGCGATAGGAGGAGGTCTCGCCGGATGGAATCAACTCGTCCGTGGTGGTCACCGGATCGTGGATCTCAGACACCACTTTAAGCACCAGATTTTCAGGCAGCGCGCCCATCTGAGGCCAGTCCTTGATATTGGGGCCAAACTGGATCTCCGTGTCAGGATCCGCCACACCCTTGGAGTCAAAGACTCTGTTCTCATATATCTTCGCGTCAAAGTGATATTTATACTTGCCAAGCTCGCCGTCAAACTCGGTGGCGGGAGTCAGCACACCCTGATTGGCCGCCGTCGCCGCGATCGATCTGGCATCCATCAGCGCCACGGAGGAAATCTGACCGCTCTGCAATTTGGATCCCTCACGGTTGGGGAAGTTTCTGGTGGAGTGCCGGATACTGAAAGCGTTGTTAGCCGGCGTGTCGCCTGCACCAAAACAAGGGCCGCAGAACGCCGTCTTCATCACCGCACCGGTCTCCAGGATAGTTGCTGCACAGCCGTTTCGGATCAGTTCCATGTATATCGGCATAGAGGCAGGATACACACTCAAAGTAAAACCATCGGAACCAATATATCTGTCCTTTAAAATATCGGCTGCCGCACAGATATTCTCGAAGCCACCGCCGGCGCAGCCTGCGATGATACCCTGATCCACCACAAACTTGCCATCCTTTACTTTGTCCTTCAGATGATACTCCACCGCGCCGTCCAGACTCACCAGCGCGCGCTTCTCGGTCTCGTCCAGAATATCCATGAGATTTGCGTTCAGTTCTTCGATGGTGTATGTATTGCTGGGATGGAAAGGCATTGCGATCATAGGACGCACCTTATCCAGATCCACCTCGATCACGCCGTCATAATAAGTAACCTCCCCAGGATCCAACTCTTTATACTCCTCGCTTCTGTCATGAATATCATAGAACTCCTTGATCTGGTTGTCGGTGCGCCAGATGGAGGACAGACAGGTAGTCTCGGTAGTCATAACGTCAATACCAATGCGGAAATCCGCGCTGAGAGCACTCACACCGGGGCCCACAAACTCCATCACCTTATTTTTTACATAGCCGTTCTTAAAGACGGCACCAATAATGGCAAGGGCCACATCCTGAGGACCAACGCCCTTGACGGGAGCACCCTTTAAGTACACTCCCACCACGCCGGGCATATTGATGTCATAGGTTTGGTTTAAGAGCTGCTTTACCAGCTCAGGGCCCCCCTCTCCCATAGCCATAGTACCAAGGGCACCATAACGAGTATGGGAATCAGATCCCAGGATCATTTTACCACCGCCTGCCAGCATCTCTCTGGCAAATTGGTGAATGACCGCCTGATGAGGAGGTACATAGACACCGCCATATTTCTTGGCACAGGTGAGACCAAACATGTGGTCATCCTCGTTGATGGTGCCTCCCACTGCACACAGAGAGTTGTGGCAGTTGGTCAGCACATAGGGCATGGGGAACTTCTGGAGCCCTGACGCCCTCGCGGTCTGAATGATCCCAACAAACGTAATATCGTGGCTGGTCAACTTGTCAAAGCGGATCTTCAGCTTCTCCATGTTTCCGGAGGTATTATGATCCTTCAAAATGCCATACGCGATGGTATTCTTGGACGCTTCCTCTTTTGAAATATCTTTTCCCGTCTTTGCCTTGATCGCCGCCTGTGCGTCCGCACTATCCGGAATAATCTCTTGCCCGTTCAGCAGATAAGCACCGCTTTCCAATAATGTGATCATAATATTTCCTCCAGTCTTTATTAAAGAGACACACGCGGGCATCTGCCACATGTGTGTCTCCTAATTTATTGTATAATGTTCCATCCAAAATAACTTACTTCAGCACAACCTTATCCAAATGCCAGATCTCATCCACATACTGCTGAATGGTTCTGTCAGAAGTGAACTTGCCGGAGCATGCCACATTTAAGATAGCACTCTTAGCCCAGCCAGCCTCATCCTTATATGCCTCCTCCACGCGTTTCTGTGCATCTGCGTAGGACTTGAAGTCCTTCAGGATGAAGTAAGTGTCTGCCTTGGCGCTGGACTGCGTATTCAGCAAGGAATTATACAGAGGGCGGAACAGTTCCGGATCGTTGGGAGCATAGGTTCCGTTGATCAACTGCATAAGCACCTTGCGGACATCCTGATCATTGTTGAAGATCTCCATAGGGTCATAGCCGCCGTAATTCTCAAACTGGATAACCTCATCGGAGCTCAAACCGAAGATGAAGGCGTTCTCCTGACCAACTTCCTCCACGATCTCCACATTAGCACCATCCATAGTGCCCAAGGTCAGTGCTCCATTCAACATAAACTTCATATTGCCGGTTCCAGAGGCCTCCTTACTTGCAGTAGAAATCTGCTCGGACACATCCGCCGCCGCAAAGATGATCTCTGCATTGGAGACATTGTAGTTTTCAATGAATACAACCTTCATCTTGCCGTCTATGGAGGCATCGTTGTTGATCACATCCGCCACGGAATTGATCAGCTTAATAGTGAGCTTTGCATTATAGTAACCCGCCGCTGCCTTCGCTCCGAAAATAAAGGTTCTGGGATAGAAATCTTTCTCAGGATGCTCTTTCAGCTCATTGTAGAGGTACATCACATGCAGGATGTTCAGAAGCTGTCTCTTGTACTCGTGGAGACGCTTCACCTGTACGTCGAAAATGGAGCGGGGATTGACCTCAATGCCGTTGTGCTCCAGTATATACTGCGCCAGACGCACCTTGTTCTGGTACTTGATATTCATGAACTCCTGCTGTGCCTTCTTGTCATCCGCATACACTTTCAGACGGCTGATCTGAGGCAGATCCGTGATCCAATCGGCACCCACATGTGCGGTAACCCAATCCGCCAGGAGAGGATTGCCATGCAGCAGGAAACGTCTCTGAGTAATACCGTTGGTCTTGTTGTTAAAACGCTCCGGATACATATCGTAGAAGTCTCTCAGCTCCTGCTTCTTCAGGATCTCCGTGTGCAGCTGTGCCACACCGTTTACGGAATAGCCTGCCACGATAGCCATATGAGCCATCTTCACCTGTCCATCGTAGATGATCGCCATCTTGCGGATCTTATCATGCACATCAACGCCCGGAACATTGTTGTATCTATTTTCAACTTCAATGATAAATCTGCGGTTGATCTCTTCCACGATCTGATATACTCTGGGAAGCAGTCTGGAGAACAGTTCAATAGGCCATTTCTCCAGCGCCTCAGCCATGATGGTGTGGTTGGTGTAGGCACAAGTCTTGGTGGTAACCTCCCAGGCCTCCTCCCAAGTGAGATAATAGTCATCCATCAGCACACGCATCAACTCCGCGATCGCCACGGTGGGGTGGGTGTCGTTCAACTGGAACGTTACCTTCTCGTGGAACTTACGAATATCATCATGTGTTCTCATGTACTTCTCCACAGCCTCCTGCACGGATGCAGAGATGAAGAAATACTGCTGCTTTAAACGAAGCTCTTTGCCGGCATAGTGGTTGTCGTTGGGATAGAGTACCTCCACGATATTTCGTGCCAGATTCTCCTGCTCCACCGCTTTCTGATAGTCACCCTTGTCAAAGGAATCCAGCTTGAAGCACTCCACCGGCTCCGCATCCCAGATACGAAGAGTGTTTACAATACCGTTGCCGTATCCGATGACCGGAAAATCAAAGGGAACTGCCTTGACGGACTGATATCCCTCCTGCGTAAAGATGTTTCTGCCCTTGTCATCTGTATGTACGGACACATAACCGCCAAACTTGACAATCTTGGAATACTCCGGTCTGCGAAGCTCAAAGGGATTGCCGTTCTCCAGCCATGCATCGGGAACCTCCACCTGATAGCCATCGCGAATCTGCTGCTTGAACATACCATAGCGATAGCGGATCCCACATCCATATGCGGGATATCCCAGCGTTGCCAGGGAATCCATAAAGCAGGCCGCAAGACGTCCCAGACCACCGTTGCCCAAAGCCGCATCGGGCTCCTGATCCTCAATAGCGTTCAGATCCAGCCCCAACTCATCCAAAGCTTCCTTCACAGGCTTGTAAGCCTGCATATTGATCATATTGTTGCCCAGCGCACGCCCCATAAGGAACTCCATGGACATGTAATATACCATCTTGGCGTCTTTCTTCTCATATGCCTTCTGGGTGTCCATCCAGTTGTCCACGATCTGATCCTTGATCGCATAGGAGACAGCCTGAAAAATCTGCTGGGGAGTTGCCTCCTCCAAAGTCTTACGGTACAGAGTCTTAACATTATACAAAACGCTTCTCTTAAAAAGCTCTTTGTCAAACTTAATGTTTTTCTTGGAATTAGCAGTTGTCGTGGTCGTATTGCTGTTCTTATTCGTTATGTTCTTCACTTCTTGCTCTCCTTTCGGTGCTGTATGTAATACATAATCGCTATTATTATATCAAAGATCGGGAACGATTCCAACTATTTTTCATATTTTCTTTTTCTTTTCCAAAAAAAGCTGACACCAGACTCACCCCGGTGTCAGCCCCGTCTCTTACACTTTTTCTACAGCGATGGTAACTTTCTCCCCATTTACATCCCATTCCTTGGAGACGGAAAGTGATACGCCGCTTGTGATCTCGTCCGCCAAAACCTTTCCGGAGATCGTCTCGCTGTTGCGACTCACGATCACCGCCAGCTTCTCATTGTTGTTGACAGACACCTTGATGTGATCCATCACCTCAAAACCGGCTTCCTTGCGCATGGTCTGAATCTTACTGATGACCTCGTACACAAACCCTTCCTCGATCAGTTCCTCCGTCAGGTTAGTATCCAGCACCACCGTCATACGGTTGTCCTCCTGAGACACATATCCCTCTTTCTGAGTCATGTCGATCAGCAGATCTTCTTTGGCTAATTCCACTGCCACGCCGTCCACAGTGAAAGAGAGTTTTCCTTTCTCATTCAATTCATCCATAGCCGCATTGCCGTCCAGGGATGCCAGCTGTTTTTGAATGCCACCCAGCTGCTTGCCATACTTGGGGCCTACCGTGCGCAGCTGCGGCTTAAAAGTATAGGAGGTAAAGTCTCTCACATCATCGGCGAAGACGACCTCTTTTACATTCAGCTCATCCTTGATGATATCCGTGTAAAAGGAGTCCAGCTTAAGGTTCGCCTTGATATACATTTTGCTGATGGGCTGACGGTTCTTGATAGCGGCATCGTTACGGCATGCACGGCCCATTACAACCGCATCCAGCACATCCTCCATATCCTCTTCCAGCTTCTTGTCAATATAGGACTGCTCCACCGCAGGATAATCACACAGGTGAATACTCTCCGGAGCGTTTTCGTCAATACCTCTCACAAGATTCTGGTAAATATCCTCCGTCAGGAACGGAACCATGGGCGCCGCCGCCTTACAGACGGTCACCAGAGCCGTGTACAGGGTCATATAAGCATTGATCTTATCCTGCTCCATCCCTTTTGCCCAGAAGCGTTCACGGCTTCTTCTCACGTACCAGTTGCTCATCTCGTCCACAAAATCCTGAAGAGCCTTGGCCGCCTCGGGAATACGATATTTATCCAGATTATCATCCGCTTTTCCCACTGCGGTATTCAAACGGGATAACAGCCATTTATCCATGACAGCCAACTTGTCGTACTCCAATGTATACCTAGTGGCATCAAAATTGTCAATGTTGGCATACAGCACAAAGAACGCGTAAGTATTCCACAGGGTCCCCATGAACTTGCGCTGTCCCTCCTGTACGATCTTGCCGGAGAATCGCTTGGGCAGCCAGGGAGCAGAACTGGTGTAGAAGTACCAACGAATAGCATCTGCGCCATACTCTTCCAAAGCCTCAAAAGGATCCACCGCATTGCCCTTGCTCTTGCTCATCTTCTGGCCGTTCTCGTCCTGCACATGGCCCATGACAATAACATTCTCAAAGGGCGCCTTGTTGAAGAGCAGTGTGGATTCTGCCAGCAGAGAGTAGAACCATCCGCGGGTCTGATCCACCGCCTCGGAGATGAACTGTGCCGGGAACTGCTTCTCAAAAAGTTCTTTATTTTCAAATGGATAATGATGCTGCGCAAAAGGCATTGCGCCAGAGTCAAACCAACAGTCGATCACCTCAGGTACACGTTTCATCTGTCCGTCACACTCCGGACACTTGATCGTGATCTCGTCAATGTAAGGGCGATGCAGTTCCACCGTCTTTGCCTTCTCATCGCCGCTCATATCAAATAATTCCTCGCGGCTGCCGATGGAGTGCATATGGCCGCACCCACATTCCCAGATGTTTAGAGGAGTACCCCAGTAGCGGTTGCGGGACACGCCCCAATCCTGAATATTCTCCAGCCAGTTGCCAAAACGTCCCTCTCCAATGGACTCCGGGATCCAGTTGATGGTCTTGTTGTTGCGCACCAGATCATCGCGCACCGCCGTCATCTTGATAAACCAAGACTCTCTCGCATAGTAGATCAGCGGAGTGTCGCATCTCCAGCAGAAAGGATAATCATGCTCAAACTTTGGAGCTGAGAAAAGCTTTTTCTCCGCGTCCAGATCTTTCAAAATATCCGGATCCGCATCCTTTACAAACCTTCCACCATAAGGTGTGTCCTCAGTCAGATTTCCCTTGCCATCCACAAACTGTACGAAAGGCAGGTCATAATTTCTGCCGATACGGCTATCATCCTCACCAAATGCGGGCGCAATGTGAACAATACCTGTGCCATCCGTCATTGTGACATAAGTGTCACAAGTTACAAAATGCGCTTTCTTTTTCTGCTTGGCGGCCGCCTCGCCGGCACAAGCAAACAGAGGCTCATACTCTTTCCGCTCCAGATCGGTTCCCACATAAGTTTCCAACACCTCATACGCAGGCTTCCCTTCCTCCGCAAGCTCACCCAGCACTCGATCCAGCAGGGCCTGTGCCATATAATAGGTGTAACCGTCTGCCGCCTTCACTTTCACGTAGGTCTCCTCCGGGTTCACACAGAGCGCCACGTTGGAGGGCAGCGTCCAGGGGGTTGTGGTCCATGCCAGAAAATAGGCATCCTCGCCGGTCACCTTAAAGCGAACTACCGCGGAACGCTCCTTGACCGTCTTGTATCCCTGGGCCACCTCGTGGCTGGAAAGCGGGGTTCCACAGCGGGGGCAGTAAGGAACGATCTTGAAACCTTTATAGAGCAGCCCCTTGTCCCAGATGGTCTTTAACGCCCACCATTCGGACTCGATAAAGTTGTCATGATAAGTGACATACGGGTCATCCATGTCCGCCCAGAAGCCGACGGTCTTGGAAAAATCTTCCCACATGCCCTTGTATTTCCAAACACTCTCTTTACACTTGACAATAAAAGGATCCAGACCATACTCCTCGATCTGCTCCTTGCCGTCCAATCCCAGAAGCTTCTCCACCTCCAGCTCCACAGGCAGACCGTGGGTATCCCAGCCGGCCTTACGAGGCACCATGCAGCCCTTCATGGCGCGGTATCTGGGAATCATATCCTTGATCGTTCGTGTCTCAACATGGCCGATGTGAGGCTTTCCGTTGGCGGTGGGAGGGCCGTCGTAGAAAGTATACATCTCTCCATCCTTCCGCTGCTCCATGCTCTTTTTGAAAATGTCATTGTCATTCCAAAACTTTTCCACGTTTTTTTCGCGTTCCACAAAGTTCAAATTGGTAGGTACTTGTCTGTACATGTTGTTCTTCCTTTCTGATTAAAACTTAAAGACCGCGTCCGTAAAAGGACGCGGTCTGTTATCTGCGCTACCACCTGTTACAGCATACACTCCTCGCTGCCGACAGCGGGAGTTATATGGTTCCTCTTAACGGGAGGATCTCGTCCGAAACTACTCGTCGCCTTTTGTTCCGGCTGCTCGGAAGTGATATTCCCTGTCATTCTACTCGCATCGGTCTTCCACCGTCACCGACTCGCTTGGCCTTTGGAAAAGATAGGTACTGTCTTCGTCACTGCATTTGCATTTTTGACTATTATAGTCCCGTAATTTTAGGATTGTCAAGTACAAACATTTCAAACAGAGAATTGCACGTTTTTAAAGTGAAATTCTCCATACATATTTCGGAAACATTTACAGATAATAACTTCTGACAAAATAATTATGAGCATTATAACAAAACGGAGGAAATAACATCATGAAAGCAACAGGTATCGTAAGAAGAATAGATGATCTGGGCCGTATCGTGATCCCTAAGGAGATTCGTCGCACCCTTCACATCCGTGAGAGCGATCCCTTGGAAATCTTTACTGACAGGGAAGGACAGGTCATCTTAAAAAAATATTCTCCTATCGGCGAGATGACCACTTTTGCCAAGCAGTACGCGGAGAGCCTTGCACAGGTATCCGGCCATGCCGCAGTCATCGCCGACAGAGACCAGTTTGTAGCTGCTGCCGGCGGCTACAAACAGCTTTTAAACAAGTCGGTCAGCAAGCAGCTGGAGGATAAAGTGAACAATCGTGAAACTGTTCTGGCATCCCGCGGTGACCGCAGCTTTATCAACATCTGTGGAGAGATTGACGAGGATTACCAGCATCAGGCTATCGCCCCCATCATCTGCGAGGGTGACGTCATCGGTAGTGTGGCTCTTTTGGAAAACAACAACCGCGGGAAGATGGGCGAGGTAGAACAGAAGCTGGTGCTCTCTGCTGCTGGCTTTCTAGGGAGGCAGATGGAACAATGACACTGGTGTCAAAAAAGCGGCAAAACCGTTCTGGTTTTACCGCTTTTTATTGTATCCATGATTTCCTTTTCCTTATCGCTCACTCATCTGATCTAAAAGCTCCAGCTTCATATCATACAATTTTCTGGACAGATCCACATAGACATTGTGAGGGTTCATCAGACGCTTGGTCTCATCCCAAAGCGTGTCAAGTTCCCTTTGACAGTACTCTCTGATCTCCATCGCCTTGGGCGAAGTATAACAACACTCGCCGTTTTTGAAGATCTGCTGCAAAATAGGACGGATTGTGTAGGTGCCGCCGGCCAGACGCGTTTTCTTCCAAGGCTCTGCCGGGTCGAAGAGAAGCATATCTTCCGCCTCATCATACACCTCGTCCGCCAGACAGATCAGATCCGCTTTTATTTTACCACTCTCTTTCTCGTAGATGCGGTAGATGATCTTGTCCCCGGGGTTGGTGACTTTTTCAGAGTTCTCAGACAGCTTGATCTTGGGAATAAACTTTCCGTCCTCTCCCATAATGGCCGCCAGCTTGTACACGCCTCCGAAGGAAGGATTATCCTTGGAGGTGATCAGGTTGGTTCCCACACCCCACGAAGTGATGGTTGCGCCCTGCTCCTTCAAACTGTCGATCAAAAATTCGTCCAGATCGTTGGAGGCCGATATCACCGCGTCGGAGAATCCCGCTTCATCGAGCATCTTTCTGGCCTTCTTGGACAAATACGCCAGATCACCGCTGTCCAAGCGGATACCGTAATTTTTGAGTTGAATTCCGGCCTCCCGCATCTCTGTAAACACGCGGATCGCATTGGGGACACCGGACTTTAATGTATCATAGGTATCTACCAACAGTATGCAGGCACCGGGATACATATCCGCATAGGTCTTAAACGCCGTATACTCATCCGGAAAACTCATGATCCAACTGTGCGCATGAGTTCCCTTCACCGGGATGTCAAAAAGCTGTCCCGCCAACACGTTGCTGGTGCCCACACAGCCACCGATCACCGCTGCCCTCGCACCGTAAGTGCCGGCATCCGGTCCCTGGGCACGGCGCAGACCAAACTCCATGATCCCGTCTCCTCTGGCCGCATGGCACACTCTGGCCGCCTTGGTGGCGATCAGACTTTGATGATTGATAATGTTTAAGATCGCGGTCTCCACCAGCTGTGCCTGCATGATCGGCGCGATCACTTTTATCATAGGCTCTCTGGGGAACATAACAGTCCCTTCCGGGATGGCGTAGATGTCGCCGGTAAATCGAAAGTCCTTCAGATAATCCAGAAAGTCCGCGTCAAAGATTCCCAGAGACGCCAGATAATCAATGTCCTGTTTTGCAAAGCGAAGCTCCTTAATATACTGGATCAGCTGCTCCAGTCCCGCGGAAATGGAATATCCGCCGCCACAGGGATTGTTGCGGAAAAAGGCATCAAAGATGACGGTTTCATTGCGATCCTTGTTTTTAAAGTATCCCTGCATCATAGTCAGTTCATATAGATCTGTCAATAAAGTCAAATTTTGTCTGTCCATGGCTCTTCCTTTCATTATTGCATTTTGTAGAAAATATACATTATCTTTCACATCAAGATACAACCCTGTCTCTGCCGGAGGTTTTACCCGCATACAATTTACTGTCTGCTCTTCGAAGCAGATCCTTGATCGCAATCTGCTCTCCCTCGGTCACTCCGAAGGTCATTGTCAGCGTAACCACCTGATTCTCATAGGGAATCTCCAGACGGCGTATGCTGTCTTGAAGCTTCTCCAAGCGCTTCCGTGCTTCCGCTTTATCCATGCGGTCAAACACCAACAGAAACTCTTCACCGCCCCACCGGGCCACAAAGCCGCAGTTTCTCATATGTTCTTTCAAGGTGTCCGCCACCGTTTTGAGTGTCGCATCGCCACAGTCATGACCATAAGTATCGTTGATCGTTTTAAAATAATCAATGTCACCGATCGCTACCGCAAATGGGGTATTCTGCTCCGCAGCCTTTGCCATGACCTGTTTCAGCTTTCTGTTCGCAGAGCCGCGATTGAACAGCTCTGTCAGAGTATCCTGCTCCATCATGGTGCGCAGAGCGCGCTGCATTGCAAGGATGGACTGTCCGATCTCCCCCAGTTCATCATTGCGCTTTAGCACAGACGGATCGATCTCCGCCATCATGTTGCCTCCGGAAACCGCTGAGAGAAAATCTCTGACTTTCAGCAGAGTGCGCACTATCCCTCTGGTATAAAAAAAGATTATGATACCCATGACTATGATGGTAAGAAACACTGCTATAAGAAGCGGATACAGAGATTTCTGCACCGCATCATCTACTTGACTCTTGGGTTTTCCCACAAACAGCATGCCTACCACAGTGCCGTCCGCGTTGTGGAGTGGCGTGTAATAGGAAAAATAGGCAGTTCCATTCACAATGGCGTTGTTGTAAAAGCGGGCGGTATCTGCCTCCAAAACCTCTGTCAGGATAGTATCTGCCGCACCGGTGCGCACGATACGCCCTCCTGATGCGTTATAAATCGTGGTCAGCACACGCGTATCCTGATAAAAGAGTGTCACATCGAGACCGGTATACTCCTTTATCTGATCCACCAATTGATACGCATTAGTGATGTCCTGCTCTCCTTTATAAATCTGATAGACATCTTCCCCCACAAGCTCATAGTCGCCCGGATAGATTGCATCGATCAGGGCAATGGTCTCATTAGCCACTCCCTGAAGGGAACTCTCCACTTCATCGTACATTGTTTGTGTAAAGTAATGGTAGCCGATCAGCAGGATCACCATTCCCAGTACCAGCAGTGGCAACATACTGATCGCCTGCAGAGTATACGAAATTCTTCCTTTGTTTTTTCTGTTCATTATTCATTCTCCATATTAGTAACTTTATTCTTTATTATATACTCTCTTCCATAAAGTAGAGCCTTGACCCAAAATCTTGAAAATAACGCACTTCACTATTGTAACCCGTCCCGGCAAATGCCTGTTTCAGATGGATACCCCCATGCATCAACACATCACCGCTTACTGTATAGTCTTCCGTTTCCCCATCCATCTTCACAAACTTTGCGATCATATTGTGCGCCAGCGAATCCTGTTTGATATGGATGGGGGACACCGTATTCACCAGGTCGCCAAATTCTTTCACATTGTATTTCAATACTCTATTATAAAAATGATAAACTTTTTCCGGTGCAAGCCCTCTGGCAAAATAGGTATGAAACTGAGTGTTAGGCACTACGAGCTGTTGCATTAGCATTCCTACCGCTCTGCTTCGGTCTTCGGAGACACAAGTCCACTCCGTCAAGTTATCACCGCCTGTCAACGCGCTCTGTCCGCCATCCGCAAATTTCCTGCCCCGGTAAAAATCTCCCCACTGCAGAACCTCTCGCCACTCCTTATAGAGCGCGATCTGTTCTTTAACTGCCTCCAGCTCCTCTTTCTTCATATCACATAGATTGCACTCATAACCGCAAACTCCGAACGCAGCCACATGGAAGCGGGTCTCCAGCGGCGTATTGCGCAGGGTTTGATGATTGGGACTTGCCGATACATGGGCGCTGATCGCAGACATAGGATAGCCGTAACTGTAACCCGTTTGAATTTGCGCCCGACAGAGCGGATCCGTATCGTCACTCGCCCATATCTGCGGGAAATAACAGAGAATTCCCAGATCGAATCTGTTTCCGCCGGCGGCACAACCCTCAAACAAAATATGGGGAAATCTCTCTGTCAAAATTTTCATACAGCGATACAATCCCATATAGTATCGGTGTGCCACTTCCCCCTGTCGGTCAGCCGGTAAAGCCTGAGAAAAGTAGTCGGTAAAAGTCCGGTTCATATCCCACTTCACATAGGAAATATCCGCAGAGGAGAGTATTCGACTCATCTCACCGACAATAAAGTCTTGCACCTCCGTTCTGGACAGGTCCAGAATTCTCTGGTTCCGTCCCTCTGAGTGCGGTTTCCCGGGAATCTCCAGCGTCCAATCGGGATGTGTCTCATAGAGCCTGCTCTTCACACTCACCATCTCCGGCTCCACCCAAATACCAAAATCCAATCCCAGTGCTTTCACTTTGTGCACCAGACCATCGAGACCGTTGGGAAGTTTTCTCGGATTGACGCTCCAGTCTCCCAGGGACTGAGTGTCGTCATCTCTGGTTCCAAACCATCCGTCGTCCATCACAAAAAGCTCGATTCCCACTTCCTTTCCCGCCTTTGCCAGCGCCAGAAGTTTACGCTCGTTAATGTTAAAGTAAGATGCCTCCCAACTGTTCAAAAGCACCGGTCTCGGCTTGTGCTTCCACTCCCCCCGTACAATATGCTCTCTGACAAAACGCTGCATCCGGACACTCATGCCGTTAAAGCCCTGATCGGAAAAAGTCATCACCGCCTCCGGAGCCTCAAAATCCTCTTCTGGCTGTAACAGATAACAAAAGGCCTGTGGATTGATCCCCGACACAAAGCGGATCTTGCCAAAACTGCTGACCTCCACTGCCTCATAGTGATTGCCGCTGTAGATCAGGTTAAAGCCATAACAATTGCCATGATCCTCCGTGGTCTCCTTCGGGTGCAGCATGACAAAAGGGTTTGCGTGACTGGAGGACGTCCCTGCAAACGTGCTGTTCACCATTTTCCCAGATATGACAAACGTGTCATTCCTCTGCATCTCCCTCGCCCAGGCACCGTTAAAAGTAGTAAACACAAGATTCTGCGCATCCAGATCCAGCTGTGTGCTCATCAGACGCAATACTTTGACTGTCTCCTCACTTCTGTTGAGCAGCCTGGCACTTCGCGTGATCACATCACAATCCTCATAAACATAATAGTGAAGCTCCAACTCCAAATGATACTGCTCATCCCACAAAGTGACACAGAGTTGCTCCACCCCTCCTTGCTCATCGTAGGATCCGGGCAGCGTCCGATACTCCGCCTTGCCGCTTAAAATCTCCGCTTTTTTAAAAAGAAAATCACAGGTAATACTTCCATCCCCGTGCACCAACTCCACAAAAGGCTCTCGCACATCACCCTTTCCATAGGAAGACATCTCCAGCCGCATATCCTCCAACGTAAAATTTCCGTGCGCCTTATCATAAGTAGAAGTATTGCCCGGTGCAAACGTATGCTTCTCCACAAGGGCATCCAGGCAGCTTAAAAGAGCGCCTTTCTCCTGCGCGAGCTGCAATCTGCGCCCATAGTATAAATGCTCCGGATGTCCCGTATCCGTCACCCGAAAACTGTAGGTTGTGTTGGCCGTATGCAGGATATAAAATTCATCCACCTGTTGTATCATACCGATCTGCTCCTATCTTCTCTTCAGCTCCTCCGCGATCTCCTCCACCTTTTCCTCTGTCAAAATGTATTTCTTGTGGAACAGAAATACCGCCACGAGCAATCCTACTATTGGAACCAATGTCATTGTCAACCGAAGAATGACTACGGAGGATCCTGCTACGTTCTCTGTCACAATCTCCACATTACTGGTATCGTCACTCAAATTGCTGGCCGCAAGACAGATCGAGGTGATCAGCGCCGCCACGCCGGAAGCAAGCTTTACCACAAAAGTCTGCATGGAAAAAATGACACTCTCGTCTCTGCGATGATTTTTTAACTCGCCATAATCCACCGTGTTTGCCAAAAATACAGTGGTCAGCACCGTCAGCATGCCAAACGCTGTAAAGATAAAGAAAGCAGGGATGAACAGCATCATTACGTTAGACACATTCGCAAAGAACAAGATCAACAATAGCGCGTACCCTGCTATAGCGGCAAAAAAGCTCACATAGAAAACCTGAATTGCGCTGAGCACCTTGCGCAGCAACGGGAAAAACAGCATCATTGACAAAATCTGCACAGCACCGCCAAAGGTGTTGAACAGCATATAATCGTTGTACCAGGCTGCTCCGCCAAAATCATACTTGAAAAAGTAGATTACCAGATTGGAGGTAATATACAGTGAGCAGTTGATCAACACAATAAAAATCACCACCGCCATTGCCTGATCGTTCTGCAGCAGTGCCTTAAACATCTGTCCAACCGTGGGAGAGTCCATGTCCACAGTGGACTTTTCCTTGATGGCAAGACAAGTGATCGTTGTGAACAGAACAAACAGTATTGCCACTGCCAGAGCAAACCATTTAAAGCCGACACGCTCGTCATTTTGTCCCAGGAAATATACGGCAGGCATGGTGATAATGGTAATGAGAGCCGAACCAACACCGGCGCAGGATCGGGCCAGCGTAGAGAGACCTTCCCTCTCTTTTCCTCCCTCTGTAAAAGCGGGAATCATGGACCAGTAAGGAATGTCCATCATAGTGTACGTCACGCCCCAAACAATATAAAATACCGCGGCGTAAGCTACCAGACCACCGCCGTTTAAAGTGGGTGGCGCCGCAAATAGTAAGTACAGCAACACTGCGTTCAACAAGGTTCCCACAAAAAGCCAGGGGCGGAATTTCCCCCATTTGGTTCTGGTCTTGGCAACAACCACTCCCATGATCGGATCGTTGAATGCGTCGAACACCCGCGCTGCCATCAAAATAACACCCATGGCAATCGCATTGATCCCCAGGATATCCTGATAATAATACATGATATAGCTGGCGGAAAGCATGTAAACCATGTCTTTTCCCACAGCGCCCAGACCGTAGGCCGCCTTTTCTCTCATTGATAATCTCATATTCCCTCTCCCTCCTCTATCGAACATCACTTACATGATTTCTCATAAGATTGCTATGTTTTGACAATTCGCCAAAACTGACGCTTGTGTCATCTATTATATTTCCACGGCCCGCTTTACCACTTCATATGCACCGTCGTAAATTCCGGCTGCTTTATTTTTTACAATATTGTCGCACATATCCGCCAGAAATTCCCGATCCTCCATAAAAATTTTGATCATCTGTAATGTGTGGGGGACATCCTGACATTCCAGCGTTCCGTCGCCTATCTCGGCGGAGTGGATAGCTCCCCACTGCTCATGACCTCCCACTCGCTTGATAAACAATTTGGGCACCGGATAGAAGGATAACTCGCTGGGTTTGGTCACCAACACATCACAGCTTCGCATCAACAGATTGGTACAATACACCGCCTCAAAAATATTGGCATGATAAAAACCGTGGATCCCTGTCACATCCCCGGTAAGTGCATCCTCTGCAAATGCCTTTGTGTCCTGCCATCTGTCAAAATGCTCTACTGCATACTGCCTCATTTCGGGCAGATCCCGTAAAAGCTCCGTCCACACATTTTTGTAATCGCCCACGTTTACATATAATGCAGCTCTCTTTTCCCGGATGGAAGGCAGCAAAAAATGAATAATAGAGGCAAAAATTTCCTTCTGCGCTCCCGCACCTCCAATGGTCAACAGAAAGCGCATAGGCTTCCCCTCCTGTTTTCTCCTCTTCCGCGCCTCACAGTCCACCTCAATATTGCTCACCAGCTCATGATCCACATAATGTCCTACATAGAGTAAGTCCTCTGCTCCCATAGGCTTCAACACCGCTTTACCCTGCATACCGTTCAGGATGCGATAACCCTGATAAGCGTAATGAGTCTGCACCGTATGCAGGCTCCCTTCTGCCAAATGCAGTGCCATGGGCCAATTGTCCGGAATCACGTTGATCACATGCTTCATACCGGCATGTATGGCAGCCTGTGCCGGCCACACATGGGTAGCCACCACAGGTATATCTTTGGGCACCTGGCCGAACACCGGTGCCATCAGCTCTGCATTCTTCTGATCGGCGGCGTTGTAGCTCAACTTGCGGAAGCCTTCATAATTTATAGGCTCCCACACAAATTTATTAAAAAGCCTGCTCTTTCCCGACAATCGGGACCCCAGTGAATATAGATCATTCTGGGCACTGATCACTTTGGTACAGGTCGTTTGCTTATAGGAATTTAAGTCCATCCAATAAGGAGTATATCCCATCGCATGCGCCGCAGAAGCAATTGCCATGGATATTCGGTAATGCCCAAAGCCCATGCGGATATTGCCCACGATCAACCCCTTATTCCGATCAAAATCGGACGTTGGCTGTGCATTACCGGCATCAGCATTCTTTCCCGCCTCCAACAACACATCCAACACGCCCAATTCTTTTCCGATATGAGCATTCTCGCGAATACGCACGGGATATATGACATTCGTGTCATCTCCGAACTTTTTAGCATATTTTTGCTTTGAGCGCACCGCTTTCCGATAGACACTACTTTTCATCCGATTTCCAAATATTTCTCTTGATCTGTCCTCCATTTTCTCCCTCCTCATCAAAAAAAGTTCATTTTCTTACAAACAGTTTCCGTCAAATTTGATATCTTATGCTAACTGATCCATGGCCTGCGCAATATTCTCCTCGCAGGAACGCATCGCCTCCAACGTCCTTTCAAGCAGGGTATCCAGCTCCCAACCCATCATCTGCACACCATTCTCAATGACCTCTCTGGAACAGCCTGCGGCAAAACCCTTGCTCTTGTACTTTTTTTTCAAAGACTTCAGTTCCATATCCTGAACACTTTTTGACGGGCGCATCAGTGCCGCCGCCCAGATCAATCCGGTCAGCTCGTCCGCCGCATACAGCACTTTCTCCATTTCATGCTCCGGCTTCACGTCCACAGTCAGATCATAGCCGTGGCTGCACACTGCGTGAATGATATCCTCACCCACTCCACCTTCCCGCAAAAGTTCAGGTGCCTTGATACAGTGCTGATCGGGATAATTCTCAAAATCGATGTCATGCAAAAGTCCTACAATGCCCCAGTATTCCTCATCCTCACCGTAGCCCAATTCTTTCGCATACCATCGCATGACACCCTCCACTGTCAGCGCATGCTGGATGTGAAAATGATCCTTGTTGTGCTTCTTAAGCAGCGCCAAAGCTTCCTCTCTTGAAATATGCTCTCTCATTCTTGACCTCCGTGTTGTAACAATCTTCACGCAATAACACTATTCTATAAAAGGATGCTATCATGTTCCGGTTGGTTTGTCAATTTATCGATAGCCTCTTTACCAGCCACTCAGAAGTATGATATAGTGAAAATAATGATCGGGAGTACATTACAGATATGTTATAAATATAAGGATTCAGAGCAGATGAACAGACCATTGACCACGCAAATTTATGATCAGGCCGAAGAACAACGCAGGATCTTATATCGGGTCCTGCCCTTGGCGATAATGCTTCTGGGTGCCGCCCTGCGTTTGGTTTACCTGGGCAGCGTGCCGGGCGGCATGCATCAGGATGAAGCTTTTTCTGCATGGACCGCCTACTCATTGCTGCACAATGGGATCGATTCTGCAGGAAATTTTCTGCCGGTCTATCTGGCCGGATGGGGCGACGGTCAGAGCGCGCTCTACAGTTGGTTGATGATCCCTCTTCTGGCAATAAACGGGGGGAAGTTCGGCCCCGTAGCCAGCCGTCTCCCACAGGCACTTGTAGCTATTGCGACAATTTGGGCAGTGTACTGTCTGGCTCGCAGAATGTTTGGGGATATGGCGGCCATATGGTGCAGCTTTCTTCTGGCTATTTGCCCATGGCACATCACCATGTCACGCTGGGGTCTGGAGGCCAATCTGGCTCCCGGCTTTTTAATATTTGGCCTGTATTTCTTTGTACGTGCTATGCAAAATAATGCCTTTTTGTTACTGTCTGCCCTTTTCTACGGCCTCAGCTTATACTGCTATGCCACCATCTGGCCCGTTGTTCCCATTATACTTTTCACTCAGATCGTCTACAGTCTGTTCCATAAAAAGATCACTCTAAACCGCTACAGCTTAGGCGGAGTACTTCTATTGGCATTGATGGCATTGCCCCTGATCCTTTTTGTGATCATCAATACTTTTGATAGATCGGCCATACGGCTGCCTTTTCTCACGATCCCCATTATGAGTGGCTACCGCGGAGGAGAAGTGGCATTGTCCCTCTCCCAGATGTGGAGTAATCTTAAGAGAACAGGCCATTTGCTCTTATTTCAAAATGTGGGAACCCCCTATGATATTTTGCTGCCCTACGGCTTGTTTTATGATATTGGGCGGATCTTTATCGTGATCGGTTTCTTCTGTCTGGCGGCGGCACTCGTCCGCAATCTTTCACGAAGACAATTTTGCTTTGAATTCTTGATTTTTGCGCAGCTGTTGGGTTCCGGAGTCAACTGCCTGCTCATCACCGCCAACCTGCAACAGATCAATTCTCTTTACATTCCGCTGGTACTCTGCGAAGGTTACGGTGTCTGGTGCGTGTTAAAGTGGTTAAAACACTTTAACCGTTATCTGTTGCGGGCAGTCAGTGCACTTCTCGCCGTCGCCTATCTGGTCTTTTTAGTCGGCTTTGAGTACACCTACTACACAGACTACATGGTTACGGTAAATGCATACTTTGCGCAGGGAGTCAGAGAATGTGTGGACTATGCCATGGAACAGAGTTTAGAAAGAACGGACGAGAACGGTTCACATCCCTATATCGTGGCGGAGCGCGGTGCCCAGTGGCCCAGACTTCTGCTTTTCTCCGGCATCACCGGACCGGAATACCTGGCTCATGTGACCTACAAGGAAAATCAAGTAGAACCGGCTACTTTTCAGGTAGACGGCATCACTTTCCAAAACGGGATCAACTACGAACACCTTGACCCAAATGCTATCTATATCATTTATTTTACGGATGCACCTGTGTTTGAAGACAATTTTAATCTGGCGCAGTTTTATGACTGGTATGTAGCGGTGCCAAAATAGATACATCCTAGTTGCTGTAGTCTACCATGACAGATGCCTTGCCAAAAAATTCGGCAACCTTGATATTGGTTGGGTCCTCAGGGTCACCAGGAAGATCCCCCACATAGAGCATATCCGGCTGATGCTTATAAGGAGTAAACACCACATCCTGAATAGTGTCATCTTCCAAAACCTGAAGCCTCTCCCGATATTCCTCCTCATATGCGACGGCCTCTCCATTGTACAGTGAATGCAACGCTTTCACAGAAGTACATTCCAGTACCCGGCCTGACAAAATCTGCATCAGAATAAAAAGCCCCCAAACCACGACGAAACTCAACTGCCCCAATCTCTTTATCCTTTCATCCATATGGCTGCTGTGATCACTTTGTTCCCAACACCGATAAAGAAAGCCCAACAGATAATAATACCCTGCAAGGGTAAAAGCAAGAAACGCGTAGTACACAATAGCCAACGCTCTGGCCGGTCCTGAAGAACCCATCGCATAGTACAGCGGACAGGACATGGAGCAAAAGATTCCAAACAGATATCCAAGTACGATGACCGGATGGCGGAAAGAGTAAGAAACCTTTTTATAGGTGGCGAAAAACAATGGAGCTAACAAGATCGCCACCAGCAGCCACCACTTTCCAATCCACGCGTCCAGATAACGGATCCCCTGAAACAAAGACTCCAAAACTGTTCTCCACGCCGGCATTTTCCACATTCCGCTCTGTCTGATCTGATTGCCGGGAGCCATCGCGCTGACCATCAGACCGGCAAGCAGGATCGCCAGGAGAATACCTGTGCATATCCCTTTCTTGGAGTGATACCAAGCCAAAAGTACTGTTATTGTTGTCAGGATCAGAAGGGTCGGTAAAAGTGACACATAGTTACCTCCCCCAATGAAAACTGCGAGCACGATCAGTGTCGGTAAATTCCATACATGAGGATGCAAAAGATGTCTGATCAGCAATCCAAAGAAGATCAGCGTGACTGCAAAGTATCCGGTGTAATATATGGAGCCGTTGTACCAGAAAAAAGACTCCCCCTGAAACGGTACTGTCTGAATGGCAAGCAGCAGAAATGCCGATGTCACTCCCAGCCAGAGAGCGTTGGTGCCCCGCAATATCTCACACAATATAGGCCGCAAAAAATAGAATACCGCGACCGTAAACAACAATAAAATACCTGCTGTCACAAAGCGATATGCGTCGGCGCTCCAAATATTCGGTGGCAGATACATCAAAAACATAGCGGAGTACGTCCCCTGCCATCTCTCATATTGAAGTACGACCCCGTCGGCAGCCTCTTTTAGTACCGCCGTTACACTCCCCGTCTCCCGAAATACCTTTACGGTCTCGGCGCCATAGTAATAATCGTCCCCGGTGGGATGATTGTATCTTCCCAGATACATGATCGGCAGCAGGGAAAAACACATAAGAAGAAACAGACCGAAGCCGCATATTTTTTCGTACTTTTTATCCATAAGAACCTCTTATTTTGTAATCTTTATATTTCCTGCGTACATTATACCATACCCGGAAACTTTTTCCTATTTTTTCTATGCCTTACGCCTCCACATACTCCCTGTAATCTTCCTCGCTCGCAAATAAAATGTAGGTTCCGTCCACCAGACCCATGTAACCGTTCGCCGTAATATATCCTTTCATAACAATACCTCCTTATCAGGATCCGTCACCTCATTGTTTCTGATAAGAAGGTATCATATTACAAGTCCGTTAAACCTCTCTTAAAAGGCATTGCATTTCCTCTAACAACTCTTCCGTCCGATCAAGAACCAGCTCCGCATCTGTTTCCACCAACCCTGTCTTTTTGTATTTGTAGGTAAAGAAAGGATTGCCATAGGCGGTAAAGCTCATGTCCTTTCCATGCTTTTTCACCAGTTCCGGAATGCGGGTCGGATCAATGTCGGCATCTGGTCGGAAAGTAAAAAGGATCCTCTCGTTTTTCCCCTTGACCTCCGTCAGATCCAGACGATGAGCCGCTACGCGGACCAACGCGATCCGCAGCAGATTGTCCACGGACTTAGGGATCTCCCCAAAGCGGTCCAACAGCTCATCTTTCATATCATCTCTCTCTTTCACGCTCTCAATGCCAGCAATGCGCTTGTAAATATCCAGCTTCTGTACTTCGTTTACAATGTAGGCGGCAGGAATAAAAGCATCCACATCCAGATCGATCACAGTGGCAAAATCCGTAGCCACAGGAATACCCTTCAGATTCTGCACCGCCTCATTTAAAAGCTTGCAGTACATATCGTAGCCCACAGCCTCCATGTGACCGTGCTGTCTGATACCCAGGAGATTCCCGGCCCCCCGGATCTCCAAGTCGCGCATGGCAATCTTGAATCCACTTCCCAGATCCGTAAATTCCCGAATGGCCTCCAGACGTTTTTCAGCTACCTCCCGAAGCACCTTATCTCTCTTGTACATCAGAAAAGCATAGGCTGTCCGGTTCGATCGTCCAACACGCCCCCTGAGCTGATACAGCTGGGAGAGTCCCATGTTGTCGGAATCATGGATGATCATGGTGTTCACATTGGGAATGTCCAGGCCGGTTTCAATAATGGTAGTAGACACCAACACATCGATCTCACCGCCGATAAAATCGTACATGATCTGCTCCAGCTCACTCTCTTTCATCTGACCGTGGGCAAACGCAACAGTCGCCTCCGGTACCAGAGCCGCAATCTGTGCTGTGATATCTGCAATATTGTTGACACGATTGTACACATAGTACACCTGCCCCCCACGGGCAAGCTCCCGGACGATCGCCTCCCGCACAAGCTCCTCATTGTACTCACACACGAAGGTCTGAATGGGCAGACGATCATTTGGAGCCTCCTCAAGCACACTCATATCCCGAATGCCCACCAGACTCATATGCAGCGTTCTGGGAATGGGGGTTGCCGTCAAGGTCAGGACATCCACGTTTTCTTTCAGCTTTTTGATCTTCTCTTTATGAGCCACTCCGAAGCGCTGTTCCTCATCGATGATCAAAAGTCCCAGATCCTTGAACTGCACATCCTTAGAAAGGACGCGGTGAGTGCCTATAACAATATCCACTAAACCTTTCTGAAGATCAGCGGCCGTTTTTTTCAACTCTGCCGCCGTGCGAAACCGGCTCATCAGATCGACCCGCACAGGAAAATCTTTCATACGCTGTACGAAAGTGGTGTAATGCTGCTGCGCGAGGATCGTGGTAGGCACCAGATACACCACCTGCTTGCCCTCCTGCACCGCCTTGAATGCGGCCCGAAGGGCAATCTCCGTCTTACCGTAGCCCACATCGCCACAGATCAATCGATCCATGATCCGCGTGCTCTCCATATCCGCCTTGGTGTCCGCAATGGCACTCAGCTGATCCTCCGTCTCCTCAAAGGGAAACATCTCCTCAAATTCTCTCTGCCACACCGTGTCTTTCCCGTAGGGATAACCGGTGCTCTGCTGGCGCAGGGCGTACAGCTCCACCAGATCTTTTGCAACCTCGCTCACAGCGCCCTTTACCTTGGTCTTGGTCCGCTCCCACTCCTTTGTCCCCAGCTTATTTAGCTTTGGCTTCTTACCGGCATCCGCCGAGGCATACTTCTGGATCACGTCCAGCCCGGTGGCAAGCACATAGAGATTGCCGCCGTCCCGATACTCTATCTTGATGTAGTCCTTTACGATCCGCTCTATCTCAACCTTTTCAATCCCCCGGTAGATTCCCAGTCCATGTGTTTCATGCACCACATAGTCACCCACTCTCAGGTCGTTGAAATCGTTGATCCTCTGTCCCTGATAAAGCTTTTTCTTTCGCTTTTTCTTCTTGACGGCGCCAAAAATATCCGTCTCTGCCAGCACAACAAACTTAAGCAACGGATATTCAAAACCTTTTCCCACATGACCGTAATAGGTCAACACCTCACCGGGAAGCACCTCTCTGGAGGGGTCTTCCGTATAGACGGCCGCGATCTCCTGATCCCGCAGATCCTCAGCCAGACGTTTCGCCCGGGTGCGGGAGCCCGACAAAAGAAGAACCCGATATCCTCTCTTTCGATATTGTTTCAAGTCTTTTACCAGTGCCTCAAAGCTGTTATTGTAGGGAGCCAGATTTCTGGCACTAATGTCATATTTTTTTGCCGGTTTGAACAAAGTACTTCTGGTGTCCATGGTGGCCAGTGTGACCACTTTGCCACCGAGCAGCTTGGCCGCCACCTGCTCCCCGCCGTACAAAATATCCATCTGCCCCGGAAGAAGATAGCCCTTGCGCAAGCGCTGCTGCATACTCTCCCGAAATTCCAGTTCTACCGCGTCAGCCTGCTCTTTTGCCCGGACCGGCTCCTCCACAAAGAAAGCGAGGGAATCTTCCCGCCCCCCGGCAGACGCCAGACTTTGCAGAAGCTCCGGCAGCGTCACGGTGTCCTCATAAAAATACCGGATATAACTTTCCAAATTGACCTTGCTCTTAAACTCTAAAAGCTGCTCTCTAAGCTCCTTCACCTGTGTGGCAATGCGGTGTGCCTCCTCCGGCTGATGTGCATCCCGAAACCGCTTCTCCTGCTCTTTGGCCTCTCGTTCCAGCTTTTTAAGTCCCGTGCGAATCCGCTCTTCTGACAGGACAAACTCCGACGCAGGATAGATGCTGATGCTCTCCAGCTTCTCAATAGATCGCTGACTTAAAATGTCAAAGCTTCGGATGGACTCTATCTCATCCCCCCACAGTTCAATGCGGTAGGGATTCTCCTCTGTCAAGTCAAACACATCCACAATGCCGCCCCGGACAGAAAACTGCCCCGGACTCTCCACCTGATACGCTTTCTCGTACCCCATATCAACCAGCCGTTCGGACAGCCTTCCCTCATCTAAAGAACCGCCTCTCTGCATAGATATGACATCTGTGTCATGGTCCCAGAGCACCTGCGGTGTCATCAATGCCGCGTAGGTGGTCACGATCGTCACCGGTTTTCCCTCCATCAGCCGGCGCAGCGTGCAGATGCGCTCTCTGGTCAGCTGATTGCCATGGATGTCCGCCTGAAAGAAGATCAGATCCTTGGCCGGATAAAGCAGTACATTTCGATCATAAAACTGATACTCTTCCTGAATCTCCTTTGCCCGCAGATCATTGTAGGTGACGATGCACTTGTACTTCAGCCCTTCGCTGAGTCCGTAGATCATATGCAGCTTTTGGGAGTCCACACATCCGGTCAGAGCAACAGGACCGCCTTTCTTCCCAAGGCTCTCTCTCATTTGATCGTATTCAGCCAGCTCCCGCAGGGGAGCAAGTAATGCCTGCATGGTACACCTCCTAGCGTTCCACCTTGCGATTGTACAGATTCATAGCCACATCGGCATCCTGCGTGATGATCATCCTCACAGCGTCCGCCGCCCGCCCGGCAGCCTCGTCCATGGCAGCACGCTCCTCCTTGGAGAAATGCCCCAGCACATAGTCCGCCAGATCGTATCCTTTCGGCTTTTCTCCCACGCCCATCTTAATGCGCGTAAAACCGTCGTGTCCCAGATGTGCGATAATATTCTTCAAACCATTGTGCCCGCCGGCGCTGCCCTTCTTGCGGACACGGATCTGTCCCACATCCAGACTGACATCATCCGCGATGACGATCAGCTCTGCCGTATCATCTACCTTATAGTAATCCACCAATTCCCGCACACTCTCCCCGCTCAGGTTCATAAATGTCTGCGGCTTGGCCAAAATACACTTCTGTCCGGCAATATATCCCTTCCCAATGATCGCCTTATGCTTCTTCTCCAGCACGTGAATATTTTCCTGCTCTGCTATTCTTTCTATTGTCGCAAACCCGATATTATGCCTGGTATTTTCATACTGCTTCCCCGGATTTCCCAAACCTACGATAATGTACATCTCTGATCCTCACCCATTTTTATAAACCGAATCCCGGTATCCTGTAGCGGGGTTCCCAGCCCCTATTGTCTCATTTTTCCCCCAAAAAAACAAGAAGAAAAGCCATTCACACATAAAAAGAACCGCGCGACTCTCGTCCGAAAACCGCACGGTCCCCCAAACATATCAAGCAAAACATTAGATTCTGTCCCTGAAGCAAGTTTTGCAAGGAAATAGGAAACTATAATCGGCCTTTTTCTCTCAAAAGTTTTTCATAGTTTTTCCTCAGCTCCTCCAGTTCAGAGTCTCTCTGATTTAATTGTTCCTGCATTTGTTGCTTTTCTAATTCTATGCGTTCTAGGTGTCTTTCCTTTTCTTCTATGTATCTTTCCTTTTCTTCTACATGTCTTTCTCTCTCTTCTACATGCCGCCCCATTGCCTCTATCTTCGCCTGTTTCTCTGCCAGCTGTTCCTTCTGCTCTGCCAGCTGTTCCTTCTGCTCTGCAAGCTGCTCCTTCTGCTCTGCAAGCTGCTCCTTCTGCTCTG
>JAFLRM010000013.1 GCA_022511465.1 Acetatifactor sp. | reverse complement strand
TTAACCTCTGAACAGGCAAAAGACTACTTATTGAAAATTGTTGAAGATGAAGTAAAGCATGAATCGGCCGTGATGATCAAGGAAATGGAGAGTCGGGCCAAGGAAGAAGCAGACAAGAAAGCCAGAGAATATGTAGTATCTGCAATCCAGAGATGTGCAGCAGACCATGTCTCGGAGACTACGATTTCTGTGGTACAGCTTCCGAACGATGAGATGAAAGGCAGGATCATTGGCCGTGAGGGACGCAATATCCGTACCCTTGAGACCATGACCGGTGTGGATCTGATCATTGATGACACGCCGGAGGCAGTTATTCTGTCAGGTTTTGATCCCATTCGTCGTGAGGTAGCCAGAATTGCCCTTGAAAAATTGATCGTTGATGGACGTATCCATCCTGCCAGAATTGAGGAAATGGTAGAAAAGGCGCAAAAAGAAGTTGAAGTGATGATCAAGGAGGAAGGTGAGGCCGCAACCCTCGAGGTTGGTGTGCACGGTATCCATCCGGAACTTGTGAAGTTGCTTGGACGAATGAAGTTTAGAACCAGCTATGGTCAGAACGCATTAAAGCATTCTATCGAAGTGGCGCAGCTTTCGGGTTTGTTGGCTGCCGAGATCGGTTTGGATGTAAGACTTGCCAAGCGTGCAGGTTTATTGCATGATATTGGTAAAGCTGTGGACCATGAAATGGAAGGATCCCATATTCAGTTGGGTTCTGAGCTCTGCAGGAAATACAAGGAGAACGCTACCGTCGTCAATGCGGTGGAGTCCCACCATGGCGACGTAGAGCCTACTTCCCTGATCGCATGTATTGTACAAGCTGCTGATACAATCTCTGCTGCAAGACCGGGGGCTAGAAGGGAGACATTAGAGACCTATACTAGCAGATTAAAACAGTTAGAAGACATAACAAACAATTTCAAAGGTGTAGATAAATCTTTTGCTATTCAGGCAGGTCGTGAAGTTCGTGTTATGGTTGTGCCCGAGCAGATCACAGATGCCGATATGGTTCTGTTGGCGCGTGATATCTCCAAGCAGATTGAGGCTGAGATGGAATATCCCGGACAGATCAAGGTGAACGTGATCCGTGAGAGCCGCGTGATCGACTACGCGAAGTAACCATAGACAGTTTTGACTTGGCTACTATGTTAAGAAATGCTGAAAGCCGCTGTGTGTATGTACAGCGGCTTTTTTATTTCTTGTTTCCTAAAAATCTTCAAAAACCTCTTGTATAATAGCACTTCTTATAGTAGAATATTCAAAGTGTATGATTGTATACGATTATCCAATGCGTCTTGCATGGGATAATATGACAATACGATGCTGGAAGAGACCGGACAAAGTAAGCAGCGCCGGAAGAGGAGGAATTATGAAAGTGTATCAGGAACTGAGCAAGGAAGAACTTTTAGACAAGAAGGCCGAGTTGGAAAAGGCATATGAGGATGCCAAGGGGAAAGGTCTGAAGCTGGATATGTCCAGGGGTAAGCCTGCCACATCCCAGCTGGACATGGAAATGGATTTTATGGATATCTTAAATTCTCGGAGTGACATGAAGACAGAGGGCGGCGTGGATGTGCGAAACTATGGCCTGCCGGATGGAACCCCCGAGGCGAAGAAGCTGTTGGGAGATATGATGGGTGTAAAGCCGGAGAATGTGGTGGTGTATGGCAATGCCAGCTTGACCATCATGTACGATACGGTTTCCCGCTCCATGACGCACGGCGTGCTGGGAAGTACTCCCTGGTGCAAGCTGGATCAGGTGAAATTCCTCTGCCCTGCGCCCGGCTACGACAGACATTTTTCCATCACACAGCATTTTGGCATTGATATGGTCACGGTTCCCATGACGCCCGCAGGTCCGGACATGGATCTGGTGGAGAAGCTGGTAGCGGAGGATGCGAGCATCAAGGGCATCTGGTGTGTGCCCAAGTACTCTAACCCTCAGGGATACACCTACTCGGATGAGACGGTGAAGCGTATGGCGGCTTTGAAGCCTGCCGCAGCGGACTTCCGTATTTTCTGGGATAATGCCTACGCCGTTCATCACCTGTATGACAGCGCGGATCGTCAGGATCAGCTTCTGGAGATCTTAAGTGAATGCGAAAAAGCCGGCAATCCGGATATGGTATACGAGTTCTGTTCCACCTCCAAGGTGACCTTCGCGGGCAGCGGTATCAGTGCGATCGCATCCTCCGAGGCCAATCTGAAGGAGGTGAGGAAGTCACTGACCATTCAGACTATCGGTTATGACAAAGTAAACCAGCTGCGCCATGTGCGCTATTTTAAGGACATAAACGGCATCAAAGAGCATATGAAAAAGCATGCAGCCCTGATGCGGCCCAAGTTTGAGGCTGTGCTCAAGGTTCTGGACGAGGAACTGACCGGTCTTGGCATCGGCACATGGACGAGGCCCAACGGCGGCTACTTTATCTCTTTTGATTCCATGGAGGGCTGCGCCAAGGCCATCGTTGCCAAGTGTAAGGAGGCCGGTGTGACGCTGACTGGTGCCGGGGCTTCCTACCCTTATGGAGTGGACCCCAGGGACAGCAACATCCGTATTGCCCCATCTTACCCCACCCAGGAGGAGATGGCTATGGCCACGGATCTGTTCGTGCTGTGCGTGAAGTTGGCCAGTGTGGAGAAGCTGTTAGAGTCTAAATAAAATCGAGTTAAATAGGAAGGATCAGGATAGATGGAAGAGATCAAGAGACTGAAAAGAGAGTTGGTAGCAAACGGCGCCATTATTGATTACTATCAGGACACTATGCAGATTCCCAACGGAAACGTGGTAAAGTGGGATCTGATCGACCACAAGGGAGCAGCGGCCATAGTGGCTGTGCGAGAGGACGGAAAGCTTTTGATGGTGCGTCAGTACCGAAACGCTTTGGAGCGTGAGACTCTGGAAATACCCGCCGGAGGCTTAAACGGCAGGGAGGAGCCCACCGATGTGGCAGCCATGCGGGAGCTTCAGGAGGAGACCGGTTATGTGTGCGACAAGGTGGAACTTTTAAATTCCATCTACACCACTGTGGCTTTCTGCAATGAGAAGATTGATATCTATCTGGCTAGGGGGCTGAAGCAGCCCGGCAGTCAGCATCTGGACGAGGATGAATATATCAATGTGGAGGCCTACACGGTGGAGGAGTTGAAGCAGATGATCTTTGACTGCAAGATACAGGATTCCAAGACTATCTGCGGGATCCTAAGCTATGCCGCAAAATATCTGTAGTGCATGAACTTGTACTCACCTGCATATAATGGGGAAGAGCCATAGAATTGAAATGTAAAGCAGGTGAGAACCGATGAGGATAAATAGGCAGCCGTCCCAGAAAGAGCATCTGCCCTTGTTCTATCTCTTTTTGGCAGGTTTGGTGGCGGGGATCCTTACCATGAATTTTGGAAAGAGCATTTTGCTGGAAAATACGGGACTATTGGATGAATACACTCTGTATCACATGAAATATATGACCGTTGACAGCAATGCTCTTTTTGTTTTTGTATTGAAAAAGAGGCTGGGGAGCATGCTGACGCTGACCGTGCTCTCCACCACCTATCTTGGGCTGCTGGTTTGTGGAGGGGCAATATTCTGGTACGGGCTGTCAACGGGCTCCTTTCTGATGGCGCTGTTGATACGCTACGGTCTGAAAGGCCTTTTTCTGGCAGTTGCCAGCGTGTTCCCGCAGTATCTGCTGTATGTGCCGGCTGTGGTGGCGTTGGTATTGTGGTGCGAGCGATTGAACCGGAATATCTACTTCAACCGCTACAGTCCTTTGGAGGAGCGGAAAGTGATCCAGCCGGGGCAGATTTTGAAACTGCTGGCAATTTTTGGAGTGATCCTGGTGGGGTGCCTGCTGGAGAGTTTTTGTAATCCATACATACTGCTGATGTTGTTAAAGATTTTCTAATATGTCAATCATATTCGGCCAGATCATAGATCAATTTTTCGGAGGCTTCCCAGCCGAGGCAGGGATCGGTGATAGACTTTCCGTAGATGCCTTCGCCAATCTTCTGGCAGCCTTCCTCCAGATAGCTCTCGATCATAAAACCCTTGATCAGGCTGTGAAGCTCCGGATTCAGCTTGCGGTTGTGCATAACCTCCTTGGCAATGCGCACCTGCTGAGTGTACTGCTTGTCAGAGTTGGAGTGGTTGGTGTCGATAATGCAAGCGGGATTTTTCAGATCCATCTGCTGGTACATGTCAAGCAGCCGAACCAGATCTTCATAATGGTAGTTGGGCTTGTTGTTGCCGTGCTTGTTGGTGGCACCACGCAAAACGGTATGTGCCAGTTCATTTCCTGTTGTACTAACCTCCCAGGTTCTGTAGATAAAGGAGTGGGGATGCTGTGCTGCATATACAGAATTCAACATAACGGAAAAGTCACCGCTGGTGGGATTCTTCATACCTGCAGGCACATCGAAGCCACTGACAGTCAGGCGGTGCTGCTGATCTTCCACGGATCGGGCACCGATGGCCACATAGGAGAGGATATCGGACAGATAGCCCCAGTTCTCAGGGTAAAGCATTTCGTCTGCAGTGGAGAGACCGGTCTCCTCCAGCACGCGGATGTGCATTTTACGCATGGCTATCAGACCGGACAGAAAGTCCGGCTTTTTCTCCGGATCGGGTTGGCTCATGATTCCCTTGTAACCCTCACCGGTAGTGCGGGGCTTGTTGGTATATACTCTGGGGATCAGGATCAGCTTATCCTTGACTTTATCGTTGATCTTGGAAAGGCGGTTGGCATACTCGCACACGGAATCCTCGTTGTCCGCTGAGCAGGGGCCTATGATCAACAAAAATTTATTGCTCTTGCCGGTGATCACGTCGCGGATCTCGGCATCTCTTTTCTCCTTCAACTCTACAAGGGCAGGAGGAACAGGATATTGTTCTCTGATCTCTGCCGGTGTGGGAAGTTTCTTGATAAACTCAAAACTCATTGTATCTTACCATGCCTGTTGGCAATTCCTTTCTGCAGCGCTTTTGTGGTTGCACTTTAGACCGCAACTGTTGTATATTATAGTATAAGTTTTGTAGTTGTGCAATACTTGCCAATTTTTTTAATATTTTATCTTCCCCAAAAAACGGGAATATGCTATACTGTTACATGGGTATTATATATGATACTACATCTTATAATAAAAATATGTGTTAATTGAGACAATGTGTGTGAGAATATATGTCAGGAATGGATCATCAGCAGGCCCCGTACAGGCGGAAACGTGTGCAGCGGCTGAAGAAAATAATTATCTGGCTGATAGTGACTCTTGTTGTGATGCCAAATGTATGCTGCATCCTCTTATTAGTGAGGATGAACAGCATAGAGAGGCGGTTAGACCAGTTGAGCACCCAGTTGGAACAATGGATGCAGCTTGAACTGGAGAGACAGGAGACAGAAGCCGTCCCCCAGGAGAGCCGCAGTGTATCTGTTCAGCCGGAAGTTATCGCAGCGAAACCCGAAGATAATATATCAGAGGTTATAGAATGGGAACCCCAGCATAAGGTCTACCTGACTTTTGACGATGGGCCGAGCATTTACACGGACGAGATTCTGGATATTCTGAATGAGTATGGGGTAAAGGCCACATTTTTTGTAGTGGGCAAAGAGGATGCCGCCTCGCAGGAGGCGATCCGGCGGATCGTGGAGGAAGGACATACACTCGGGATGCATTCCTACAGCCATAAATACTCGGAGATTTATAAGTCAGTGGAGGCTTTTTCCGAAGATTTTCACCAAATTCAGGACTACCTGTATGATCTGACAGGGGTGCAGTGTGTGTACTATCGTTTCCCAGGAGGAAGCTCCAACACGGTGAGCCCGTTGAATATGCAGAATTTTGCGGATTATCTGGACGCACAGGGCGTGACTTACTACGACTGGAATATTGCATCCGGAGATGGCGGCAGCAGGCTTTTGAACACTGACACGCTTTTGCATAACAGTACTGACGATGTCAATAGATGGCAAACATCTATCGTGCTTCTGCACGATTCGGCCAATAAACCCACTACGGTGGAGGCCTTGCCGGGAATACTGGAGAATATTCTGGCGATGGAGGATACTGTGATCCTGCCGATCACAGAGGAAACCGTGCCGGTTCAACATATACATATCAAGACCAATGAATGAATGGAGGAATAATTTACCATGGGTTTTTTTGGAGACTTAAAGCAAGACCTGTCACAGGCGGTCAATGAGCTTATGCCTGATGCAGAGCCGGATAACGCTGAGGTGTCCGTCGAGACAGAGCCGGGAACCACGGATCTGTCAGATCAATCCCTTTCACTGGAAGAGATGCTGCAGAACATTGATGCCATCGAGCTTCCGGAGGAGGATGACTTACCCAAAGTGGATGAGGCTGTCGTGTCCACAGTGGAAGAACCTCCCACGGCGGAAGATCTTGCGTCAGAAAGCGCATTCACTTTCGGGGATTCCGTCGGAGAGGATATGCTGAGCTTCGTGGAGCCGTTGTCAGAAGACGCGTTATCCCTTGAGGCAGATGATCTTTCCTTTGCAGATCCTGTGCCGGAGGATACTATCTCTGCTGAGGAGCCGGATCTGGAAGCGATGCTGGACAATGTTATAGGGCAGAGCGAAGCCCTTGCAAAAGAGGCGCCAGTCGAGGAACCGGTTATTGAAGAACCGGCCGAAGAGCCGGTTGTTGAGGAGCCAACAGTGGAAGAGCCTGTTGTGGAGGAACCTGCCGCAGAGAAAAAAATTGAGGAGAATAAAAAGATGAAAACAGTTGAGAACATGGAAGAAGTAGAAAGCAATATGGAAACAGAAAACGATAATGTTGAAGAAAAAGGAGCAGAAGAAATTATGGAAACTTTATCTAACAGGGAACCAGTGGACGAGACATCTATCATCACCGGAGGCATGACCATCACCGGCGACATTACCTCTGAGGGGTCGGTTGATATCATCGGTGTTGTGAACGGTAATATTGACGTTCTGGGAAAATTGAATATCACAGGTCATGTGGACGGTAATTCCAAGGCTTCCGAGGTTTTTGCGGAGGGAGCAAAGATCAACGGTGAGATTGTCAGCGAGGGAGCTGTCAAGATTGGTGCGAGCACCGTTATCATAGGCAACATATCGGCTACCAGCGCAGCTATTGCAGGTGCGGTAAAAGGCGATATCGATGTAAGAGGCCCCGTGGTGCTGGACAATACCGCTATTGTTATGGGCAACATCAAGTCCAAGTCCGTACAGATCAACAACGGTGCGGTGATCGAGGGTATGTGTTCCCAGTGCTACGCAGATGTCAGCCCGACTGCTTTCTTTGATGAATACAAGCCTGAGAAGAAGAAAGCAAGCGCTAAGGAGAAGGCGGAGAAATAAGTTATGCGCAGAATTTTACTGAAATTGAGCGGAGAGGCGCTGGCAGGTGAACGAGGAACCGGTTTTGACGAGGAAACTGTCCGGAAAGTTGCTCTTCAGGTAAAGGAGTTGGTTGACGACGGCATTCAGGTGGGTATTGTGATCGGCGGCGGCAATTTCTGGCGGGGACGATCCAGCGAGAACATTGACCGCACCAAGGCAGATCAGATTGGTATGCTTGCCACAGTGATGAACTGTATTTACGTGTCGGAGATCTTCCGCTCAGTAGGTATGATGACCAATATTTTGACGCCCTTTGAGTGCGGCTCCTTCACGAAGCTGTTCTCCAAAGATCGGGCCAACAAATACTTTGCCAAGAACATGGTGGTGTTTTTTGCAGGTGGAACGGGTCATCCCTATTTCTCCACAGATACCGGAGTTGTCTTGCGGGCTATCGAGGTGGATGCGGATGTGATCTTATTGGCGAAGTCCATTGACGGCGTGTACGACGATGATCCCCTGAAGAATCCGGCGGCCCGCAAATTTGACGAGATCAGCATTGACGATGTGATCGCAAGGAATTTACAGGTGGTGGATATGACGGCGTCCATTCTTGCCAGAGACAACCGGATGCCCATGTGGGTATTTGGTTTGAACGAGGAGAACGGCATTGTGAACACTGTCAAGGGCAATTTCAGTGGTACAAAGGTCACAGTTTGACGTGATACAATATCAATTAGATCGGGAGGAATTATGGACGCAAGGTTACAGCAGTATGACGATAAAATGAAAAAGACTTTGGAGCATCTGGAGTCTGATTTTGCGGCAATCCGTGCAGGCCGCGCCAATCCCCATGTACTGGATAAGCTGCGTGTGGACTACTATGGGACGCCCACACCGATCCAGCAGGTGGGCAATGTGACTGTGCCGGAGGCGCGAATTATCCAGATCGCTCCGTGGGAGAAGTCTCTGATCAAAGAGATCGAGAAGGCTATTATGACTTCGGATATCGGCATCAATCCCACCAATGACGGCAATGTGATCCGTCTGGTATTTCCGGAACTTACGGAGGATCGCAGAAAAGAATTGGTGAAAGATGTCAAGAAGAAAGGCGAGGAAGGCAAAGTTGCAGTCCGCAATATCAGGAGAGATGGCAACGATTCCTTAAAAAAGCTGGCCAAGACGGATATTTCTGAAGATGAGATCAAGCAGATGGAGGATCAGCTTCAGAAGCTTACCGACAAGTACATCAAGGATATCGACGCGCTGATCGAGGCCAAGTCGAAGGAGATAATGACTGTATAAGTCAACACTTACTTTGTGCAGACTGCGGGGGCGGAGATGCGAAAGCTCTCCGCCCTCCGCTGTTTGTCAAAAGTCAGAGGGATGAATTGGTATGGAAAATAATTTCAAAATGCCGCGGCATGTGGCAATTATTCTGGACGGCAACGGCAGGTGGGCGAAAGCAAAAGGAATGCCCCGCAATTATGGTCATGTTCAGGGGGCAAAGACGGTGGAGACTATCTGTGAGGAGGCTTACCGGATGGGGATACAGTATTTGACAGTGTATGCTTTTTCCACGGAGAATTGGAGTCGTCCTGACGACGAGGTGGATGCGCTGATGAAGCTGTTGCGCAACTATATGAAGAATTGTCTTCAGACGGCAAAGAAGAACCGTATGTGTGTGAAGGTTCTGGGGGAGAAATCAAGATTGGACGAGGATATCCGTGGGCGCATTGAGGAACTGGAGAATGCCACTAAGGACAATGATGGCCTGCATTTTCAGATTGCTATCAACTATGGCGGCAGAGATGAGATCATCCGTGCCGTGAGAAAGGCTGCTGACAAGGTGGCAGCAGGAGAGTGGACGTCAGAGGATATTACGGAGCAGTCCCTAAGCGGACTTTTGGACACTGCCGGAGTACCGGAGCCGGATCTTTTGATCCGTACCTGCAATGAGCAGCGTATCTCCAATTTTCTGCTATGGCAGCTGGCCTACACGGAATTATATTTTACGCCGGTGGCATGGCCCGATTTCTCGAAAGAAGAATTGCTCAAGGCGGTGGAAGCATATAATCATAGAGACAGAAGATACGGCGGTTTAAAGGAGGAATAGACTCATGTTTTGGACCAGACTGGCGAGCGGTATTGTGCTGCTCATAATAGCCTTGGCCGCCATGGCGTTTGGAGAGATCCCTCTCCTGTTGATCCTGTATGCGATCTCTCTCGTGGCTTACAGGGAACTTACCAAGGCTTTGAGATGTGCCGCGGATGAAAAGAAGTGGAACCTCTTGGAGATATTGGGGATGGTGGGAGTGACGGCCTATTATGGGGCGCTATATATTGGAAGAAACGGCACTGTAGGGGGGAATGCTCTCTATCTTTTGATGGTGATCGTGGGGATGTTTCTGGCAGAGATGTTTGCCTATGTTATCAGATTTCCCAAATATCAGGCGAGTCAAGTGCTGGCGGCAGTCTTTTCGTTTTTGTATGCACCTGTGATGCTTTCGTTTGTGTATCTGACGCGTCAGACCTCTCAGGGAATTTACATGGTGTGGACGATCCTGATCAGCTCGTGGGGCTGTGATACTTGTGCTTATGCAGTGGGAAAACTCATCGGCAGAAAGAAGATATTTCCGGTGCTAAGCCCTCACAAATCCTTGGAGGGGTGTATCGGTGGAGTGGCCGGTGCGGCCCTGATAGGTGGATTGTATGGGTACTTTTTTGTAGAGGCGGCGTTTCCGGAGCAGTCGGTTAAATGGATCATCGCCTTTATCTGTGCCATGGGTGCAGTGATGAGTATGGTAGGTGATCTGGCAGCCTCCGCTATCAAGCGCAATCATGATATTAAGGATTACGGCAATCTGATCCCCGGACATGGAGGTATCATGGATCGCTTTGACAGCATGATCGTCACCGCACCTATGACATATTTTTTGACGATACTGATATTAAAACTGTAACGCAAGTGATGTAAGTCCTGAACAGTTATGTCTCCAACACAGATAAAGAAGGAAAAGGAACATGAAGAACATAGCAATTTTAGGTTCTACCGGCTCCATCGGAACCCAGACACTTCAGGTGGTCCGTGCTAATCCGGAGCTTAAGGTAGTTGCTCTGGCAGCGGGAAACAGCGTGGAGAAAATGGAGGAGCAGATCAGGGAGTTTCGGCCTCTGGTGGCAGGTATGTGGAGTGAGGAGGCAGCTTCCGATTTAAAGATCCGAGTAAAGGATCTTCCCGTGAAGATCGTATCCGGAATGGAAGGACTCTTGGAAATTGCCGTCTTACAGGAGGTGCAGGTATTGGTGACCGCCATTGTGGGAATGATTGGTATCAGGCCCACCATTGCGGCCATCGAGGCCGGTAAGGACATCGCACTGGCCAACAAGGAAACCTTAGTGACAGCAGGACATATTATTATGCCACTGGCAAAAAAGCGAGGGGTGGCGATCCTGCCGGTAGACAGCGAACACAGCGCGATCTTTCAGTCCTTAAACGGGGAGCCGAAAGGCAGGGTGGAAAAGATTCTGCTCACAGCGTCCGGCGGTCCTTTTCGAGGCAGAAGCAGAGAGGAACTGGCAAATATTCAGGTGGAGGATGCCCTAAAGCACCCGAACTGGGCCATGGGGCACAAGATCACCATTGATTCCTCCACGCTGGTCAACAAGGGTCTGGAAGTCATGGAGGCAAAATGGCTCTTTGATGTGGAGCTTAACCAGATTCAAGTAGTGGTACATCCACAGAGTATCATCCACTCTGCCGTGGAGTATGTGGACGGCGCGATCATCGCACAGCTGGGGACGCCGGACATGAAGCTTCCCATCCAGTATGCCCTGTTCTATCCGGACAGAAAGCCTCTGGACGGCAGGCGGGTGGACTTTTTTGCGCTGGGGCAGCTCACCTTTGAAAAGCCGGATATGGAGACCTTTGCCGGACTTAGATTAGCCTACCAGGCAGCCACAACCGGCGGCAGTATGCCGACGGTGTTCAACGCCGCCAACGAGAAGGCGGTAGGGTTGTTTCTAAATAGAAAGATCAAATATCTGGAGATCGCGGAGCTGATCGAGGAGTCCATGGAGCGGCATAAGGTGATAGAGAACCCTTCTGTGGATCAGATATTGGAGACAGAGAGTGGGGTATATGAGTGGATCTTGAAGAAAATTTCGGAAAGGTAAAATAATACTACATGGTTACACTGATATTGTTTATCGTAATCTTTGGGGTGGTGGTGATATCTCACGAATTTGGCCATTTTCTGCTTGCCAAAGCAAACGGAATTCATGTGATTGAGTTTGCGGTGGGTATGGGACCCAACTTGCTTTCCTTTCAAAAAGGTGATACCAAGTATTCCTTGAAGCTTCTTCCCATCGGAGGCGCCTGTATGTTTGAGGGGGAGGACGGTCTGGAGGCAAGGGAGGGTGAGGAGCCCGGAGAGGGTTCTTTCCTGAAAGCCAGTGTGTGGGGAAGAATCTCTACCGTGGTGGCAGGTCCCTTTTTTAACTTTATCTTGGCCTTTGTCATTGCGCTGATCATGGTTAATATGATCGTGATCCGTGATCCGGTGGCGACGGAAGTCGTGGAGGGCGGTGCAGCGCTGGAGGCAGGACTGCAGGACGGCGACCGCATCCGTTCTCTGAACGGGGAGAGGATATATCTGTACGAGGAGATTCAGCTGTTTACACAGATTTACCGGGGCGGCGACGTGGAAGTAGAGTATGAGCGCGGCGGAGAGATTTACCACACAGTATTGGTGCCGAGATATGACGAAAGTATGGGAAGATACATGCTGGGAATCTCTAACTCGGATTTTGCGGAGTTGTCCGGATTGGATGGATTTAAATACGCCTGGTACGAGATGCGTTTCAGCATCCGGATGACTTACAAGAGTCTCGGAATGCTTCTGCGCGGTCAGGTCACCAGACAGGATGTGGCGGGCCCTGTGGGAATCGCTGTCAATCTGGTGGGCAAAACCTATGAGAGTACCAGGGAGTACGGTTGGCAGAATGTGCTGGTCAATATGCTGAACATTACACTGATGTTGTCGGTCAACTTAGGGATCCTCAATCTGCTTCCGATCCCTGCTCTGGATGGGGGACGGTTGGTATTCCTGCTCTTGGAAGTTATACGGGGGAAGCCCATTCCTCCGGAGAAGGAGGGGCTGGTGCACTTCATCGGTCTGATGTTTTTCATGGTGTTGATGGTGTTGCTATTATTTAACGATCTGTCTAATATTTTTATGTAAAACCAGAAATAAACTGTTAGTGAAATAGGGAGCCGATCTTTGGATCGGCTCTTGACGATCATATGTCAGAAAATTAATATTGCCTTTTCCTTATGAGTGTGTTATAAAAGAAATATCTAACTTTCAAATTATATCCGACAGGCCGCTTCAGGTCTATGTATATCCATGAATGCAGGAAAAATAGTATTGTAAATTAAGAGGTGATAAGCGAAGGTTTTTTGCTGTCAGTTTCGGGAAGGAACAAGGGATGAATTTTTTAACGAGCTATCATTGGAATGAGGGGAAACCGACAACGTCCCTGACTCTACAGCAGGTAACACGACAAAGGGGGAGAATGCCGATTGTGATGGCCTGCGTCTGTGAGGAGGACCCGTCAGCCGGGGAGCAGGACATGGGAGAGCGTTTCTGTGTGCAGCTGACAAACTGGTTTCATGAGTGTGTATTGAAACGGTGCAGCCGTACCAAGAAACCGGAACTGGATGCGCTGAAAGCAGAGCTTATGCAGATGGAGGAAACGGCTTGCTTTTCCTTGGCCGGTATCCTGTGTGTGGGAGAGAGATTTCTACTTTTTTATCGGGGAAAACAGAGGATCTGTCTGCTCAATAGCCGGTTTTTGCGGCCCAACTTAAAGGAGCTTTCCGTGAACACAGCAAAGAGCGCGATCGTGATGGAGGAAGGTCTTTTGCAGAACAAGGTGGGACTGTTATTTGGAACGGAATCTTTTTATCGAGGAATCTCAGGGGAAGAGATCCGGGATTGTCTGGCGGTGGATGCGATCCGTAACGAGGTGCAGGTCAGCAGACGATTGGAGGAGCTGGGGCGTTTTGGAGAGGATAGGTGGTCTGGCGGTCGCGCGGCGGTTCTGATAATGACTCGTTGAACGTTTGCTCCAGAACGCAGGAAATGAACAACAGCAAAGGCGGGAGAAGAGAAAAGTGGATTGGACGGTGAAAAGACGATCACTGCAAAAAAGAGGTTATCAACTGCTTAACCTGGCAGGGGAAGGCGCTTTCTCGAAGGTGTACCGGGTGAAACGGGAGGCAGATGGGTTGATATGTGCCTGCAAGGTCAGTTGGGATCAGGTACAGTGGAATCGGGAATGCATTCTTTTGCAACGAATTGACCGTACAAGTCAACCTCTGTTTCCTCAATTTTACGAGTGTTGGAAAGAGGATGGAACTTATTATCTGGTTATGGAATATGTTGCCGGTCAAAGTCTGCGCGAGTTTGTGTTGCGGCGGAGCCGCCTGTCCCAGAGGCAGACCGTGGAAATCGGCAGAAGTCTGGCAGAAGGGCTCGCATTTCTGAAGGAGAGGATGGACGTTCTCTACCGAGATCTGAAGGCGGAAAATGTCCGGATCTGCCAGAACGGTCAGGTGAAGCTGATCGATTTTGGCTGTGTCTGTCCGCTGACGGATCTGGGAAAGGCGCGGCCGGAGGACTTTGGCCGTGCAGGAACACCGGGATACGCCGCTCCGGAGCAATTGGAAAGTGACGGCATTGTGGGAGCGTACAGTGATGTGTATTCCATTGGAAGGCTGCTGCACTATTTGGTGACAGGGGACGATCCCTGTCTGCCCCCCATGCGAAAGCCGCCGATCAGAGCATACGACCGCAGATTGAGCCGGGTCTTTGAGCAGCTTTTGGAGGAATGCGTCCGTGCAGAAGGAAGGGAGCGGCCGCCGGAGATGAGGCGCGTGCTGCAAAGACTGTGTCGCCTAAAAGAAAAGAGCTCTCCCCGGTATGTCTGGGAAGAACTGTGTGCAGCGTGCAGGCGGAGAAGTCGTCCGGAATATCTTTTTGAGAAGAATATTATCCGCGTGAAAAGTGATCCTCTTTTCCGCCAGTGAGTTGCTTTTGGAAAGGGCATATGCTATACTTTGGAAAAGGACGTGAATTTTTGTATATATTATACACAGGAGATAATAGAACTATGGAAAAGAGGGAGAGAATCAGCTTAGACCATTTTCAGTATCTCACTGAGATACTGGATCCGAGTATGGATGACTATCTGTTTATCTATGATCTGCAGAATGACCTCTATTGTATATCTCCCAGTGCGTTAGATCGTTTCCCGATACCGGGGTGCCAATTCAGCGATGTGGCGGGTAATTGTGAGAAATTTGTCTATCCGGCGGATGTGAAGACTCTTCAGGACGATCTGGCACAGATATTCAATAACGAGAAGTCTGTGCATGACATCGAGTATCGATGGATGGACAGGGAGGGAAATCCTGTCTGGATCAACTGCAGAGGGGAAGTGACTCACGATGAGCAGGGTAAGCCGCAGTTTCTTGTGGGATGTATCAATGAGATCGGCTTGAAACAGCGTGCCGACAATACAAGCGGTGCTATGCGAGAGACGACTCTGCAGAGGGAATTGGAGAAACGACAAGGAGAGCGGTTAAGCGGATATATTCTGCGAATCGGCATTGACAATTTTAAAGAGATCAATGAAAACTGGGGCATCGACTACGGCGACATGATCCTGCGCCGGACGGCGGAGTGCATTGGGGAGATGCTGGAGAACGGTCAAAAATTCTACCGCATTGTGTCGGATGAGTTTATCGTGTTAAACACCGCAAAAGGAGAAGGTGATGTGGAGGCGGTGAAGCTCTACAAGAAGATCCGTGCGGCAATCGACTCTTTTATTGCGGACAATCATTATGAGGCGTTCTACACCATCTCTGCGGGTGTGTTGGATCTTACCAAGGTGAACAAGCAAAATTATGCCACGTTGATGAAACTTTCTGAGTTTGCTCTGAATGAGGCAAAGAATCGAGGGAAGAATCAGCACTACATATATGAATTGTCGGATTACCGGATGTTTCAATACCGGCGCAGGCTGATTGAGGCTTTACGTCATGCGGTCAATAATCGTTGTGAGGGTTTTGAGGCGTATTACCAGCCGATCGTGGACATCGGCAAGCAGAAGTTGATCGGAGCAGAGACTCTGCTGCGGTTTCAGACAGAGGAACTTGGGAGGATTCCACCCACGGAGTTTATCCCGCTTTTGGAGGAGACCGGTTTGATCATCCCGGTGGGACGGTGGGTGATGGAGCAGGCGTTGAAAGCTTGTCACAAGATTCAGGAGAAGATACCGGACTTTCGGGTGTCGGTGAATCTATCATATATACAGGTGTTAAAGAGCGATGTACTCAGCGTGATCCTGGAACTGATCGGAGCGTACCGGCTAAAGCCGGGCAGCCTGATGATCGAGTTGACAGAGAGTGGATTCCTGGAGTCTAACGCCCGTTTTATCAAATTCTGTGATGAACTTCGGGCGAATGGAATTCTGCTTGCACTGGATGACTTTGGAACGGGTTATTCGAACTTTCATTACTTGTACAATCTGAATCCGGACACGATCAAGATTGATCGCTCGTTTACGTTGGAGGCGCTGAACAATCCCCAAGAGTACAACCTGCTGCGCCATATGGTTGAAATGACCCACAGCATCGATTTAAAGCTATGCATTGAGGGCATTGAGACCGATCAGGAGCTTGAGAAGATCAGCGCGATGGATCCGGATTACATACAGGGGTATGTGTTTGGCAAACCTTGTTCCTACGAACAGTTTGTGGAGCAGCATGTGCGAGAGAATGCAGCTGTCTAAATAGGTAAAAATAAAGAAAAGAGGAATTTGAACTGTGCGTTTTTTTATTGATACGGCCAAGGTAGAGGACATCAAGAAGGCAAATGATATGGGCGTCATCTGTGGCGTTACAACCAATCCCTCCCTGATCGCCAAGGAGGGAAGGGTGTTTGAGGAGGTCATAGCGGAGATTGCGTCCATTGTGGACGGTCCCATCAGCGGAGAGGTGAAGGCCACCACCGTGGAAGCGGAGGGCATGATCCGCGAGGGACGTGAGATCGCGGCAATCCATCCCAACATGGTAGTGAAAATTCCTATGACGACGGAGGGATTAAAGGCATGTAAAGTACTGTCTGCCGAGGGGATCAAGACCAATGTGACCCTGATCTTTAGCGCGAATCAGGCGCTTCTGGCGGCGCGCGCAGGGGCTACCTATGTGTCGCCTTTCCTGGGACGTTTGGATGACATCAGCCAGAGAGGCGTTGACCTGATCCGTGAGATTGCGGATATTTTTGCAGTGACCGATCTGGAAACCCAGATCATCGCGGCCAGTGTCCGCAACCCCGTTCATGTGACGGACTGCGCCCTGGCAGGTGCCGACATTGCGACCGTTCCCTACTCTGTGATCGAGCAGATGGTAAAACACCCTCTGACCGACGCAGGGATTGCCAAGTTTCAGGCGGATTACAGGGCTGTGTTTGGAGATTGAACTAAGAAAATAAAAAGCAGCTGCACTGAACATAGATCTCAGTGCAGCTGCCTTTTTGTTTCTTGGGTATTCTGTCAGTTACGTATACCCTTATTTCAGGTCTCGATCCTTTCGGGGGAGCCTTATTTCATGGACTCTTCCTGCTTCTTGATCATACGACGAACCATCTCACCGCCGATGCTGCCAGCCTCGCGGGAGGTCAGGTCACCGTTGTAACCCTCCTTCAGGTTTACGCCCAGCTCAGATGCGATCTCAGTCTTGAAACGATCCATAGCGGCCTTTGCCTCAGGAACCTCTACTCTATTACTTCTGCTTGCCATTCTTGTTTTCACCTCCGTGACTTGTTTTTCTTTTTCTCTATTTTCAAGATAAGCGCTGCAATGGCTTATCCTGAAAATACTTTCGGGCTAAGCATTTGCGGTCACTTATCTTGATGTTAGTATTGACGGCATGTAAAAAAATATAATGGAAAGTTTTGCAAATTTATTATTCATTGTAAAAATAGAATAATAATGATATAATGACCTCATTCGAGACTGCAAAGCATATGCTGCGCAGGATCACGTTACTCTGACTGGTTACAAAGATAGTATTGACAGTTTTTTTGTCTGTCAAACCTGTTCTGCGTAATAAGGTGCTTTTTTTGTGCCTTCCTTTGTCAGAAAACAAATGGAGGAAAATACACTATGAAAAAAAGAATGAAAAAACTTGTAACGATCAAAATGGCTTTGATGCTGGCATGCTGCTTACTCGCCGGATGTGGAAATGGAAGAGGGACACAGCAGGTAGACGGTGAACGGACGCTGGTACACATTGGTGCACTGAAAGGACCCACCACCATCGGGCTGGTCAATCTGATGGCCGACGCTGAGAGCGGTGAGACTGCAAACGACTATGAAGTGCAGATGGCGACCGCGGCGGATGAGATCCTGCCGTTGATGGTAAAGGGGGATCTGGACATTGCGCTGGTGCCGGCAAACGTAGCCAGCGTGCTGTATAATAACACGGACGGTGCGATCAGTGTGATTGATATCAACACGCTGGGGGTGCTGTACATTGTGTCCGGCGATACCTCCATCACCAGTGTTGCCGATCTGGCAGGAAAAACCATTTATCTTACCGGAAAAGGGACAACTCCCGATTATTCTCTGCAGTATATATTGTCGGAGAACGGTCTGACCGACTGTACACTGGAGTACAAGTCTGAGGCCACCGAGGTGGCGGCGGTGCTGGCGGAGGATCTAAATGCTGTCGGTTTGCTTCCCCAGCCCTTTGTGACGGTGGCTTGCACACAGAATGAAGCTCTTTCCATCGTTCTTGACATGAACGAAGAGTGGGACAAGGTGCAGGATCAGGGCAGCAGCATGGTGACCGGTGTCACAGTGGCGAGGAATGCTTTTTTGGAGGAGCATCCGGAGGCGGTAACTGCTTTCCTTGAGGAGCATGCGGTCAGCGCGCAGAAGGCAAACAACGACGTGGAGAATACTGCGTCTCTTGTAGTGGAAGCTGGGATCATTGCGCAGGCACCCATCGCCCAGAAGGCGATTCCGGGATGCAACATTGTCTGCATCACCGGAGAAAAGATGCGGCAGGCATTGTCCGGTTATCTTGAGGTGCTGTACGATCTGGATCCGGTCTCTGTGGGAGGGACATTGCCGGAGGAAGGCTTCTATTATGTTCCGTAGAAAAACCATTATCATTTTGTTCTGGTTGCTCATGTGGCATTTGCTTGCCCTGTGGGTGAATAATAAGATCATGCTGGTGACGCCCTTTCGGGCCTTGCAGGCTCTGGCATCCATGCTTCCGAAAGAAACATTCTGGCAGTCGGTGGCGGGAAGTCTGATCCGCATCGGGCTCGGTTTTTTGTTGGGACTTGTGGTGGGAATTCTCCTTGCGATCTTGAGCAACCGCTTTTCTTTTTTGGAAGAACTTTTGTCGCCGGTGATCAGCCTGTTTAAGGCTGTTCCGGTGGCTTCTCTAGTGGTACTTTTTCTGATCTGGTGGGGTTCCTCTTTTCTGGCGGTGGCGGTGTGCTTTCTGATCGTACTGCCCAATCTTTATATCAACACGCTGGAAGGACTTAAAGCTACGGACAAGCGTCTTTTGGAGATGGCGGATGTGTTTCGGATACCTTTCTTTAATCGTTTCTTCTATATATATCGCCCGGCTCTGAAGCCTTTTTTATTAAGCGGACTGAAGCTTTCTCTGGGGATGAGCTGGAAGTCCGGCGTGGCGGCGGAGGTCATCGGGACACCGGATCTTTCCATCGGTGAGAGGCTTTATATGTCCAAGATCTATCTGGAGACAGCGGAGGTTTTTGCGTGGACGGCGGTGGTTATCCTCCTAAGTCTTTTCTTTGAGAAACTGGTGTTGTGGCTGGCAGAGCGGATCTTTGCCTGGGAGCCTGCCTGTCAGGGCAAGGGTTCTGTCGCAGGGAGCAGTGTGCAAACATCCGGTGTGATCGCATGTCGTGGCGTGAACAAAGCCTACGGGCAGCAGAAGGTCATTCAGGAATTTACTGCAAGCTATGAGTCCGGTCAGACCTATTATATGACCACACCCTCCGGCAGTGGAAAGACGACGCTGCTGCGCCTGCTGTGTGGTCTGGAACAGCCGGATGCCGGAGAGATCAAACGACCGGAGCGGTTCTCGGTCATGTTTCAGGAGGACAGACTTTGCGAGGATTACAATGCCGTACGGAATGTGGAGTTGGTGATCGGATCGACATCCCGGGCCAGAGAGGCGCTTCTTGAACTTCTTTCAGAAGAGGCGTTGTCCAAACCTTGCGGACAACTCTCCGGCGGCATGAAGCGTCGGGTTGCGCTGGTGCGGGCCATGGAGGCGGAGGCGGAGTGCATTCTTTTGGACGAGCCGTTCACCGGTCTGGATGCGGACACGAAGAAACTGGCGGAGGAATATATTCGGAGGAGACAGCGGGGCAGAACGCTCATTATGGCTACCCATCTGTAAAAATCGGTTGTCAATTTTCCATATTTGTGCTATAATTTCAAAATGATTGTGACTGTAGGCGTATTCGACGCGGCAGACACCATGAAGGAGGAAATGTAACAATGAGTTTACAGGTAGAAAAGTTAGAAAACAATATGGCGAAGCTGACCATCGAAGTTCCCGCTGAGGAGCTGGATAAAGCTATTGATGCCGCTTATCAGAAAAACAAGAACAGGATCAGTATTCCCGGTTTCCGCAAGGGCAAGGCGCCTCGCAAGATGATCGAGCAGATGTACGGCAAGGAGATCTTTTACGATGATGCTGCTAATGAGCTGATCCCTGACGCATATGACAAGGCATTGGATGAGTGTACCGAGGATATCGTTTCTTCCCCCAAAATAGATGTAACCCAGATCGAGGCCGGCAAACCTTTCATCTTTACTGCAGAGGTTGCCCTAAAGCCGGAGGTGACTCTTGGCAAGTACAAGGGAGTCAAGGTGGACAAGGCAGACCTGACAGTCACTGATGCTGAGGTGGACGCAGAGATTGACAGAGAGCGCGACAACAACTCCCGCACCATCAATGTGGAAGACAGACCGGTCAAGGATGGAGACATGACTGTAATTGACTTCGAGGGATTTGTTGACGGTGTTGCTTTCGAGGGCGGAAAAGGTGAGAACCATCCCCTGACGATTGGCTCCGGCGCGTTTATCCCCGGTTTCGAGGAGGCTTTGATCGGTGCAGAGATCGGCAAGGAGACCGATGTAAATGTGACTTTCCCCGAGGATTATCAGGCGAAGGAACTTGCCGGAAAGGCAGCCGTATTTAAGTGTACTGTGAAAGAGATCAAGGAGAAAGAACTTCCTGAGTTGGATGATGAGTTTGCCAGCGAGGTATCCGAGTTTGATACACTGGCTGAATATAGGGAAGATGTGAAGAAGAAGCTGGAGGACAGAAAGGCTTCCGCGGCGAAGGATGCCAAGGAGCAGGCTGTGATCGATGCTCTTATCGCAGATGCCAAGATGGATATTCCCGATGCTATGCTGGAGACACAGCAGAGGCAGATGGTTGAGGAGTTTGCTCAGAGAATTCAGTCACAGGGCCTGTCCATGGAGCAATATATGCAGTTTACCGGACTCACTCCCCAAGCGCTGCTTGATCAGGTGAAGGAGCAGGCGTTAAAGAGGATCCAGTCCCGTCTGGTTATGGAGGCCGTGGCTGCCGCTGAGAAGATTGAGGCTTCCGACGAGGACTTCGAGGAGGAAGTAAAGAGCATGGCAGAGGTTTACCAGATGGAGACCGACAAGGTGAAAGAACTCTTGGGAGAAAAGGGAGCAAAGCAGGTGAGAGAAGATATCTGCATCAAGAAAGCTCTGGAGTTTGTGGTAGACAATGCGAAAGAGGCCAAGGCCACCAGAAGTAGGAAAGCAGCCAAGGAAGAGGCAAAAGAGGAAGCATAGGAAGCGGTGGACAGAGGAAGCCGTTTGGGCATGGCGCAGGTTGTACTTGAATGAAATTTCCGGGTATAACCTGCGTCTGTCAGGTATTTTTAGGGTTACTTTTCAGGAATTAATATTTTATAAATTCTTTCTGCAGACGTTGCAAAAGCGTTTTAAGTGGGATATGATAGTACCGATAGAGGGAGCGTATACGTGGACGTTCCGGTCCGATAGGTAGGAAATGGAGGCTATTATGAGTTTAGTACCTTATGTCATTGAGCAAACTAGCAAGGGTGAGAGATCCTATGATATTTATTCAAGACTGTTGAAAGACAGAATTATCTTCTTGGGAGAGGAAGTCAACGACACCAGTGCCAGTATTGTTGTGGCACAGCTGCTGTTTTTGGAGGCGGAAGATCCCGAGAAAGATATCCACCTGTATATCAACAGCCCCGGAGGCAGTGTGACCGCCGGCATGGCTATCTATGATACCATGCAGTACATTAAGTGCGACGTCTCCACCGTCTGCATCGGTATGGCAGCCAGCATGGGTGCCTTTCTGTTGGCAGGAGGCGCCAAGGGCAAGAGATATGCGTTGCCCAACGCGGAGATTATGATCCATCAGCCCCTCGGCGGCACGAAAGGGCAGGCAACCGAGATTGAGATTGCCGCAAAGCATATCCTGAGGACCAAAGAGAAGTTAAACCGTATGTTGGCGGAGAACACCGGCAGGGACTATGAGACCGTATGTGCCGACACCGAGAGAGATAACTGGAAGAGTGCTGAGGAAGCCTGTGAGTACGGATTGATCGATAAGGTTATCAAGTTTCATGAGGTTCAAAAATAAGTAAGCGGGAGTAGGTAAGGAATGGCAGGCAAAAATTCTGACAACAACATTAGATGTTCTTTCTGCAACAAGGCCCAGAGTCAGGTTCGCAAGCTGATCGCGGGTCCGGCAGGAGTGTATATCTGTGATGAGTGCGTGGACATCTGTTCCGATATTTTGGAGGAAGAACTGGAGGACGACGAGGCTGAAGAGGCACTGCACACAGATATCAAGCTCTTAAAACCGAAGGAGATCAAGACCTTTCTGGACGATTATGTCATCGGCCAGGAGGAGGCGAAAAAGGTATTGTCCGTGGCGGTTTACAACCACTACAAGAGAGTGACCGCGCCCAAGGATCTGGACGACGTGGAATTGCAGAAGAGCAATATCATTATGGTGGGGCCCACCGGTTCCGGCAAGACCTACCTTGCTCAGACGCTGGCGAAGATCATCAACGTCCCCTTTGCCATTGCGGACGCCACCACACTGACGGAAGCGGGTTATGTGGGCGAGGATGTGGAAAACATTCTCCTCAAGCTGATCCAGGCGGCGGACTATGATGTGGAGCGCGCGCAGTATGGCATTATCTATATTGATGAGATCGACAAGATCACCAAGAAAGGTGAGAATGTATCTATCACCAGAGACGTATCCGGTGAGGGCGTGCAGCAGGCACTGCTTAAAATTGTGGAGGGAACCGTGGCGAGTGTGCCTCCGCAGGGCGGAAGAAAGCATCCCCATCAGGAGTTGATCCAGATCGACACTACCAACATCTTATTTATCTGCGGCGGTGCCTTTGACGGTCTGGAGAAGATCGTGGAGTCGAGATTAGATCGCAAGACCATTGGCTTCAATACGGAAGGAACGTTAAAGACCACCAAGGAGATCAGTGATCTGCTTCAGGAGGTGACCCCTCAGGATCTGGTGAAGTTTGGACTGATTCCCGAATTTGTGGGGCGCGTGCCCATATGTGTGTCCTTGCACGGTCTGGATAAAGAGGCGCTGGTGAGAATACTCCAGGAGCCCAAGAATGCTCTGATCAAGCAGTACCAGAAGTTGTTTGACTTGGATGATGTGGAGCTTTCCTTTGAGAAGGAGGCTGTGGAGGCTATCGCCGACAAAGCGTTTGAGAGAAAGACCGGTGCCAGAGGACTGCGCTCTATTATGGAGAGCGTGATGATGGATACCATGTATGAGATTCCGTCTGACGACACGGTGGATAAGTGTGTCGTGACCAAAGCTGCCGTGGAGGGAGCTGCAGAGCCGCTCACGGTTCACCGGGACGAATTGAAGAAGGTCAAATAATATGGAGCGCCGCCACGAAAGCGGCGCTTTCTGTACATAATGACAGGAGTGAACAATGGTTATCAAAAATGTAAGTCTGGAAACTGTGTGCGGCATCACCAGCAAGCTGCCCGAGAACATACATCCGGAGGTGGCCTTTGCGGGTAAGAGCAATGTGGGGAAATCATCTCTGATCAATGCCCTCATGAACCGCAAGTCGCTGGCACGCACCAGCGCACAGCCGGGCAAGACACAGACGATCAATTTCTACAACATTAACGACGCGATCTATTTTGTGGATCTTCCGGGATATGGATACGCTAAAGCCGGTCAGGAAGTCAAGGCCAAGTGGGGCAGGATGGTCGAGAATTATCTACACAGATCCAGGCGGCTTAGAGCGGTTTTTTTGCTGATCGACATCCGACATGCACCTTCGGAGAATGACCGCATCATGTACGACTGGATCTGGGGACAGGGCTACCAGCCCATTATCATTGCCACCAAGTTGGACAAGATCAACCGGAGCCAGATACAGAAACAGATCAATCTGATCCGTACAACATTAAAGGCTGGTCAGGATGTCTTGATCCTTCCCTTCTCAGCACAGACCAAACAGGGAAGAGATGAGATATATGAGATATTGGACGATATCATTGAGAAGGAGACGGGGACACAGGAGTCCACACAGAGTAGCAGCATATGAAAAAATATATTAAAGCTTTGACAAACTTAGCGGTTGCGCTGGTGATCTTTTTGCTGGTCATACTGTTATTGCCAAGACTTTTAATCTTTTTCTCTCCCTTTGTGGTGGGATGGATCGTAGCGCTGATCGCATCGCCGCTTGTACGATTTCTTGAGGAGAAGGTCAAGATTAAGAGAAAGGCGGGGAGCGCTTTCGTCATTATCGTGGTGATTGGTCTGGTGGTGCTTGTGCTCTATCTTGTGGGAGTGAAGCTGGTGCAGGAGATCATGAGCCTTATTGACTCCCTGCCGGACATCTGGTTAGGATTGGAATCGGAATTTTCGGAGATCGGTAACAACTTAAACGTTGTCTATAGCCGTCTCCCCGACAATGTTCAGGCAAGTATCAGCGATATGATACAGAGTGTGGGGACCTATCTTGGGGAAATCTTTGGACAGATGAGCAGCCCGACGATTGAGGGAGTGGGAAACTTTGCCAAGCAAGTGCCCTCCATGATCATTGCGCTTATCATGGCGCTTTTATCCGCTTATTTCTTTGTGGCGGAGAGGGAAAGCATCAACGACTGGTTCCGCAGACATATGCCGGCCTCTGTTCAGACCAATTACCGCATCCTGCGGCACAGTCTGGTAAATGCGGTGGGAGGTTACCTGAAAGCGCAGCTTCGCATTGAGATTTGGATGTATCTTCTTCTGGTGATCGGACTGACGGTTCTTCAGGTAAATTATGCCCTGCTGATCGCCCTGGGAATTGCTTTTATGGATATCCTGCCCTTTTTCGGGACGGGTACGATCATGGTACCCTGGGCGATCATAAAGATTTTGAGTTCTGACTACAAGATGGCGGTGGGGCTTCTGATCATCTGGGGCGTTGGACAACTTGTACGGCAGGTGATCCAGCCCAAGATCGTGGGGGATTCTCTGGGAATGCCTCCATTGCCTACGCTGATCCTGCTCTATGTGGGTTATCGGCTGAGCGGGGTGATCGGTATGATCATCGCCGTACCCATTGGTCTAATCGTTGTGAACATGTACGAGGAGGGCGCCTTTGAGACCACCAAGAATAGCATTCGGATCCTTGTGGCGGGCCTGAACCGATTCCGCAGGCTGGAACCGGAGGACATGGCGGTGGTGGAGGAGATGCATAACAGGGAGGAGCAGAGAACCCGCGAACTGGCGGAGCTAAACGCTGCGGAGCGAGAGGAGAAGAGACAGGAGCGCAGGCAGCGCAAGAAATGAGAAAAATAGGGATTAGATGAAACTTTTTGCCTACAAAATAAGTCTATTATTTTGTAGGCAAAATTTTTTTGATAAAAAATCAAAAAATGGGGGAAAATGATGCAAAAAGTTTGCAGTCTTGTATTAGAATGATAACTGTCAAAAAAGAAAACCCAAGCAGAATACATTACAATATATAGATAGATGGCAACTAATAGGAAGCAGATTACGGGAGAAGAGGAGTGTTGAGAGATGGAAAAAACAATTTTGGTGTTTAACAACAGCACGGGAATCGTGGAGAGTATGGCGCCGCTTTTGGCCGGAGAGGGACTGAGGATGCTGAAAGCGTCCACACTGGCGGAGCTCTACTATACCCTGGATCAGACGGAAATTCACCTGATGCTGATAGATGTGGAACTGGGAGCTGAAGGCTGGGGAAGCGGTATTGAGACCATTGCCGGCATTCGCAAGAAGAGCAGCGTCCCTATCATCGTGGTATCCGGACAGACCGCCGAGACCGCCAAGATCATGGCACTCAATTCCGGTGCGGACGACTATGTGACGACAAACTGCAACCCGTTAGAGCTCTTGGCCAGAGTGAAGTCCCAGCTGCGCCGCTACACGCAGCTAGTCAATGTGCGGGAGTCCATCAACTGTATCTACCGGATAGACGGCCTTGAAGTTAATGATGTTCAGCGGGCGGTCTATGTAGAAGGAAGAGAGGTCAAGCTCACTCCCATCGAGTACAAGATTTTGAGGTTGTTGGTTCAGGAGAGAGGGAAAGTCCTCTCCATCAGCCAGATTTACGAATCTATCTGGCATATGCAGGCCATCGGTGCAGATAACACCATCGCCGTGCATATCCGCCACATCAGGGAGAAGATCGAGAATAATCCCAAGGAGCCCAGATATCTGAAGGTGGTTTGGGGAACTGGCTACAAGGTAGGCTGAGAGGATTGACAAATAGTCCTTCGTATATTATGGTATGTTTGACCAAATTGATATAGGGAGGCGCCCATGAATAGTGCGACAAATATGATCAGGCCACGCGGAGGATTGTCAGGAAGCACCCTGAAGCTGATCGCCATCATCACGATGTTTGTGGATCACGTGGGAGCTGCGATCCTCGGACGGATGCTTTTGACACGAAATTTTATAAACACGCAGGTGCGCACCGTACCGGTTATGGATTACGGTGCGCTTTATGACGTTTATCACCTGATGCGTTCCATCGGACGGATCGCCTTTCCCATCTTTTGTTTTCTGCTGGTGGAAGGATTCTCGCGGACGCGGGATGCCAAAAAATATGCCTTGAGGCTTGGAAGCTTTGCACTGGTGTCTGAGGTGCCTTTTGATCTGGCATTTAAAGCACGGTTTTTGGAGCTGCAATACCAAAATGTGTTCTTCACACTTTTTTTGGGGTTGCTCACGATGATGGCAGTGGATTGGATGTCTCACAGAGTGTGGGCAAGGAATCAAAATGTTCAGGGACTGATCTGCTTTGTGTTTGGAGGCATGATGGTGGTTATCGGCTGTCTTTTGGCCCACTTCCTTCATACGGACTACGCTGCCCGGGGGGTACTATGTATTATGGTGCTGTATCTGACGCGCAGGTGGAAGACGGTTCAGTTGCTTTCGGGAGCGCTGTCCTTCTTCTGGGAGATGCCGGCACCGACCGCCTTTCTTCCTGTGACCTTCTATAACGGAAAGAGAGGGCTTCGCTGGAAATATGCATTTTATGCATTCTATCCGGTGCACCTGCTTCTTTTGTATCTGGTGAGTTTTTTTCTTGGGTTTGGAGAAATTGCCGTATTCTGATAGATTGTCTTATTGACCATCTGGACAATAGCGTGTATAATAGTAATACGTGAAGAACGGAGGACATGGATTATGCAGATGCCTATTTTTGAGAAGTACATTGATGAGTTGATCGAGAAGAGCACTATGGATGTGCCGGCTTGGAATATTGAGAAAGCACGGGAAGGGAAGACAGCAGGATGGAATTATATTGACGGCTGCATGATCCTGGCCCTTCTTGAGATCTACCAGGCGACCGGAGAAGAGAGGTACTATAAGTTCGCAGATGCCTTTATTGACCACAGGGTGGCGGAGGATGGCACCATCAATGAATATTCCGTGGAGGAGTATAATATTGATAATGTCAATGCGGGTAAGACTCTGTTTGCGCTGTATGAGTTGAACGGCAAGGAGAAGTATCGTAAGGCTATCGATCTGATCTACAGTCAGGTGCAGACCCAGCCCAGGACGGATGAGGGGAACTTCTGGCACAAGAAGATATATCCTGATCAGGTCTGGCTGGACGGTATGTATATGGGACAGCCGTTCTACATGGAGTACGAGACGAAGTTTAATAATAAGAAGAACTATGCGGATATTTTCAGCCAGTTTGCCAATGTGGTGAAGTATATACGGGACCCTGAGACCGGACTGTACTATCACGGCTATGACGCTTCCAAGAAGGCTTTCTGGTGCGACAAGGAGACCGGACTTTCCAAGAATTTCTGGTTGAGAGCGCTGGGGTGGTATTCTATGGCGCTCTTGGACACTTTGAGCAAGTGCGAGCCGGATGCCTCCTGTCAGGCAGAGTATGATAATCTGAAGAAAGTGTTTGTGGATCTCATAGATTCCATGCTGAAATTCCAGGATGAGAGCGGTATGTGGTATCAGCTTCCTGCTCTGGGCGGCAAAGACCCCAACTATCTTGAGACCAGTGGCAGCGCCATCATGGCGTACAGCTTGCTGAAAGGTGTGAGACTCGGCTTCTTGCCGGAGAGTTACAGAGAGTATGCTCTGAAAGCATTCAACGGTATCTGTGACAAATACCTGAAAGAGAAGGACGGCAAGTTAAGTCTTGGCGGAATCTGTCTGGTAGCCGGACTGGGGCCGGAGAACAATCCCAGGCGTGACGGCTCCTTTGAGTATTATATGTCGGAGCCTATCGTGGAGGACGATGCAAAGGGTGTGGGCCCTCTGCTTCTGGCGTACACGGAGCTTCGCAGACTGCCGGATTAAAAATGGAAATGGTTTACATAGAAACAGCGGTTCCCAAAAGGGAGCCGCTGTTTTTGGATCTCAATATGCAATCAGTACAGGATCCCCAGATGCTCTAACAGGATGCGGGTGCCGATGAGGATCAGAATGATGCCGCCTGCAATCTCAGCTTTGGACTTATATTTGGTGCCAAACACATTGCCAATCTTTACGCCTATGGCAGACAGAAGGAATGTGGTACATCCGATAAAGCTGACGGCGGAGAGGATATCAACTTTCAGGAAAGCAAACGTGATACCAACCGCCAGTGCGTCGATACTGGTGGCTACGGCCAGCAGGAACATGGTCTTAATATCCAGTGAGTCGTCGGCTGATTCTTCCTCCGCAGAGAGCGCCTCTCTGATCATATTGACTCCGATGAGACCTAAGAGCACAAAGGCGATCCAGTGATCTATGGCGGTGATATATCCCTCAAACTGGCGGCCCAGGAGGTAACCGACAAAGGGCATCAGGGCCTGAAAACCGCCGAACCACAAGCCCACGATGGCGGCTTTTTTCACGGTGATCTTCCTCATGGCAAGCCCCTTGCAGATGGATACCGCGAAAGCGTCCATGGACAGTCCTACGGCAAGCAGAAATAGACTTAGTAAATTCATTTTTTACCTCATTTCTACATTGGCTTTGGTGTGTAATCGAATCCGCCTGCGTCCGGCGAAAAAAAGCTGCCACACATGGGTGTGACAGCTTTTTGTGTGCAATCCCTCGCTTAAGCTACAACTGTAACGTTGGTAGCGCGAACCTTGCTGCTGTTCTGAGGATCGGTCTCGGTGTCGAAAGTAACCTTCTGGCCTTCCTCAAGAGACTTGAATCCCTCAGCATTGATAGCGGAAAAGTGTACGAACACTTCCTCTCCGGTGGAGTCGTTGGTAATGAAACCATAACCCTTCTGTGCGTTAAACCATTTAACTGTACCGTTGTTCATTTTGGTACCTCCTTAATATACTGGGCAGAGCCCGTTCGATTTGTGAATTCTAAAACGTAGGACAAAAAAATCACATATTTTTGTAAACCATCACAAAAATCAATGATGACTTACAAAAATATGTGAGTTCAATGACTTTCATTTAGAATACGGTTAGAGTATATCATTCTCTTCCTTGTAATGTCAATAAGCATTTTAGGAAAAAATGGTTTTTTTGAATATTTTTTTTAAACTCTGCGAAAAGTAAAGAAAGAACAAGAAAATGGCAAAAAGAGGAGATGTGGAAGTGGATTGGTTTATGATGGTTGCAGTCGGAATATTGGCAGTGATGGCAGGCTTCTGGATTGGCAGGTGGAGCGTGCCGATAGGCGTATTGGAGGCGGAAGGGGAGATTTCCGGAGAGCTCCCGCGGGGGGAAATAGAACCTTTAAAGGGGACGTCCGCAGACGGCATCCTGAAAAGACAGCTTTTGTCGGAGGAATTGGGAAACGATGAGAGAAGTGGGAGAGGCCGAAAGAAGAGTGAAACCGGAACCGTCCGCGAGGAGTCGGGCCGAGGGAGCAGAAGGCGGAGAAATCACAGCAGGGAGAAGCGCATACCCCTGGGATGGGCCATTGGGAGCCCGGTGGCAGGAAATGTCAGTCTGTATTACGAGGGGAATAGGAGAGGAGCCTTAATCCTGTCCGATCAGGGACGCATGTACGCTCCGGCTTCCGGAAAGATCATAAAGCTTTATCCTATGGGCAATCGAATGTTGCTGCGGACAGATTCCGGTGTGGAACTTATCCTTCAGGTGGGAGACCACGTGGACGAACTGTGTGGAGCCTATTTCCGGCCGCGAGTGGTGCAGAACGAGATCGTGAACAAGGGAAAGCTTCTTTTGGAGTACGACAGAGAGAGGCTTCTTAAGGAAGGAGTGGACGCAGGAGTGTCCATCAGTATGGAGGCCTCGGAGAACCTCCAGGATATCACCATTACAGGTAAGGATCGGGTGAAGGTGGGGGAGGAACTCATGTGGGTGAAGGATTTCTCTTGATTTTATGGTGTAAATATGAAAAAATAGAGATAAGAAAATGGCGGACGAGGTAACAGCGCACCGCAGAAAAGAGGAAAGTATGGACAAAAATAAAATTAAAAAGATGTGGATCGCCGATCAGGGAGACGGCACCTACATTAACCCTATTCTCTATACCGACTATTCCGATCCGGATGCCATCCGCGTGGGAGATGACTACTTTATGATCGCCTCCAGCTTCTGCAACACGCCGGCCGTTCCGCTGCTTCATTCCAAGGATCTGGTGAACTGGAAGGTTATCAACTATATTATCGACAAGCTTCCCTTTCCTTACTACGATAAGCCTGTACATGGCTGCGGCACCTGGGCACCCTCCATTCGCTTCCACGACGGTGTGTACTATGCGTTCATCCCTATGCCGGACGAGGGGATCATGATGTGCAAGACCACCGATCCCTGGAGCAAGTGGAGTGAGCCCTCCTATGTGCGCAAAGTGGTGGGATGGATCGATCCCTGCCCTTTCTGGGATGATGACGGAAAGGCCTACATGGTCTCGGCTTTTGCCAGAAGCCGCATCGGATTCAAGAGTATGCTGTACATGTCACCTATAGAACCGGACTGCTCCGGTGTGCTGGACGACGGTCAGTTTATCTACGACGGACACGCGACGCAGCCCACCATCGAGGGGCCCAAGCTGTATAAGAGAAACGGCTACTACTACATATTTGCACCGGCAGGCGGCGTGAAGCCCGGATGGCAGACGGTGCTGCGATCCAAAAATATTTATGGCCCTTACGAGGAGCGGATCGTTCTGCATCAGGGTGGCTCTCCTGTAAACGGCCCTCACCAGGGCGCTTGGGTGGATACGCCTGACGGGGAAGACTGGTTCCTTCATTTTCAGGATGTAGGCAATGCGGGACGGGTTGTGCATCTGCAGCCTATGCGCTGGGAGGACGACTGGCCCATCATCGGTGTGAACGATGTAGACGGATGCGGGGAACCGGTTATGCGGCACAAAAAGCCCTCTGTGGGGGCAGTCTATCCCATAGATGCGCCCGAGGACAGTGACTTCTTTGAGGGGGACAAGCTGGGTCTCCAGTGGCAGTGGAACGCCAACTATAAGGAGAATTGGTATCGTGTGGGTGACGGACAGCTCACGCTGTATGCGCAGCCTTGTGATCCGGCTGCTCAGCTGTGCGATATCAGTAATCTGCTGATTCAGAAGTGGCCGGCTCCGGAGTTTCAGATTACTACGTGCATCCATCTGGAAAACATGAAAGATGGCGACGTGGCAGGCATGGTGTCCCAGTGCGGACATTACACCGGTCTGCTGGTGGCTAAGCAAGGCCAGAAACTCTTTTTGGAACAGCGTACCGGCAACTGGACAAAAAACGATGAGGAGCGGTATGCTCTGGGAACGGTGGATTCGGACACACTCTACATCCGTATGAAGGTGAAAGGCGCGAAAGAGGTCTCCTTTGAGATTGGTCAGGACGAGGAACATTTTACTGCAGTGGGCAATACTGTGGAGGCCACACCGGGACGATGGGTAGGTGTCAAGGCAGGGCTGACTGCCCTCAACAGGTTAGGCAGCGAGGGCGGAAGCATCGCTGTGGATTACTTTGTGTTTGAAAGATTGGAATAAAGTAGAAAAATTTTCAGATATCTTGAAGGAAACAGCCATTTGTAATATACTATATATTAAGGGGGTAGCTCGGGGGGACTGCTTACAGCGTGTTTGTCAACATATATAAGGAGGCGTTTTGGAAATGACACAGCAGCAGTATAGGAGAGCAAACGGAGCCGTATTTTTGGTTATGGTCGTGATCGTAGGATATTTCGCTTTGTCCATGGTGGCATCGGTTTTGTTTGAAAGCACACCCACATGGCGAACCTACCTTCAGGCGGCGGTATCAGTGATCGCGCTGATTGCGATCATTGTGTGCTACATAGGAAAGAAAGATGGTAAGGCTGTCGGGATCATTATGTCAGTTGCGGCGACGGTGGCATACACGGTGATCACTCTGGTGGGAAACACCGAAGGGACCTACGCGTATGGTTTTGCAATTCTGGTGACGTCCATGGCTTACCTGAATGTGAGACTGGTGGTATGCGGAAATGCGGTTATTTTTCTTGCAAACGTCCTCCGGCTGGTGACCAGATTAGGAAGTTTGGACGAAGCCGCTCTGTCGGCGAATGTTCTGGCAATTTTGATCATCATCCTGATTGCCTGCGCTTCCATATGGGTGACCAGACTACTCATCCGGTTTAATGTAGAGAATGTGGAGGAGATCAGCGAGGCGGCTAAGATTCAGGCGGAGAATGCCAGGAAGATGAATCTGGTTGCTGAGAACGTTATGGATCACTTTGACGAGGCCATGGAGAAGCTGGATAATCTGCAGAACAGTATCGATACCAGCAATTTTGCGATGCAGAATATTGCGGACAGCACGGAGAGCACCGCGGAAGCGATCCAGAGACAGGCGGACATGTGCGCAGATATTCAGACAACCACGGACAAGGTGGAGAAGGGTACCAAGGAGATGATCAGTTCCTCCAAGCGCACGGAAGAGACCGTGGAGGAGGGCGCACAGGTGGTGAAGGTGCTGAAAGAGCAGGCTGAGAGTGTGGAACAGGCCAGTCAAGGGACGGTGGAAGTGATTGAGAAGCTGGTGGAGAAGGTTGCGGAAGTACAGAACTTTGTAGGATCGATCTTGAATATTGCCACCCAGACCAATCTGCTTGCACTGAACGCATCCATCGAGGCGGCGCGCGCCGGAGAGGCGGGAAGAGGCTTTGCCGTTGTGGCAGAAGAGATCAGACAACTTTCTGAGCAGACCCAGGAGGCTTCCAACAATATCACCAACATTATCAGTGAGCTGAACAACGACACCAAGAAGGCCAACGAGAGCATCAGTGCCTCCGTGGCATCCGTGAGGAAGCAGGGTGAGCTGATCGAGAGTACCAGAGAGAAATTTGAGCGCGTGAATCTGGAGGTGAGCGACCTCACCAGGAACATCAATAACACGGAATCTTTGATCAACGAGATTCTGGAGGCGACCACTATCATTTCTGAGAACATCACACATCTCTCCGCTACCAGCGAAGAAGTGGCGGCTTCCTCCACAGAGGGTATGCGCACTTCCGGCACCACGGTGGAAGATATGAGACAGTGTAAGGCTATCTTGGAAGGCATCTACACGCTGGCACAGGATCTGAAGGCCAACGGATGATCGTATTTTACAGGCAGTCCCATAACAGGGGCTGCCTTTTTTAAATCCACTCTTGCTTTTTTCTTCTCTCTCTACTATAATGGAAATACAAGATATAGATAATGGGCAGATTTCGAGACACAAAATCTTGTATAATATGGTGATCATGTTATGTGATGAAAGGTGAGAAAGGGAAGTATGAAGATTCAAAAGAGGGATGGCCGGATTGTTTCCTATGAGGAGGAAAAGATTGTGGATGCGATCCACAAGGCAAACAATGAAGTGGATGAATTAGAGCGCGCCTCGGAGGATCTGGTTCGCGAGATTCTGGAAATCGTGAAGAAAGATGGCTGGGACAAGGAGCAATTGACCGTGGAGCACGTGCAGGATCTGATTGAGCAATGCCTGGTGGAGCACAACAAATATACGTTGGCAAAGAAGTACATTGTGTACCGCTACCAGAGGAGCCTGCTGAGAAAGTCCAACACCACCGACGAGTCCATTTTAAAGTTGATCCGCAATGAGAACAAGGAGCTGGCAGAGGAGAATTCCAACAAAAACACAAGGCTTGCTTCCACCCAGAGAGATTATATCGCCGGGGAGGTATCACGTGATGTAACCAGACGTCTGCTTTTGCCGGAGCATATTGCGCTTGCTCACGACAACGGTGTGATCCATTTCCATGATGCGGACTATTTTATCCAGCCCATTTTCAACTGTTGCCTGATCAATATTCAGGACATGCTGGACAACGGCACCTCCATCAACGGCAAACTGATTGAGTCTCCGAAGAGCTTTCAGGTGGCTTGCACGGTTACCACGCAGATCATTGCCGCTGTAGCCAGTAACCAATATGGCGGACAGTCTGTCAATATCAAGCATCTTGGCAAGTATCTGAGAAAGAGTAAAGAGAAATTCATGGCACAGCTGGACGAGAAGTTTGGCGATTCCATGGATACGGAGACTAAAAAAACGGTGGTGAACCTGCGTGTCCGCGATGAACTGCGGAGCGGCGTACAGACCATCCAGTACCAGATCAACACACTGATGACTACCAACGGTCAGTCACCCTTTGTCACACTGTTTCTGCACATTGATGACAATGACCCTTATGTGGAAGAGACCGTTCAGATCATAGAGGAGATTCTCACCCAGCGGATTCAAGGTACAAAGAACGAGAAAGGAGTCTATGTGACTCCCGCATTCCCTAAGCTGGTGTACGTGTTGGATGAGAACAACTGTCTGCGCGGCGGAAAGTACGATCATGTGACCAGACTGGCAGCACAGTGCTCCGCGAAGAGGATGTATCCGGACTATATCTCTGCCAAGAAGATGCGGGAGAATTATGAGGGCAATGTGTTCTCCTGCATGGGGTGCCGTTCTTTCCTGTCACCATGGAAGGATGAGAAGGGAAATTACAAATGGGAGGGCCGGTTCAATCAGGGAGTGGTCAGCCTGAATCTTCCGCAGATAGGTATTCTCTCAAAGGGAGAGGAGAAGGCTTTCTGGAAGCTTTTGGATGAGAGGCTGGAGCTGTGCTATGAGGCGTTGATGTGCAGGCACAAGGCGCTGTTGGGCACCTTGTCCGACGTGAGCCCCATTCATTGGCAGTACGGTGCCATCGCAAGACTGAAGAAAGGCGAGACCATCGATAAATATTTAAAGGATGGCTACTCTACTCTGTCTCTGGGATATATCGGTCTCTATGAGACCACTTATCTGATGAAAGGTGTCAGCCATACGGACGCTGTTGGAAAGGATTTTGCACTGCGCGTCATGGACCACATGAAGGATGCGGCAACGCGCTGGAAAGAGAAGACGGGAATTGGATTCAGTCTCTACGGAACTCCCGCGGAGTCCCTGTGCTATCGTTTTGCGCGCATTGACAGGGAGAAGTTCGGCGACATCAAAAATGTCACGGACAAGGGGTATTACACCAACTCTTACCACGTGGATGTGCGTGAGCCCATCGACGCCTTCACCAAATTTACCTTTGAGAGCGAATTCCAGAATAAGTCTTTGGGCGGTGCGATCTCCTATGTGGAAATTCCCAATCTGGCGAACAATTTGGAGGCTATCGAGGAAGTCATCCGCTTTATCTATGACAACATCCAGTACGGTGAGTTTAACACCAAGTCCGACTACTGCCATGTGTGCGGGTTTGACGGGGAGATCATCATAAATGAAAATAATGAGTGGGAGTGTCCCCAGTGTCACAACAGGGACCACTCCAAAATGAATGTCACCAGAAGAACCTGCGGGTATCTGGGAGAAAACTTTTGGAACAGCGGCAAGACCAAAGAAATCAAGGCAAGGGTGCTGCATCTATGAATTATGCGAAAGTGAAGAAGACAGATGTAGCCAACGGGCCGGGGATTAGAGTGTCCCTGTTTGTCAGCGGCTGCTCACACCATTGTGAGGGCTGCTTTAACCCTGAGGCATGGGATTTTCGGTACGGTCAGCTCTACACCGCGGACACGGAGCAGGAAATCTTGGAGGCGTTAAAACCCGACTATATACGGGGGTTAAGTTTGCTCGGCGGAGAGCCGTGGGAGCTTCCCAACCGTCTGGAGATTCTCGAACTGGTGAAAAGGGTTCGGGAAACTTATCCGGAAAAGGATATCTGGTGCTATACCGGCTATGATTACGAGAAGGATCTGCTTCGGTGGATTGACGAGGGTCACGCAGAGGTGGAAGAGCTTCTCAAGCGGATTGACGTGCTGGTGGATGGTGAATTTGAGGAGAAGCAGAAAAATCTGAGATTGCCTTTTCGGGGCTCTGAAAATCAGAGATTGATCGACGTACCTGCCTCGCTGAGGGGAAAACGTGTAATATTAAAGGAGATGTAGCCGGACATGGCTGCATCTCCTTTAAAATATCAAATTGGTTCTTGACAGCTAATAATAGTTAGTATATACTAACTTGTGTAAGGAACTACATACCAAAATGTACAAAAGAGATTCGTTTCAAGAGGAGAGGGGTTGATGTGATGCCACTGTCAATGGCAAAAGAAGGTGAGCCCAATAAGATCAAAAAGGTGGGCGGCAGAGAAGAGACAAGAAAGTTTCTGGAGAATCTGGGCTTTGTGGTCGGCGGAAGCGTGACTGTGGTCTCAGAGATAAATGGGAATCTGATCGTCAACGTGAAGGAGTCAAGAGTGGCTATCGGCAAGGAAATGGCCAACAAGATCATAGTGTGACGAGTGTGGTATAGTAAAGTGAAATAGTTCATGGATAGTTGCAGAGAAGGAGGCTGTTATGAATACATTGAGAGAAGTCGCTGTAGGGCAGACTGTAAAAGTAAAAAAATTGACCGGAGAGGGGCCGGTAAAAAGGCGCATTATGGACATGGGTATCACCAAAGGTGTTGAGGTGTATGTGAGAAAGGTTGCGCCGCTGGGTGATCCCGTGGAGGTGACAGTGAGAGGCTATGAGTTGTCCCTGAGAAAAGCTGATGCCGAGATGATTGAGGTCGAAGGATAAGGGATATCCAAAGATCTTTTTTTCGAGCCGATAGTTAGTTGTAACTAATTGCGGATAGTTATACGAAATGAAGGACAGACGAGACGAACACACAGAAGAAAAAACGGAAATCATTCGGAAGAGAAAATAAAACTTTCAGAGAGAAAAGGAGTGTGTAAAAATGGCAATTAAAATTGCATTGGCAGGCAATCCGAACTGTGGCAAGACAACATTGTTCAACGCACTGACCGGTTCCAACCAGTTCGTTGGAAACTGGCCCGGCGTGACGGTGGAGAAGAAAGAGGGAAAGCTGAAAGGTCACAAGGATGTGGCGATCATGGATCTTCCCGGCATTTATTCCCTGTCTCCCTACACCTTGGAGGAGGTCGTTGCCAGAAATTATCTGATAGGCGAGAGGCCGGACGCGATCATCAATATCGTGGACGGTACGAATATTGAGAGAAACCTTTACCTGTCTACCCAGATCATGGAACTGGGTATCCCTGTGGTAATGGCAGTCAACATGATGGATCTGGTGGACAAAAACGGTGACAAGATACATATTGATAAGTTATCACAAAAGTTGGGCTGTGAGGTGATTGAAATCTCCGCCTTAAAGGGCACCAACATCACCAAAGTTGCGGAAAGGGCGGTGGCTCTGGCACAGAAGGGCAAAGTCTCCGTTCCCGTGCACCGCTTTGCGGCAAACGTGGAGGATGCCATCAAGTCGGCGGAAGGAAAACTGGGCTCCTATATTTCCGAGGAGCAGAAGCGGTTTTTCGCTATCAAGCTTCTGGAGAGGGATAACAAGATTGTCGATGTGATGAAGCAGGTTCCAGATGTGTCTGCCGAGATCAGTGCTCTGGAGAATGCATTTGACGATGACACGGAGAGTATCATTACCAATGAGAGATATGTGTACATCTCTTCCATCATAAGCGAGTGTTGCAGCAAGAATAAGGAAAGGAAGCTTACCACTTCCGACAAGATTGACAGGGTAGTCACCAACAGATGGGCAGCACTTCCTATCTTTGCAGTGGTGATGTTCATTGTATATTATGTTTCTGTGACCACTGTCGGCACCTGGGTTACCGACTGGACCAACGATGGACTCTTTGGTGACGGATGGTTTTTGTTTGGCAATGGCCCTTGGGTGAACGGTGTGCCTGTTCTGATTGAGAGCGGTTTGGATGCTGTTGGCTGCGCTGACTGGCTGCAGGGACTGATCCTCGACGGTATTGTGGCCGGCGTGGGTGCAGTGCTGGGATTCGTACCTCAGATGTTGGTACTCTTTATCTTTCTGGCATTTTTGGAGGCTTGCGGATACATGGCCCGCGTGGCCTTCATTATGGATCGGATCTTCCGCAGATTCGGTCTGTCCGGCAAGTCCTTCATCCCCATACTGATCGGCTCCGGATGCGGTGTGCCCGGTGTCATGGCGTCCCGGACCATTGAGAACGAGAGAGACCGCCGCATGACCGTTATGACGACAACCTTTATCCCCTGTGGGGCAAAGCTCCCCATTATCGCGCTGATCGCGGGTGCTTTCTTCGGTAATTCCGGATGGGTTTCCGCAAGTGCTTACTTTATCGGTATAGCAGCAGTAATTTGTTCCGGTATTATTTTAAAGAAGACACACATGTTTGCGGGTGATCCGGCTCCCTTCGTCATGGAGCTTCCCGCTTACCATATGCCCACCGTGGGTAACGTGTTCCGCAGCATGTGGGAGCGCGGTTGGTCTTTCGTCAAGAAAGCCGGAACCATCATTTTGCTTTCCACTATTATAGTATGGTTTACCACTTACTTTGGCTTTGTGGAGGGACAGTTCCGGATGCTGGAGGATGAGGAGATCAACCACAGTATTCTGGCGGCGATCGGTTCCACCGTTGCATGGATATTCGCGCCTCTGGGATGGTGCAGCACCGAGGGTGAGGGCTGGAAGATGGCTGTAGCTGCTGTCACCGGTCTGGTGGCAAAGGAGAACGTAGTAGGTACCTTCGGTATTCTCTTTGGCTTCGGTGAAGTGGATGAGAACGGAACACAGATATGGAGCAACCTCTCTGGCGTGATCACTCCTGTGGCAGCTTACGGATTCTTGGTGTTCAATCTGCTCTGTGCACCTTGCTTTGCGGCAATCGGTGCCATCAAGAGAGAGATGAACAATGCCAAGTGGTTCTGGTTTGCCATCGGATATCAGTGTGTGCTGGCTTATGCGGTAGCTCTGTGTATCTACCAAATTGGCATGCTGATCACCGCCGGTATATTCGGTGTGGGCACGGTAGTGGCATTTGTGATCGTGATCGGTTTCCTCTATCTTCTGTTCAGGCCCTATAAAGAGAGCAAGGAATTAAAGGTTGACACAAAGAGATTGAGCGCCGCAAAGGGTTGAAAACGTAATCTCTTTTTTGATGCAGACTTCAAAAAGTCATGAAAATATGATAAAATAGCTACAATAGGTTTGCAAAATTAAAAAAGCGATTTACATAAAAGGTGTCATCATGCGCTACTTGGGAAACAAGACAAAGCTGCTCTCTTTTATTGAGAGTGTGATAGAGAAATACCATATTGAGGGAGAAGTGTTCGCGGATCTTTTCGCGGGTACCGGTTCTGTGGGTGACTATTTTAAAGACAGATATCAAGTGATCGCCAACGACTATATGGGATACTCCAGTGTATTGTGCAAGGCGAAGCTTTGGAACATGCAGACACCAAAGTTTAGTAAATTTAAAAAACAATATTATTCGAGTCCTTTTGATTGGCTGAATGAAAAACGCTATGACCCTCAGGACAACTTTTTTATTTACAAGAATTATACGCCCCAAGCTGACCGCATGTATCTCACCGAAGAAAACGCCATAAAGATAGATGGGATGCGCCTGGATATCGAGGAACTGTACCGGGGGGAGATGCTGGAGGAGGAGGAATATGCCTTTTTGTTGGCCTCCTTGTTGGAATCCGTTCTCAAGGTGTCCAACACTTCGGGTACTTACCAAGCGTATTTTAAGTTCTGGGAGCAGAGATCCTTAAAGTCGTTTGTGCTGGAGCCGCTGGAAATGTGCAGGGCGTATAGGCCCATATGGCCGGGCGCTGAGAATCAAGTATACAACGAGAATACCAATGCGCTGGTGAGAAGGATATCCGGGGATATTGCCTACATAGATCCCCCCTACACCACGACGCAATATACTAACTCTTATCATCTTTTGGAGACCATTGCGCGGTATGATTATCCGGAAATCTTCGGCAAGACTGGCAGGAGAGTGAACAGAGAATTTTCCGGCTATTCCAACAAACAGCAGGCCATTGTAGAGTTTGAGGACCTGTTTAGGCAGTTGGATTTTGAGCATGTGCTTGTCAGCTACAGCAATCAGTCCATTGTGTCATTACAGGATCTGGTGCGTCTGGCAGAGCTTTTTGCGGTGGATCACAAGGTGTATGTGGAGACCAATGACTATCGCGAGTATGCCACTAACAATTTAAGCTACAAGGGCAGTGAGGAACACTTGAAGGAGGCGCTGATATACTTTAGAAAGGACAGAAGTATCAATAAGTCACCGTTAAACTATTCCGGGAGCAAGGATGTAGTACTGCCTCTGCTCTTCAAACAACTGCCAAAGCATGTGGGAACCTTTGTGGATGCCATGGGAGGCGCATTTAATGTGGGGGCCAATGTGGTTGCTACGGAAAAGGTCGTATATTACGAGTATAATCCTTATGTATATGGAATTGTGGATATGCTGGTAAAGGTACCGCCGGAGGAACTGATCGCACAAGTGAACGGGCTGGTGGCACAGTTTGATCTGCACAAGAAAGACAAGGAAGCGTATCTCAAGCTGAGGGCGGCCTATAATGAGAACAAGTCCCCCTTGTATTTATTTACCCTACAGATATACGCCTTTCAAAACATGATACGTTTTAACAGCTCCCAACAGATGAACACTCCTGTCGGAAATAATGAATGGAACGAGGGCACGAGGGATAGGATCTTAAACTTTAGGGTGAAGGCACCGAGTTGTGAGCTTCGGTGCGAACGCTATGAGGAGCTCTTAGAAAAGATAGAGAGTTTTCCAAGAGATACGGTCTTTTACTTTGATCCTCCCTACTTTATCACCAATGCCGAGTACAATGATGGGAAGCGGGGGCTGGACGGTTGGGATGCCACAAAGGAGGCCGCACTCTTACAGTTTCTCTTAAAGCTCCATGAGAAGGGGTATCGCTTTATGCTCTCCAACGTGTTGGAGCATAACGGCAAAGAGCATCACGTATTAAAAGAATGGATAGAATCCCATTATTTTCGGGTGACCGAGATTGGGGTCACGGGGATCAAGTACCCCAGAAAAGAGGTTGTGATCACAAATTACGAAGCTATATAGATAAAGAACTTAAGGTACTGGAAAAGGGGAAGATCAGTGAAGAGAAAGTTACTATTGGACAACCGAAAGCAGGGTGGTTATCCGGAGGCGTTCCGGAAGGCTATCATGATTGTGCCCACGGGGGAAAAACAACTTTATTTTGAGAAAAGTATTATAAAGGCATTGAATGAATTCCATCCAAAGTTGCATATTGCGGCGGTGGAGTATGGCGATATCAAAGGGCAGTTCCCCAGAACGAAGGTTGGGATCACCTCCGGCGTGATCGTGGAAGACGTAGAGATAGATACGTCGAGTGTCCGGAGATTTCGGGAAAAGGAGTATTATATTTATACAGAAGGCGAGGGAATGTTTGCCCGGCGCATATTCGCTTATGTTTATATGCCTCTGCCCAGCTCGGAGGAGAGGAGCGAAGGGCGCAACACCATGATCTCTCAGACACTGTTTCCAACTTTGATCGATTACATGGAAGAATACTTAGATTCACCATGTTATACGGCGACGAACCATCCTGTATATGTGATCAACGCTTCACAGCCAGGGATCACGGCCGCGACCATTCGGGAAAATATAGCATCTCTTGCGTTTGTCGATATTGCCTATGTGGATGTTTTCAGGGAATTGCACCGTCATAAAATAGACCTAAAAAGTGTGCCGAGGGATCTGAAGCTCTTTTTGGAAAAGTATGATGCACAATTTAAAGATTGCTATGACAGGAACGAGGACCGGTTTGAGAATCCATACATGAGCATTGATTTTACCAAAAAGGAGTTTAGAGTCAGACAGACAGGTATTTTGGAAAAATTGAAACTACAAGGCGGAAAGTACAATTTCAACGGCAGCGGAGAAAAATTTTATTGGATGATGATCTATCCGATGACAATAGCGGCATATGATCAGGGATACCGGGTGGATATTTCAGAATATAGAGACTTTTGTGAACAGTACAGAGATCAGTTTACAGCAAACAGCGACAAGATGCGGAGATGTGAGATACTGCTCCGCTATCTTGAAAAATACATAGGACAGTAGAAAGGAGCAGGCGATGCACGAGCAGAGGATCTATTTTGGAGCACCCGGCACAGGGAAAAGTCATCTCATTCAAAAGAAGTTGGAAGGTGTCAGAGAGGAAAAAATTTTTCGTGTGACGATTCATCCGGAATATGCCTACTCTGATTTTGTTGGACAGCTTCTTCCGGAGAGTCTGCCGGACGGAGGGGTGAATTTTCCGTTCCACCCGGGGCCTTTTACAAAGGCGCTTGCGGAGGCGTTTTCGGACTTTAGCGAAGAAGTGTATCTCGTTCTGGAAGAACTGTCAAGAGGAAATGTGTCGGCTATTTTTGGAGACATTTTCCAGCTGCTTGACAGGGACTCTCACTTTAAAAGTAAATATCCGGTCAGAAATCAGAATGTGGCAGATCAAATTTTAGAGCTTACCACGGACGAGATCATCTTGCCGTCGAACTTTAATATTTTATGCACCGTCAATATGAACGATCAAAATGTCTTTCCCATGGATACGGCCTTTAAGAGACGTTTTTCCTGGGAATATGTGCCGACGAGTCCTGCGGTGGACATGAAAACGGGAAAGCGTCTTGCAGCGCTTAACAATCCTAAACTATACATAGCCATGGATGATGAGCGTGAGCATGATCTGGAGACAAATTGGCAGTCCTTTTATATGGCGCTAAACCGCTTTATCACGGATAAGACAAACGGACTGGGCCGCAGTGAGGATAAGCAGGTAGGACAATTTTTTATAGACTTTGGCACAAAGATAACAGAGGCTTCCTATGCGGTTGAGCCATCGGAGGTGTCAAGGGCAAAGGAGGAAATTGACGACTTGATCCGCAACAAGTTACTCTTGTATCTCTGGCAGGATGTACAGGGAACCTCTGCTTTCTCCGGCAGAGTGCAGCTATTTGACTCCTCCGTAAACAGCTACGAGGATCTGTATGTAGGATATGGCAAGGTCAAAGTGTTTGGACAAGAGTTTCTAGAGGGTTTCCTGAGACCGGGAGCTATGGCGTATTCATACATGGGAGTGTGATCACATGATTATTGTCTGGGAGAACGATGGACAACCCTTTGATCAACAAAAGATAGAAGAGCTGGGTTTTCGGATAAATACGGCAAAAGATTTGACAGGATTGCCCGGTACAGGCGATCAGCAGGCGTACAATTTTGTGGGCTTTTTGACCAACGATGAGAATGACATGATGGCTGTGTTTCCAAAACACTTTACAGTGAAGGATGTTGAGGCTGATTCGGAGTTTTTGTTTCGTGTGATCAATAAGCACAGGCAGCGCCATCCTGATTGTTATTTGGGAGATCAGTACGGCAATAGTTTCCGGTCAAATTATCCCTTTGCAGCCTTTTTTGGCATTTATGACTATTACCGGAGGTTTGGACTGTATGTGGAGGAGCGGAGCCTGGTCAAAGCCGGTGTGGATGGGCGGATCAGCTGGAAGGAGACAATTCGGCGCGCAGGAACCTATCTGGCCGGAGGAAAGGTTGTCATGTATCCCCTGTATTATAAGCAGAAGTATGTTTTTTCTACTTTCTTGACGGAATGTATGGTCTTTGCCATCAACTACACTCTCGACAAATTTGGAAGTTTTTTGAAGCTTCCCCAGACGGGACTGACATTTCCGGAGTTTGACTATCTGAGGGAGAGAAGGTCTGTGGTGGAGAGATTGCTCCGGCTGCGGGAGCAGGTGTTTCGGGATGAACTGCTGTCCCTGATCGATCATCTGGTCATCTTCTATTCTCTGATCCGCGAGGGTGGCTGTTATTACTGGAAATGCGATACCTTTTCTGCTGTTTGGGAGGATATGGTGTCGGAGTATTTGCGGAAATACTTCTGTGGGGTGGAGCAGGGGCATATCGTCTTTAATAAAGAGAGATCATGGCATCTTCCCTTTGCAAAGCGGAAATTTTATCCCAACAAGGCGATCGAGGATCAGTATATTGAACTGGATGCGTATGCGGCTAAAGGGAACTCTCAATATATTTTTGACGCAAAATATTATACGCATATACACGGCCTGGATTATAAACAGCTTGTCTATCATCTTCTCCTGTGTGAGATGAGAGAGAGGGAGATGGACGGGGAAGTCAGTTATCCGGTGACTCTCTCTGCGTTGGTGCTTCCGGGGGAACGAAGGGAGAGCCGGGTTCATTTTGAGATGGATCCCCGTTTTAACAAGACTTATGGGGGAATGCAAATTTTAGAGGAATATTTGGATATCCGAGAAGTGATGAATGTATATGTGAATGGATAGTGTGTTGCACCGTATAGCACGCGAATAGAGTGAGTGAGGAGCCTGTGTCATTATTGACACAGGCTCTCATAAATTTCCAGAGTAGCGTCATCATCGTAGCTGCTTAGATAGTAGATGGTGTCTGCGGTCTCCACCCGCAGGAAATACTCAAGCATGGGGTTTAAGCATTCCTGCACACGTCCGTCAGTGCTGTTTCTAAAAGTTCCCTTCTCCAGTGCGGGCATATTGGTGCCCACTACTTTGGTACTCTTTGGGAGCTCTGTGAGAAGTGCCAGAAATTCGATATCCTCCAGAGGAACGGTGTACTCCGCATTGATATGGGATGCCATCAGGGCATCGTCCTGCAGCGTCAGTTTCGGGGGAGTAAACTCCTCCAGCATGAGCCAAATGGAGGAGAGGGGGATCACAAGTAAACACAGAGCGGTGAATATAGCGATCCCCTTTCCAAAAGGTGTCGCCATATTGCATGTGGTGCCTATGCCTGCCCGATTTGCAACCATGGTGTGGTGGTCCTGCGGATTATAGTAGAAGATGCCGCCGATCCAGCCCTTCTCATCCTGCTCAGGGACAAAGTCCGCCTTCTCGTCGTAAAGATGGTTCAGCCTGGTTATTTTGGCAGCGAGGCGGGCAATCAGCAAAAACATAAAGATACAGAGACCGATGCTCCCGCCCAGGATCAGATAGAAACTCATCCGATCGGAAGGGTTGGGAGACAAGAGGTAAATTAACATCAGGGCAGTGTATGCCGTCATAGCCCAACAGTTTACCAGCCAAAAACCTTTCCAGAGCTTTTTGTTCGCGCGGGCAAAGTTCACATTTATGTCGCTATCCCGGCTGATGACCTGTGTTTTCATGCGATCCATCCAGAGTGCGCACCCCACCAGCAGAAGGGTGCTCAGTGAAAAGGTCAGGATGACTATGCTATAAGACCAGAGCCGTTCTCCGCGAAAGTGGAAGAGGGTGAAGGCGGGCAGGATCAGATTGATAGCCACCAGAGGAAACCAATCTGCGGGATACAGTGTGCGGATATTCCCTGCGTCCTTTATCTCGTAGAGAGTGTTGTTTGACTGTTCGGCGGGTACTGCACGCAGGCGTTTTAATGCCTTCATCCGGTTAAAGCCCTGGGCGTAGGGAAGGAGCATTAGGACAATCGCAATAAGGAGCCATGCCATCCACAGGGTGATAGAGATGGAAATGTAGGGAATCGGCAGGAACACAAAAGGAGACAGTGCCAGAGCGATCGTATAGCGCTTCATCCTGCGCCGGTAGGTTTGCTGTATCTGAGTCAGTTCTTCTTTGGACAGCCAATCGGGGGAGTAGCGAATGCCAAACAACGCGCTACCTCTGGCCTCACCGGCCGACTTTTGAGAAAAGTACAGGATGAGGAGCGTCGGATACATACAGATAAACATAAAAATATTTATGATAAGATTGAACATAGCTTACTCCTTTCTGCGGGATTCTCGCCGTTCTCAGGGTATAATTCACTGCAAAGTGAGAGAAACTCTGACCTGCTCATTCCGCTGACCTTGGCCTCTGAGATGATCTGCTGCAATAGTTCCCGGCTTAAGGGAGACAACCCCCTGACCTGAGAGAAATCGTCCCGGACTCTGGCGCCGTTTCTGCGGTCCGCCAGAATATAACCCTCCTGCTTTAAAAGCTGGTAGGCCTTGCTCACCGTCATGGCGTTGATGCCGATCTCGTCCGCCAGCGCCCGCACGGTGGGAAGCTGCTCCCCCGGCTTAAGCCTGCCGTCCGAGATGCCCTGTATGATCTGATTGTGAATCTGTTGAAAAATAGGAATCTCTGAGGAGTCCCGTATGGAGATGATCATAAGCAATTCCTCCTATTGCAGATAATGATCAATAAAAATATTTGTATTAACTATAGTAATACAAATAATACATACTGTCAAGACAATATTGTAATGTGACACCTGATTTTTCTTGACAGGGGGGGTATTTTGGTATACTGTTCATAAAAGACTTACAGGAGACATCATGAAGAAAAAATACTTTTACAAATGCATGCGAAAATACAGCTTTCTTCTGCTAGTACAGATGATTTTGACTGCAATGGTCAACTTCGCGATCGTGCGTGGAAACGATATCATCAGTACTGTGATTGACGAGCTGACAGTGGGAAACGCAGTGGCTTTTCAGGCCTTTCTGCTGCAATTTCTGGTTTTGACGGCGGCTGGTTTTGTGGCATCTTTCTTACAGAGGGCTGCAGCATCTCATTATGGCAATCTGGTCTGCACGGAGTACAAGGGCAGGGTGGCTGAAAAGCTGTACAAAATGGAATATTCTTTCTTTGACAACAATCATTCGGCTACGGTTCTAAACAAGATGATCGGAGACATCAGTGAGATCATCAGTATTTTGGACACCACGCTGCCGGAGATGATCACCAACCTGATCGCAGTGGTTATTTACGCTGCTTACATAGGCAGGTTAAACTTCAGCCTGCTTTTGCTTCTGGCTCTCTGCTATCCAATTATTTTCTGGATCGCCAACCGTTTTGTGAAAAAGATAGAGAGTCTGAATAAGGTTTACCGGCAAAAGTCCGACACCATGACGGAGATCGCGCAGGATGCGGTCAGCGGCGTTCTGATCCTGCGGGCCTTTGGGTTGGAGGAAGTTTTTCGAAAGAAGATGCGCAAAGCGGCAGAGGATCTGGTGGACAACGAGGGAAAGCGTACCAGAATTTCTAACACAGTGTATATAGTCAAATGGCTGATCCAGTGGCTCCCTAACATTATCTGTGCAGTGTATGCCATCTATCTGGTGAAGGATGGAATTTTAAGCTTGGGGAATCTGGTGGCTTTTATTCTGGTGTTGAACAAGTTTGTGGATGCCTTCATCGGCCTTCCCTTTGCCTTTGTGGATGCCTCCACACTGTTTGTGTGCGTAGGCAGAATAGAGGAGATATTATCCGCTGGTGAAGAAAACAGTGGGGGAGAGACCACACCTCTTTTTGGGGATGTAGCTATCCGCTTTCAGGATGTCTGGTTTGGCTATGGGCGGGAGACGGATGTGCTTCATGGAATCTCCTTTCAGGTAAAGAAGGGGGAAAACGTGGCTTTTGTGGGGGAATCGGGAGGCGGAAAGAGTACGATCTTCCATCTTCTCTGCGGTTTCTATCGGCCTGATGAAGGAGCTTATGAGCTCTTTGGCAGGCAGTTTGGAGCGTGGGATCTGGAGGCGGCCAGAGAGCAGATCGCGCTGGTGTCCCAAAATGTTTTTCTCTTTCCTGCCACCGTTGAGGAGAATGTATCTTACGGAAACAGGAGCGCCACCCATGAAGAGATTGTTGAGGCATGTAAGAAGGCGGAGATCCACGATTTTATCATGACACTGCCTGAGGGCTATCAGACTCTCGTGGGAGAGCGGGGAGCGATCCTGTCCGGTGGGCAGAAGCAGAGGATTTCCATAGCAAGAGCGATCTTAAAGGATGCACCGATCCTTCTCTTGGACGAGCCCACCTCCGCTATCGATGTGGAGACGGAGCAGCTGATTCAGAGAGCTATTCGAAATATGAGTATGGGGCATACATGTGTCACCATTGCCCACAGGCTTTCTACCATAAGGGACTGTGATCGGATCATGGTGCTTGAGAACGGGCGTATTGTGGAGAGTGGTACCCATGAGGAGCTGATGGCGAAGGGCGGAGTATATCGGCGGTTGTACACGGTAGGGCCTGCAGGGACAATACCCTTGAGAGGGGAGGAAGCATGAATCACTTTCAATTATTTATCCGATCTATGAAGGTAATGGGCAGGAGACTTCCGGTGTATCTCTTTGCCATTTTTATGATGAGTGTAACATCATCCCTCTTCTCTGTGATGAAGTCTCTTTTGATGAAGAGTGTGGTGGATATTGCCCAGACCGGTGCATACCAGACCCTTGCCGCTACCATTCTGGTGATCGTGGCGGTGGGAGTGGCGTCGTTACTCTGTTACCGGCTCGCTACCATCGCGTATAACGTGGAGGCTAAGCGAGTGTACGGCGTCTTGGCGGAATCAGTCCTGGAGACAGAGATGCGTCTGCCATACACCTACTACGAGAAGCATCACAGCGGGGAGATCATTTCCAAGGTTTCCTATGATCTGAATGGTATGGGGGCGATCTATGGTTCTCGCTTCCGTCGGGTGATCATGCCCTTTTTGCAGGTTGTGGTGTACCTGATCCCAATGTTTTTCTTAAGCTGGCATCTGACTCTGTGTCTGGTTGCGGTGAATCTGGTCATGCTGGGAGGAAATATGCTGCTGGTTAAGCCTATGCACAAGGTCAGCAAAGACCTTTCCCAGTGTAACAGTAGGATGACCAGCCGTCTGTCCGATCTCTTGCAAGGCATGGAACAGGTTCGGATGTATCGGGCCGGCAAGGGGATACTGAAGGACTTTATGAAGGAGAATAAAAGTTATGCGAAAAAATATAAGGGAAAGACGATACTGACCGCTTGTCTGGAGAGCATGGACAGGGGATTTGAACTTCTCTGTTCTCTGTTTTTTTTGATGCTTGGCATTTACTTTGTGAACAGAGGGTATACGACTCTCGGAGCGTTGACAGCAATCTATACCATGTACGGTTCGTTTACTTATCAATTTTTGATGATGGGGCAATATATGCCGGAGCTGGTGGGGTGTCTTGCCAACGCGCAGAATATCTTCAGTTTTCTGGACGAGGAGAGGGAGCCGGAGAACTGGTATACGAAGAGGGCAGATCGTGCGGACATCCGCATCTTGCCGGAGAAAGAGAAAAGTGTGGCAATCTCGGTGGAAAACGTAACTTACTCCTACAGTGAGGACACGGAGGTGCTGAAAGATTTTTCACTTCAAGTGGAAAAAGGAGAGTGTGTAGCCATCACCGGACCTTCAGGCTGCGGCAAAACCACTCTTTCCAAGCTGCTTCTGGGACTGTACCCGATAGAGACGGGAGATTTGCAGTTAAACGGCATAAGGATGCGGGAACGACCGCTTGCGGAACTGCGCAGACAGATTTCCTATGTTCCCCAGGAGCCTTATCTGTTCCAAGGTACTATCGGGGAGAATATCCTGCTGGGGAACCCCTCCGCCACCAAAGAGGATATGATGCAGGCAGCAAAGCTGGCAAATGCACATGATTTTATCATGGAATTTCCGAATGGATATGACACAATTGTAGGTGAGCGGGGCAACAATATGTCCGGCGGGCAGAGACAACGGATCGCCATCGCCAGGGCAATCCTGAAAAATGCCCCCATCCTTCTTTTGGATGAGGCCACTTCGGCTCTGGACAACGAGTCGGAGCAGTTGGTAAATGACGCTATGAGAAAGCTTCAGGGGAGACAGACGATCCTGATGATCGCCCACAGGCCTTCTACCATACAACTGGCGGACAAGGTTGTGCGGATGTGAAAAATTGTTTTAGAAGGAATACAACAGTCCGCTGCAGAGGAGAGCCATCTTCTCATCACTCTCCTTCATGCCGGAGTAAAGCCAGTCGTGGATGATGTTTAATAGGGCGCCGTTCCACGCCAGAAGACGGTAGTGATCCTCCGTGGAGGCGTTTGGGTGACTTTTTAAGAGATGGACCGACGTAGTCTGAAGAAACTCTCCTCTGGCGCCGGCATCCATCAATCGTATCAGGGTATTTGACTGGCTGCGCAGGACGGAGAAGAGGTGATGGTACCACTCCAGGGCACCCTGTCCGAATACGGGGGAGCCGATGGCAATAAAGAGCCCCTTGTTGAAGGTGGCGATCAGCTCGCTCAGGATATCCTCCTTGGCATCATAATTGCGGTAGAAACCGTTGCGGGACACGCCCGCTTTCTGGGTCAGCTCCGTGATGGAAATGCTCTGAAAGTCCTTCTCCTTTAGGAGCAGGAGCATGGCCCGGCAGATGGATTCCCTCGTGATCTGGTTCATCTTTTCATTGGACAGCCTGGGGGCTGCCTGTCTTGTATTCTTTTGGTTCGGCATAAAACCACTCCTATATGATTAAATAAAGAAAGAAAAATGCAAATATGGCGGCACAACTGTTACGCCATGTATTATGCCATACTTTTGACAAAATTACAATAGCTGGTTTTACTTAGATGGAATTGACAGATTTTAGAGTGTAGAGTATTATTGATGTTAAATGTGAAGTGGGAAAGGAAGTTATACCAATGTCATTCGATAAAGCGGCAGAATATGTGAGAAAGTGCGGTCTTGGTGATCGCATCAAGGAGTTTGCAGTGTCCAGTGCCACCGTCGAGCTGGCGGCTCAGGCTGTGGGAACGGAGCCGGGTAAAATTGCCAAATCCCTGACTTTCAAGGTGGGAGAGGAGGCGGTGATGATCCTCTGCGCCGGTGACTGGAAGATAGACAATGGCAAGTACAAGGCTCAGTTTTCCACCAAGGCCAAGATGCTCACACCGGATGAGGTGGAGCAGCTTGTCGGCCACGCCGTCGGTGGAGTGTGTCCCTTCGGGAGAAACGAAGGTGTAGATGTCTATTTGGATGAGTCGTTGCGTCAGTATGACATGGTCTACCCCGCCTGCGGAAGCGACAACAGCGCAGTGGAGCTTTCCATTGAGGAACTGGAGCGCATTTCAGGCAGTAAGGCTTGGATTGACGTGTGCAAGAAGATGGGAACCTGATCAAAGAGACACTACGATAATTTTAGGAGGAAAATAAAATGCAGAGAGTTTTTGATTTTTTGAAGGAGTGCGGCGCTTATTATCTTGCGACGGTGGAGGGAGACCAGCCCCGTGTCCGTCCGTTTGGAACGGTGGATATCTTCGAGGGCAAGCTCTACATCCAGACCGGAAAGGTGAAGGATGTGTCAAAGCAGATCCAGAAGAACTCCAAGGTGGAGCTGTGTGCCTTCAACGGTGAGAAGTGGGTGCGTGTGACCGGTAAGCTGGTGCGCGACGAGAGAGTGGAGGCCAAGGAGCACATGTTGGACAGCTATCCCAACCTGAAGGCAATGTATTCTCCCGCGGACGACAACACGGAGGTACTCTACTTTGAGGATGCTATAGCGACCTTTTCATCCTTTACCAGCGAGCCGGAGGTGATCCGGTTCTAAAAAACTTTTGCAGGAACTCTTCTGCAGCTCACTCTGACACAGGTGCAGGAGGGCGAGGAGCAATCCACTCCGGATCGATCTTAGAGCGGTACTCTTCGGGGAGAGCTTCTTCCACATAGCGGTAGAAATCGTTGTTTAAAATACTGTCCGTGTAGTTGAAGAGGCTTCGTACCTGCCTTTGGATCACATTAAAATATTCATCATCTGTTTCAGTACCGTCTGTCCAGACGGTACTTTTTTCTTTTTTATAGTATTGTACCCGATCCGTGATAAAGCTGCGGTCGGAGAACACGACAAGAGGTGCGCTGTCAGAGAGGATATCCCGACCGGCATAGAGTCGGGAATCATAGTCAAATCCAAACAGATTGAGCAGTGTCGGCAAAAGGTCCAGCGAGGACGCGGTCTTTTCCACCGTCACGGTTTCCATCTCACTGTTCCACAAGATCAGGTTGTTCCGGTAGAGTTCCAGAGTGCCATTCAATGACTTTCCAGCCAGTTCCTCCAGATGGTCAGTGTCCATGGCGTAGGGATAGTGGTCAGCGGAGAGGCAGATCACCGTGTTCTCCAGTTTATCGGCAGCGTCCAACTGCTCGATCAGATAGGCCAGTGCCGCATCAAGCTCCATGTTGCAGGCAATGTAGGCTCGTCCCTCCTCCGAGTAAGGGAGGTCAGCTACATCGTCCTTGTGTTTGGAGGACATGCGGTTGCCCCGGAAATCATAGTTCATGTGCCCGGAGACCGTCATATAATATACATGAAAGCGGTCTTCATCTATGTATTCCGGAATGGTGGCCGCCATCATATCCAGATCGGAGGCAGGCCATGCGTTGGCATTCTCCATGGCGAATACCTGTCCTCCCCAGACGGATTCCTCCAGATCGCCCAGCTTGCAGGCGCGGAAGTTGTAGCCCAGATTGGGATGGGACAGATGACGATCATAGTAGGAGAGCGAATTGTTGTGATATGCATGGCTCTTCACGCCCTCCGCTGCAAAGTAGGACGGCAGGGTAAAGGGCATGGCTACTTCTGAGCTGCGGAGCATGTTAAACTGCTGATTCGTGGGAACCAGGCCGGTGCAGTTGATAAATTCGCCGTCGCTGGTGGAGGTGTACCACAGTGGCACATAGTAATCCTCAAAGACAAAGCCGGAGTGGATCAGCTTGTACAGGGTGGGTGTCAAGGTCTCGTCCACCGCATAGGGGGAGAAGCCCTCTGCCGTCAGGTAGATCAGGTTGTAACCCTCAAACATTCCCGTGTAATCATTTTTGTTGGTGGGCGTCATGCTCTGCATATATTGTGCCAGCTTCGCAATCTCATTGGAGGGAGCGGAAGCGATCAGGCCGTCAAAGTCAATGGGCAGCACATGGGGGGAGGTGTCAATTTCGGGAGTTGTCTTGGAAGGATCAGCACCTTGTTTGATATCACCCACTGACATGGAGTCGGCGGAAGCCGCAACAGAAGGCTGGTTTACCGCCACGGTGGGTGCCTCTTCCCAGACATCCAGCGAATACGATATCTGTGGAAGCACATCTCCTGTCAAATCGCGGATAGAGGCGGATATTACACCATACTCTGCGAAGACACCCTCCGGATCATAGAAGGAGCTGTACACCTCGTAATACTCAGTTTCCCGCTGATATCCGATCACCAGCGCCGATACCAGCAGGGATGCGACACCCGTCAAGAGGGCGATATTCTGGATCCGCTCAGGAAATGAGTGGCTTTTTAAAGTGATCACTTTTGTCTTCAGAAGAATGCCGGCACACACAAGCGGCATCGCAAAGAGCAGAAGGTAGCCGGTGCATTTTGCAATGGCAACCAGAGTCTCGCGCCAATAAGTAGTCAATGCGTCGGCACCTGCGTTGGTGGCGGCAGACACGAGCAGAGGCTGCTTAAATAACTTGATGTATACAAGCTGTGAAGAAAATTGCAGAAACTCTACGGCCAGAAAACTCCAAAATATGATTTTATTGATCCTGCTGCGCAGAAAACCGACGAGCAGGGAGCAGGTTGATGCAAAGAGTAAACATATGGACAAGGGAAGCAGGGGCCGAACGGACGTAAGTCCAAAGCAGCTTACATGATACACTGCCTCCATATAAAAAGATACACCTGTAAAAAAGAATAATATTTTCCACATGATCATTCACCGTATGAAATAATTATAGTTTTCTTTTTTCAGGTACAGTATACCACGTACTGACAAAAATGGATAAATATTACATAAATATGACACAACATTAAGAATGGGTTCAGAAATTAACCCCCCGGTAGGCTTGCATGCCCTGGGTCGTGATGCTATCATCATGGTAGAAATGAGGGACAAACTACTATCGGGAGGTCTTTATGCATATACCGGAGAATTACTTAAGTCCGCAGACCTGTGCGGTGATGACGGCAGCTATGGTGCCGGTGTGGACACATGCTGTCCGGAAAGTGAAGGCGGAGATCCCCAGGGCGAAAATGCCCCTTTTGGGAGTGGGTGCTGCCTTTTCCTTTGTCAGCATGATGTTCAATATACCGCTTCCCGGAGGTACCACGGGGCATGCTGTGGGAGGCACGCTGATCGCTCTGATGATAGGGCCGGACGCCGCATGTATTGCGGTCACCATCGCGCTCTTGATACAGGCGCTTCTCTTTGGGGACGGAGGTATACTTGCCTTTGGCGCTAACTGTTTTAACATTGCATTTGTACTGCCCTATGTGGGATATGGAGTCTGTCGGCTGTTTGAACGGGCGGTCAAAGGCGGGATGGGTCGTTATATCGGGGCGGCGGTGGGCTCCTATGCAGGGATCAATGCCGCAGCACTCTGTACGGCCATCGAGTTTGGCGTACAGCCATACCTGTTCCATGACGCTTCCGGGCAGGCTCTGTACTGTCCTTACGGTCTAAATGTGGCGATTCCCGCCATGATGGTGGGGCATCTGACCTTCTTTGGATTGGCGGAGTTATTCTTTACCGTGGCTGTGTTCTCCTTTGTGGCCAGGGTTTCCCCCGGAATGATCCGCGAGGGAAAGCGGATGAATAAGCGCCCTGTCTATTTCCTGCTGGCAGGACTCGTCTGTCTGGTTCCTTTGGGACTGATTGCGGAGGGTACCGCGTGGGGGGAATGGGGTGTTGACGAGATTGCGGAAGTGGTGAGCGGAGGTACAGCGCTGGGATATACGCCTGCAGGTATGGCAGACGGCTCACCGTTTTTGGCGCTTCTGCCGGACTACACGGTGGCGGGACTTCCGGATACACTGGGCTATATTCTTTCCGCTGTCATCGGTGCGGCCATCGCGGTGATCCTATTTCGGCTGATCGCGGCTGCTATGAAGGACAAGACCGATTATGCCGGACAGGGAGTTTGAGCGGAGGATGAGAATGAGTGACACAACTTCCATTCCTAAATGGATGAGAGAGGAAGAGACATATACACCGGCAGGGGGACGGGACGGCTTTCTTGTAAAGAGTATGCTTCGTCTGATGAGCGTCCTTGTAAAGATGAGAGCAGGCGGGAGCATTGGCGATATGGGAGCCAGTGCTCCCGTGAAAGTTTTTTATACTCTCTACCTGATCGTGCTGATCGCCTGTTCCCGCAACTGGTTTTTTTCTCTCACCATATTGGCGGGTTTTTTGGTGCGGCTGTGTTTTCTGCCGAGCAAGACTTTGAGAAGATGTTTTTTTACAGCATTTTATGCGGCGCTTTTCTCCCTACTTTTGATGGTGCCGGCCTTTTTTATGGGATCCCCCCGAGCGATACTAAACATTTTCGGCAAGGTGTTTCTCTCTGTCGGACTGATCCAGATGCTTTCGGCCACTACATCGTGGAACCGCATCACGGAGAGCCTGCGCAGTTTTTGTGTGCCGGATATTTTCCTTTTTACTCTGGATATCACCCTGAAATACATTGTGCTTCTGGGAGATATTTGTCTGGGCATGCTTTCTGCGCTAAGTCTGCGTTCGGTCGGAAAAAACCGTTCCCGGACCCAGTCGTTTGCCGGTGTGCCGGGGGTGGCTTTTTTGAAATCAAAGGAGATGGGCGAGGAGATGTATGGAGCTATGGTCTGCAGAGGGTTTGAAGGGACGTACCACAGGCCGCGTCATTTTTGTTTCTCCCTAAAGAGGGATGTGTGGTATCTTTTGTTGGTGACGTTTGTGACAATATGGTTTATCTACTTAGAGAGGGCTATTGTGTGACGGAAGAAAAGGAAAAGCTGATAGAATTAGATAGAGTATGCTTCGCCTATGATGGGCAGATCGCTCTGCGCTATGTGTCACTTTGCGTTTGCAAGAGAGAGTGTGTGGCGCTCATGGGGGACAATGGCTGCGGAAAGTCTACATTGCTCAAGCTGGTGAACGGTTTGATTTTCCCGGAGGAAGGGCGTTTTTTCTTCCATGGGAGAGAGATTACGGAGGAGACGTTAAAGGACAGCCGCTTCTCCAAATGGTTTCACCAGAAAATGGGTTTTGTCTTCCAAAATTCGGATATACAGCTCTTCTGCGGGAGTGTGTGGGAAGAGATCGCATTCGGCCCCCGGCAGATGGGCTTGTCCGAGGAGGAGGTCGTAGTGCGGGTGGAGGACGTGATAAGTCTTTTAAAACTGGAGAAGCTGCGGGATCGCGCGCCTTATCATCTGAGCGGCGGTGAGAAGCGAAAGACTGCCTTGGCCTGTATTCTCTCCATGAATCCGGAGGTGCTCGTGCTGGATGAGCCGCTGGCAGGGCTGGACAGGCGCACGAGGGAGTGGCTGACAGATTTTTTGATGGAACTTAAAGAGGCGGGAAAGACTCTGCTCATTTCCACCCATGATGAGGAATTTGCCCGCAGGCTGGCGGACAGACTGGTGATCATGAGTGAGGAACATGAGATCTTATAGGCGTTTTTTGGCAGGGAAAAACTATTGCGGCGTTTTTGTGACTGTGCTATTTTATATGTATAAGGAGGTGCACAAGTTCAAGCTATGAGATCGTTATTGATCAAGGACACAACCCGCGAGGAGCGGATGAAGATTGTGGCGGAGGCCCTTGCGGTATGTGGGGGAGCTTGTGATTTCTGCAACGGCTGCGACAATATTGGCGGCGGAAGTGTGGATTCTCTCTATCAGCCATACATAGACGGGGAGAAAGAGCTGCGGGACATCAATATGGAGTACAACCGCAGTACGGTCAGGTAGAGCCGGGGTGAATAGTGTTAAAATCGAGGAAGAGTTGAGGAAGCAGCAATGAAAGATATCGGAGTGGTCACGGACAGTCATAGCAGTATTTTGCAGGAGGAGGCCAAACGCCTGGGAATTAGGGTGCTTCCCATGCCCTTTTATTTTGACGATGAGTGCTATTATGAGAATGTGAACATTACCAGAGAGGAATTTTTTAAGAAGATCAGGGAGGGCAGCAATGTCACCACCTCACAGCCCTCTCCTATAAGTGTGCAGGATATTTGGGATGAAGCTCTCTCGGAGTACGAGAAGATCCTATATATCCCCATCAGCAGCGGTATCAGTGGCTCCTGCATGACGGCGGCCGCACTGGCGGAGGAAGCGCCCTACGCGGGACGAGTGTTCGTGGTGGACAATGGAAGAGTGGCTACCCCTCTGCACCGCTCGATCCTGGATGCGCTGGAGTTGATCGATCAGGGATATTCTGCGGAGGAGATCAAGGAGCGTTTGGAGACATCTAAGACGGAGATGACCATCTATATCGGTGTGGACACCATGGAGTTTTTGAAAAAGGGCGGCAGAGTCACCTCCACGACGGCTTTCCTCGGAACAGTTCTGAATATCAAGCCGGTGCTTAAGTTTGACATAGGCTCACTGGACGTGTTCCAGAAGTGCCGTGGCACGCTCAAGATGCGTCGCTGTATGATTGATGCCATGAAGCATGATCTGGAGACGACCTTCAAGGAGAAGTGTGACAAGGGGGAGGTATATTTGATGGCTGCCTCCAGCGCTGACGAGGAGACCACCAACAGCTGGCTTGAGGAAATTAGGGCGGCTTTCCCGGGCATGGATGTTATGTGTGACAATTTATCCCTCGGTGTATGCTGTCATACCGGTCCTGGTGGTCTGGGGATTGGATGCTCTTGTAAACCCTGAAAAGCGGCTGTTTCTGTGTCGATTGACATCAAGACATAATTTTCCGGACATAATTTTTGAAAAGTATAGTCCCGTAAAACTTTAAGAGAGTTTTATGGGACTTAGTTTTTTGTAGGATAGATTCAGAAGAGAGCAGCAGCAACGAAAGCAAAGGAGGAAAATGAGATGAGTAGAAAGCTTGTGAGAAACATATTATTTTATGTGATGACTCTGGCACTGGTGCTTACAGCGGCGCTTCTTGTCGCCTTCACCGTACACAGCAAAGAGAGAATGGATGAGAGGGAGGCGGAGCGTTATTATCGTGGATTGGAGCGGGAATTTGTGAGTGACGTGGGGGAGTTTTTAAATGGGATCGGCTGCATGAACAGCGGTGTGACGCTCACCAGAGTGGTGGACGGAGAGGGGAACAGGGCCTACACGGTCACGGTACACCACAGAAAGATCGATCAGATGGAGCAGGTCGAACGGGAGGAGCTTGCAGGACAGATGGCTGCACTCTCCTTCGCGGCGGAAGGATGTACCTTCGAATACCATTTTCTTTTGGCAGAATGACAAGAATTGCATGACTTTTTTGCGGGAATGGGGTATACTCTTTTGTAGATCAAAGATATGATTTTGGAAAGGAGTCCGCAAATGTCATTTATTCCCAAACCCCATGAAATCTATAAACATTTTAAAGGGAACCTATATCAGATAGTAGCGATCGCAGAGCATTCCGAGACGGGTGAGCAGCTGGTGATCTATCAGGCGCTGTACGGAGACTTTAAGACCTACGCGAGACCCCTCTCCATGTTTACGAGCAGGGTGGATAGGGAGAAATATCCGGACGCAGAGCAGGAGTTCCGTTTTGCGCTTCAGGGGACTGAAAGCGAGCGTCAGGCAAAGGAGTCGGTGGCGCAGGCGGCTTCTGCAGAGCAGAAGTTGGAGCACAGGGAGATTGTGTCAGTCACACAGACTGCAGAGGCGCTGCCCTCCCATGCAGAGACCGAGGAGCTCAATCTTGATCCCTTGGTGCTGGAGTTTCTGGATGCTGACTCCTACGAGGAGAAGCTGAACATTCTGGCGGGACTCCATCACCGCATCACGGACGATATGATCACCACCATGGCCATTGCCTGTGACATCGAGGTGGAGGAGGGGGACACGGAGAAGCGCTATGAATCTCTGAGAACCTGCCTTCTTACTATGGAGAAGTACGAGTGCCATCGTATTTACTAGCTAAGGCAAGGCTCTGACCGTTTCTTTCTGATGGTAGAGGTTCTCCGGACGGCCGGATACCGGCACGCTTGTGCATGGTGTCCTGTGAAGTCAGAAAGGAGCGGAATATGTCGGAGCGATTGGATAACAGGATGGTCATCGGCGTCTCATCCAGAGCGCTGTTTGACCTCACAGTGGAGAATGAAATATTTGAGCGTCAGGGCGTGGAGGCATACTGCAGATATCAGGTGGAGCATGAGCAGGAAGTCTTGAAGCCGGGACCGGGGTTTCGGCTGATCAAGCAGCTTCTCGGTCTGAATGATCACGGACAGTTGGTGGAGGTGGTCATTATGTCCCACAACAGCCCGGACACCTCCCTCAGAGTGTTTAACACGATCAAGCACTATGGGCTCCCCATCACTAGGGCGGTGCTGGTCAGCGGCGCCTCGCTGGCTCCCTACCTGACCGCATTTCACACGGACCTTTTCTTGTCTGCCTGCGAGGATGACGTCCAGAGCGCTATCGACAGCGGGATTGCAGCAGGGATCATTTGTACGGAGCGCACCTACGATGACACGGACGAGGATTCCAGGATCCGCATTGCCTTTGACGGGGATGCCGTGCTTTTTACCGATGAGTCAGAGCAGATCTTCAAGGCGAAAGGATTGATCGCCTTTGAGCGAAACGAGGAGCTCAACGCGAGAAGGCCTTTGGAGGAAGGACCTTTCGCACATTTTCTCAGAAAGCTCTCCGATCTGCAGAGTAGGATCGGGCTGGAAAATTGCCCAATACGGACAGCGCTTGTGACCTCGCGGAGTGCGCCTGCCCACGAGAGGGTGATCCGGACGCTGCGGGCATGGAATGTGAGAGTGGATGAGGCATTTTTTCTGGGTGGTCTGGAGAAGAAGGACTTTCTCAAAGCCTTTGGCGCACAGATTTTTTTCGACGATCAGTCCGTGCACACTTTGAGCGCGTCACAGGAGGTACCCGCAGCCAGGGTGCCCTATCGCAGGGATAGGAGGAGTGAACAGTTTACCAATGAATTATCGGCATATCGTACCGGCTGAATTTGTGGAACGCCCCAACCGCTTTATCGCCTATGTACAAGTGGAGGGGCAAAGAGAAACCGTGCATGTGAAGAACACCGGCCGCTGCAGAGAACTTCTGGTGCCGGGTGCGAGAGTATACTTGGAGAAAAGTGACAATCCTGAGCGCTCCACGGCCTATGACCTGGTGGCGGTGGAGAAGGGGGAACGCCTGATCAACATGGATTCCCAGGCACCTAACAGGGTGGTGGAGGAGTGGCTTCATACGAGGGCACTCTTTCCTCATTTGCGTGTGGTGCGGCCGGAGACCAAGTATGGCAATTCCCGCTTTGATTTTTATATAGAGACGGCGAAGTGCGACCAAAGTGAAAGAGAAACAGACGATAAAGCCAAGGAGGAGTTAGAACGCATCTTCATGGAAGTGAAGGGCGTGACCCTGGAGGAGGACGGCGTGGTGCGCTTCCCGGACGCACCTACGGAGCGTGCGGTTAAGCATGTGGAGGAGTTGATTCAGGCAAAAAAGGATGGCTATCGAGTATTTGTATGTTTCGTGGTTCAGATGGAGGGGGCGAGGTACGTCACCCCCAACGTGGTTACTCACGAGGCGTTTGCAAGAGTGCTGCTTCGGGCGAAGGAGCAGGGTGTGGAGATCGTGGCGTACGATTGCCTGGTGACACCGGAGAGTTTAAGCATTCGAAACTCTCTTCCGGTGTATCTGCCGGGTGATCTGGGGGCTGTCCCTGAGCCGCTCCTTGCGTGGTACGACGGACACAGAAGGATCCTGCCGTGGCGGGAGGATCCCACGCCCTATCATGTGTGGGTCTCTGAGATCATGCTGCAGCAGACCAGGGTGGAGGCGGTAAAGCCTTATTTTGAACGGTTTATGAAGGCATTTCCGGATATTGAAAGTCTTGCGAATGCGGAGGAGGAATCACTCTTAAAATTGTGGGAGGGGCTTGGTTATTATAACCGTGTGCGCAACCTGCAGAAAGCAGCCGTCCAGATCATGGAGGAGTACGGCGGACGGATGCCCTCGGACTATGAAGAGCTTCTCAGGCTGAAGGGGATCGGAAGCTACACGGCGGGAGCCATATCCTCCATCGCCTATGGGGAGAGAAACCCGGCTGTGGACGGCAATGTCCTGCGGGTGATCGCAAGGCTTAGAGCGGACGACAGTCCTATTTCGGACGCCAGGGTGAAGTCAGCCGTGGAGATGGAGATGCGGCGCATTCTGCCAACGGATCGTCCTGGGGATTTCAATCAGGCTTTGATGGAATTGGGGGCCTGCGTCTGCATCCCAAACGGCGCTCCGCACTGTGACGAGTGCCCTATAGCGCAGTTTTGTATGGCACACATTATGGGAAGAGAAACTGATTACCCACAGAAAGCAGCGCCCAAGGCAAGAGGGATTGAGGAGAAGACGATTCTTGTGATTCGGGACGCGGAGCGGGCTGCCATCCGGAAGCGCTCCGTCAGAGGGCTTTTGGCCGGAATGTATGAATTTCCTTCGCTGAATGGTTTTCACACGGCGGAAGAAGTGGTACAATATTTAGCGGAGAACGGTCTTCGCACGATCCGTGTCACACCGCTCCCCGATGCCAGACATATCTTCTCCCACAGAGAGTGGCACATGAAAGGATATATGGTTCGTGTGGATGAACTGGAGCGGGAAGTGCTTGGTGATAAGATAAAGGACTGGCTGTATATCGAGCCCTCGGAGACGGAGGATAGGTATCCGATACCGGCAGCTTTCGAGGCATACACGAAATATTTGAATATCAAGTTAGGACAGGAGAAATATAAATGAAACTACTATCCATAGCGATACCTTGTTACAATTCGGAAAGCTACATGAGAAAATGTGTGGAGTCCCTTCTTCCCGGAGGAGAGGATGTGGAGATCCTGATCGTGGATGACGGTTCCACAAAGGACAATACGGCTCAGATAGCAGATGAGTACGCAGACAAATATCCGACCATTGTGAAAGCCATCCACAAGGAGAACGGCGGACACGGTTCGGCGGTGAACATCGGTATTGAGAATGCCACAGGCCTGTATTTCAAGGTGGTGGACAGCGACGACTGGGTGAAGGAGGAGGCATACATGCAGGTACTCGCTACGCTCAGGGAGCAGACGGGTATCGACAAGGTGCTGGATATGCTGGTCTGCAACTTTGTGTACGATAAGGTAGGGGAAAAGCGTAAGAAAGTGATGCATTACCGCCACATTCTTCCCAAAGACACTCTGTTTACCTGGGAGGATTGCCACCATTTTATGAAAGGGCACTATATCCTGATGCACTCCGTGATCTTCCGCACAAAGCTCCTTAGAGATAACAATATCCGTCTGCCGGAGCACACTTTCTATGTGGACAACCTATACGTGTTTGAGCCGCTGCCCTATGTGAAGAACATGTATTATCTGGACGTAAATTTCTACCGGTATTATATCGGCAGAGAGGATCAGTCTGTCAATGAGAGTGTCATGATCTCCCGCATTGACCAACAGATTAAGGTAAACAAACTGATGGTGGACTATATGGTGGAGAAAAAGGCAGAGATCATCAAGAATAAGCGATTGTATCAATATATGCGCAATTATCTGGAGATCATCACTACCGTTTCCTCCGTTCTGCTCATCCGCTCCGGCACCAAGGAGGCACTTCAGAAGAAAAAGGAGCTGTGGCAGTATTTAAAAGCTAAAGACAAGAGGCTTCACGCCTATCTGCGCCACGGTATCATGGGCGGGGCCATGAATTTACCGGGATGGGGGGGACGAAAACTCTCCGTAGAGGGCTATAAGATCTGTCAGAAGCTGTTTAAGTTCAATTGAGGCTCTTTACAAAAAGAGGCTGTGGCACTAGCTAAATATTTGAGCTAGTGTCACAGCCTTTTTGAAAATTATATGGAGAAGGGCCTATATGCTGTGTCAACCGATCTGTGGTCTTGCCTTTTTCTTGTTGCGCGCCATCTGGATCATCAGAACAATGTCGTAGTGGTATACAACCGCGTACATGACAGCTGCCATGACAAATGCGGTTACTACATCAAAGACGGAGTGCTGCTTGATCAGCACGGTGGCGGCGATAATGGAGGAGGACAGCACCAGAGAACCGATGCGGATGCCTCTTCTCTTCTCAAAAGCCTTGCTCTTGACGATGGCGAAGTGTGCACCCAGAGAATTGTACACATGGATGCTTGGCCACAGGTTTGTGGGGGTGTCCGCCTTGTAGAGTGCACCCAAAAGACTGGTGAACACATTATCGCGGGGCATGACAGCCGGGCGCAGGTGGTGTCCGTTGGGCCAGAAGGTTGACACGATCAAAAAGATTGTCATACCTGTAAAGAGGAAGACGCAGGTCTTGTAGTAGTCTTCCTTATTTTTAAAGAAGAAGAATACCACCGTGACGGCTACATAGGCAAACCATAAAAAGTATGGAATGACGAACGCCTCACAGAAAGGGATATAGTCGTCAGCGGCCACATGGATCAGCTGATAGTGCGCAGGAGTGTTTACCTCCAGATAGCGGAACCATGCCAGATAGATGACCCCGTAGATCAACAGGGGGATCGCATGTCTGTAAGTTACATAAAAGTTTTTCAAATTTTTTTTCATAATTCCCTCACCCTGTTTTTTTTCAAAACCATATTTAATATAGCACTAAATAAAAAAAAATCAATGCTTTTTTGCAAAACTTAAGCAATCTTAAAGAAATCTTTAGACTTTCCGGCTCAAGTGTGGTATCATAAACTATATTTTGGCAGTTTGAAAGTACTATATTAAAGTATATTTCTATCACAGGAGGAATGGTTATGTATTCACTTGACGAAGTTAAGAACGTTGATCCCGAGGTTGCGCAGGCCATTGTGGATGAGCAGGAGCGCCAGAACAGTCATATTGAGCTGATCGCATCCGAGAACTGGGTGAGCAAGGCAGTCATGGCAGCTATGGGGAGTCCTCTCACCAACAAGTACGCTGAAGGGTATCCGGGAAAGCGGTATTACGGCGGCTGTCAGTGTGTTGACGTGGTTGAGACGCTGGCTATAGAGCGTGCAAAGGAGTTATTTGGCTGTGAATATGCCAATGTTCAGCCTCATTCCGGTGCACAGGCGAATCTGGCGGTGCAGTTTGCGGTCTGCCAGCCCGGCGACACGATCCTCGGCATGAATCTGGATCACGGCGGACATTTGACCCATGGAAGTCCGGCCAATATTTCCGGAACTTATTTTAAGATTGTTCCTTACGGCGTAAATGACGAAGGTTTTATCGATTACGACAAATTGAGGGAGATCGCGCTGGAGAGCAAGCCCAAAATGATCATCGCAGGCGCATCCGCATATGCGAGAACCATTGATTTTAAGAAATTCCGCGAGATTGCCGATGAGGTGGGAGCATTCCTTATGGTGGACATGGCTCATATTGCAGGACTGGTGGCAGCAGGGCTTCATCCCAGCCCCATCCCCTATGCGGACGTGACAACAACCACCACCCACAAGACCTTGAGAGGCCCTCGCGGCGGTATGATCCTGAGCAGTCAGGAGGTTGCAGACAAGTACAAGTTCAATAAGGCTGTGTTCCCCGGCATCCAGGGTGGCCCTCTGATGCATGTGATCGCGGCCAAGGCAGTGTGCTTCAAGGAGGCGCTGTCTCCTGAATTCAAGGAATATCAGCAAGGTATCGTGGACAATGCACAGGCTCTCTGCAAGGGGCTGATGAGCCGCGGTATCAAGATTGTGTCCGGCGGCACGGACAATCACCTGATGCTGATCGATCTGACCAATTTTGATCTGACCGGCAAGGAAGTAGAGAAGCTTCTTGACAGCGCCCATATCACGGCCAACAAGAATACGATCCCGAACGATCCGAAGTCGGCGTTTGTGACCAGCGGTATCCGTCTGGGTACTCCCGCGGTTACGTCAAGGGGTATGAATGTGGAGGATATGGATCGTATTGCCGAGGCGATCGCGCTGGTGATCAAGGGCGGCGAGGAGAAGGTTCCGGAGGCCCGTGCGATCGTGCAGACGTTGACGGAGAAGTATCCGTTGATTTAAGCATCTAAGCGTTAGGTAAAATATAGCAAGACAGTTTGGAGTGTTGTCTGGGGCGGAGGCCTCTATCCCCAGACATACACTCCAAATGTCATTTTCTGTAAATGGTCCGGGAATAGAGGTCTCCTCCCCAGACTCGGCACTGGAAATACAGTGTTTTACGCTCTTCTTTTGGACTGAAATACAGCGTCTTTTCAAGCTCGTTCCGCTTCTGCTCGTACTGCTTTTGCTCTATACGGCGGACATGCAGATAGGCTTCCCTTAAATCTTTTTACTTAAGAGTTACCAATTCACCGACACGCAAGCCAAGGGAAAAGGTTAAGACTACCACAAGGGCTGTTGTAAGCTCACCTTTTTATGCAAAGTCTTGCAAGGTATACATAATGTGTTAGTTGGGAGTTTGGCTTTTAGGAATCCTATTTTTCAATTTTTTAGATATGGCGTAAGCATTTATATTGACACCATATGATCAAATGACCGACCTATTATTTTAGCGGTGTGACACTAACATACATGCAAGGAAAACAAGATAAAGTTGCAATCATTAAATATCCTTGTTTGGTTGTCATGAAGATGGTACAATGACCATAACTAAGCTGCAATAAAGGAAGGAAATGGTATGAGAGACCGAATAAAAGAATTAGAATATTTTAATAATTTTATAAATGAAGATTTAGCAAGAATAAATAAATTTAAGGATAAACTGGAACGAGGAGAAGTAAAGCAAGAAAGAGTATTTGCAGTAAAAGCGAAAATGCATGATTTAAAATTGGGTATATTGATAGCTAAGTATTCGCGTGGAGATGATATATTGACATTAAAAGAGGACTATTTAAAATTAGTTGATGATTGGGAAGAAGTATGGGAAGCAGAGTATTACAATAAGATTCTTAAAATGCTATCATTAGCGGTTTTGTTTGCGATTGAAAAAACTTCTGTTGATAAAATTAAAAATTTACTAGAAAAATCTAATATAGACGATTGGCTATTGGCTTTTTTGATAAATTCTTTTAGTGGAGAGCAAACAGAAGAAAACAAAAACCTATTGTTTTGTGAAGCTTTTTATACTTTGAAGAAAGTGGTATACAAGGATAATAAAATAGAATTGTTGAAAGAGTATCTATGCAAAGAGTGGTATAATAAAGATTGCGGATGCTATGAAGCACATAAAAGTAAGCAAAATATATATTATGGATATTGGAGCTTTGAAGCTGGTGCCATTGCAAAAATATTAAACATAGATGATAGAAATCTTACAGATGCACCATATTATCCGTACGATTTGGTTCACTATATAAAATAAATAAGACAGTCTCCTTGTTTACACACCCCAAGTCAGCGCTCCGGGAATCCCCTTTCTTGGCTTTTCTCGCGTAACATTCTTAAATGAATTTATTTTATAATATACCAAAATAGTCTCTTTTTCGATTGAACATTTGTTCTGTTTATGCTATAATAGGATTGTATAATTTAAAAGAAAGTTGGATGCATTTTTCCGATATTGATGCCCTCTAGTCTTACGAAAGAGGGTGATGCCCTATGAATACTATAGAAGTGCTTACACTTTTACTGGTAATCTTTGCGGCACTGTCTTACCTAGACAATCATAAAAAGAAATAAGCATCCTCTACCGCCTAAAGTTTAGGATGCTTATTCTTATAAGTCATTTTATTACTGAGGGCAATCGGATATTGCATCCGATCACTTTCTGATTAAATTATACACTAGACCGTTTGAGAAATCAAGCGGTCTTTTTATAATCAAATCAACGAATTTGCAAACATTATATCCTTGATTGGTTGTCTCATTTAGTTTGCACATTTATTGCAGGTACCTTATAATAGAGTCTAAGAGAGGAGCTTTATCGGTAACTATAGTTTTCATAGCATAGATTATTGTATTGGAGGACAGGATGGATAAGAAGAGACAAAGAATAGAGTATCGTTTCGGAAAGGCGGGAAGTCTGGCACCGCTTATTGCTGCCGTGGCAATGATCTTGTGGGCAGCACTCAGTCAGTCCAATGTGAATGGGTATGTGTTGGCATTTTTTGCGGCGCTGGTGACAGGTGTTGTTTTTACAAAGGATGAAAAAGCATATGGGGAAGCACTGGTATATGGATTGAGCAAGCCGATGTTTGCCGTGATCGTGCTGGCAGTGATATTGGCTGCAA
>JAFLRM010000012.1 GCA_022511465.1 Acetatifactor sp. | reverse complement strand
TTCGGAGCCTGCTTTTCTAATTATTGGCATAAAAATGGAGCCGTTGCTCCATAGACAATTAACATCTATTTTGCAACAGCCCCATTTTATCAATATTTATGACTTGTGCACCTTCCCCCGATTCCAAACCCGGCTGGGCTGTGCCTTTGAGGTGGGACGGCGAAGGAGCAGGGTGCTCAAGGCCTTCCCGTTGAATGGGAACAGCGGCCAGAAATAACTCATGCCGCCAAACGTAGGGGTGGCGATGACGGAGACAAGCACCAGACAAACACCGATCAAGAAACCGTATCCGCCGAAAAATGCTGTAGCGGCGATCAGGAAAATACGGTAGATCCGCAGCGCATCGGAAAATTCTATACTGGACAGAGACAGAGAGGCTAACAGCGTCACAGCTGCGTAGAACAGCACTTCTGTGGAGGCCCAGTTCAAACTGACAGCAATGTCACCTATGATCAGACCGCCTACAATGGACAGGGAGCCGGAGAATCGGCTGGAGCTCACCGAGGCGGAATACTTGAACAAATCTAAAATGAATTCCACCACAAACACATAGATGATCAGCCGCAGAGGGGTCAACCCCTCTGTGGATAGAAGCTGCCACCTGTCGGCCACCTGTGGATAATAGGCGGTGATCAGCAGAAAGACCGGCATGAGCAGCAAACTCACCGGAATACAGGCAAAGCGCACCAGACGAAAATATCCGCCGGTCAGAGGACTCTTGTAGTAGTCCTCCGCGCTCTGGGTAAACTGAAAGATAGTGCAGGGCAGGATCAGCACAACGGGAGAGTTGTCAACAATTACCAGAATATGCCCTTCCAACAGGTAGCTGCAGGCCACATCAGGGCGCTCTGTCATCTGGATGCTGGGTAATGGAGTCCACCACCTCTTGCGCACCAGAAGCTCCTCCAAACTTTTGGCGCCCATGGTGAGAGAAGTTACGTTTAGTTGATCGATGGTATCAGACAGTGTTTGCAACAGCTCCTTGTTGACGGTGTCCGCCAGATAGGCGATGGTCACATCCGTCTTGCTCTCTGCGCCTACGCTGTGGATGGCGAAGGTCAATTGTGGGGAGCGCACCCGTCTGCGGATCAGGTTGGCATTGAACAGCATGGTTTCCACAAAGCCGTCCCGGGCACCCTTGGTGATGCGCTCCGAGTCCGGCTCCGCCACTCCCCTGGTGGGATAAGTGCGCACATCTATGAGGATGGCCTGTGAAAAACCGTCGATAAACAGCACGGAAGGACCGCTCAGGACATTTCGCAAGATTTCATCCCAAGAACCTGTGAGCGTGGCTTGGGCGTAACCGATCTTGGCGTTCATGTAGCGAAGGATATCTTCCACATGATCGTCCTTCGTATAGATAGGATTTTGCAGATCCGAAAAAATCTGTTGTAAAATTTCTGTCTTACAGAAGCCGTTGACGCCCAGCCAGTAAGCTTTTGTGTCTCCCAAATACAAGTCTCTGGTCACCAGGTCAAAGCTCTTTTCCAGTGGAAGAAGTCTGTGGAGTGTGTCAATATTGTCTGTCAGTGATGTAGATAGCTGTGGATCGTATTCCATAATGCCTCCGGGTGACGGACCTTTGTGCGCAGGACAGAAAGTCCGTTTTTATGCTTAGTATGCACGGCTGCTGGAAGGGTTATTCTTGGAAGCCGGTGTGCTTTCGCATTTCTTTCCAGTGAAGGGCCGGCTGCTCAGAACAAGAGCTCCCAGATCCCCAGCAGGATAAGCAGAGCTCCGGAAACAGGATCAGCGGCTGTGCCGATCCTTTGGGAAAGACAACTTTTGCCCAGATGATTTCCCAGATGCAAGAAAGTTACTGAGAAAAAGATGGTCATTGCGGCGGCTGGCGCCAGCGTAAGTCCGGCCACACTTGCGGACAGACCGATTCCCATGTTGTTTGCTGACAGGGCAATGCCGAGAGTCAGCGCGCTCCTGTAGGAGAGCGGCGCAGGGAGATCTGTTTTTTCCAGTTCATTTGAAAAGGATGTGCTGTTTTGGGTTTTTGTATTTATCAGGCATTTTTTTCGGAGGCGGCTCATAGATTTCACTAGATAGTAAAAGCCGTAGAGGATCAGAACAGTACTGCCGACCCATGTTCCCAGGGAGGCGGGCAGCAAGGGGCCCAACAGGGATCCGCAGCCCACCGAGAGACAGGTGCCAAGCAGTGTGATCGCGCTGACCAGCAGGTTTTGCAAAATGCCAATGTGGACGCGGCGAATTCCATAGGTGATCCCCATTAAGAGGGCATCCAGACTGGCAGATACCCCAAAGAGCAGAGAGGAAAACAACTGCATAAGAGGAATTACTCCTGTATTGATCGGTTAAGGTCTCTTTCCATTTACTATATTCCTTTTTTGCGGTAAGAGTGATATGATAGACAAAGAAATACAAAAGAGGAAAGTGATCGTCCATGAAAAAAGGGTTTTTCAACCGAATGATTTCCTTTGTAAAGACGGAGACTGTGCTGTGTATTGCGCTTTTGCTGGCAGCGGTTTCCGCGTTTTTGGTGCCGCCGGATGGGGCGTATGTGGAGTATATCGATTTTCGGACGCTGGCAATTCTTTTTTGTTTAATGGGTGTCATGGCAGGACATCAGGAGGTGGGCGTGTTCCGGTTGATTGCGGAAAGGCTTCTTCTCAAGGTGAAGATAGAGAGGCAGTTGGTGTTGATACTGGTGGCGTTGTGTTTTTTTTTCAGCATGTTTATTACCAACGACGTGGCGCTCATCACCTTTGTGCCGTTCACCTTTACCGTTTTGAAGCTGATGAACCCTGATCAGGCGCATCGCTTGATAATTCCTGTGGTGGTGCTTCAAACTGTTGCAGCCAACCTGGGCAGTATGCTGACGCCGGTGGGAAATCCGCAAAACCTTTATCTCTACGCTAAGTCCGGTATTTCTATCGGGACATTTCTGTGGCTGATGTTCCCCTATGCACTTTTGGCCTTGGTCTTGCTCACAGTGTGGTGTATGGTCTTGGGGAGTCGGGGAAAAGGATCGGCTTTGGGGTTATCCGTTTCTTTTGATGAGAGGACAAGCCTCACAGGTTTGAGATGGAAATTGTCGGTCTATCTGGTGCTCTTTGTGCTGTGTCTGCTCACGGTGGTGCGTGTGATCCCCTATGGAGCGACACTTTTGATCGTGCTGGCGGCGCTGTTTTTGATGGATAAAAAGGTATTGCTCAGGGTAGACTACTCCTTGCTCTTTACCTTTGTGGGTTTCTTTGTGTTTATCGGTAATATGGGACGAATTCCCGCCTTTTATCACTTTTTACAGAGCGTTGTCTCCGGCAACGAGACCGTTACGGCTATTGTGGCCAGTCAGATCATCAGCAATGTTCCGGCGGCGCTCCTTTTGTCCGGATTTACGGACAACTACAGTGGTCTGATCGTGGGGACGAATCTGGGAGGGCTGGGCACTTTGATCGCCTCTATGGCCAGCCTGATCTCCTACAAATATGTAGTCAGGGAGTGCCCAGAACGAAAGGGTGCTTATCTTGGATATTTCACTGTGACAAATATTTGTTTTTTGGCAGCGATGGTGATACTATATATGATGATTGGGTAGGATAGGCATTGAAGGGAATACGTTGGAAAGGGTAAGCGTGATGAAATGACACAAGATATGACATTGATCGGGGAGGAAGCATATCGGGCGGCCAAGGAGATCTTGGAGATCGCCGGACTGAAGGAGGGTCAGCTCTTCGTGGTGGGCTGCTCTACCAGTGAGGTGGCCGGTGCCGGCATTGGCAGCTTCTCCAGTCCGGAACTTGCGGAGGTGGTCTTTGGCGGCGTTTATCAGGCGACGCAGGAGGTCGGTGTCTATCTGGCGGCACAGTGTTGTGAGCATTTGAACCGCGCTTTGGTCTTGGAGGAGGACGCGGCGGAGAAATATGGATACGAGATTGTGAATGTGATTCCCCAGCCCAAGGCAGGAGGTTCCTTTGCCACGGCAGCCTACAAGGCTTTCGAGACTCCGGTGGCGGTGGAGCACATTAAAGCCCATGCGGGGATGGATATCGGCGACACTTTGATCGGTATGCACCTTAAGGATGTGGCGATCCCTGTACGTGTCCGAACGACTCAGATTGGAGATGCCCATGTGGTCTGCGCCCGTACCAGGGCGAAATATATCGGAGGAGGCAGAGCTCTCTACGATGAGGAATAGAGAAACGCAAAAGCGGCTGAGGTTTACTCAGCCGCTTCGTTGATCAATTTCATAATGGAAGGAATGGCGTCCATCTGATTGCTTTCGCTCATGGCGTCGCGGTACTTTTGTCGGTTAAAGTACAATTCATGAACTTTGTCGACCAGAAGGTGGGTGGTCAGATAATCCTCGTTGATCACAATGGAGTAACCCTGTGCTTCAAAGGATTGAGCATTGAGCAGCTGGTCTCCTCTGCTGCTTGCCGTAGGGAGAGGGATCAGGATGTTTGGCTTCTTCAGAGCCAACAGCTCGCAGATCGCATTGGCACCGGCACGGGAGATAACCACGTCCGCCATGGCAAAAAGATCCTTCAATTCAGCCTTTATGTATTCAAACTGCTTGTAGCCCTCCGTGTTTAAATACAGATTATCCAGCTTATCTTTGCCGCATAAATGAACTATCTGAAAGTCGGGAAGGAGCTTGGGAAGCGCCTCTCGAACCGCTTTGTTTACGTTGGCTGCGCCCAGGCTGCCACCGATCACCATGATCACGGGACGATTGGCACTGAAACCGCACATATCAAGGCCGGCCAAACGGTTGCCCTGTGTCAGCTCCGCGCGAATGGGGGATCCAGTCAGCGCTGCTTTACCTTCGGGAATAATGCGCATGGTCTCCGGAAAATTACAGCAGACTTTAGTTGCCACAGGGATGCAGAGCTTGTTGGCCAGTCCCGGTGTCATGTCGGACTCGTGGATAATGCAGGGAATGCCAAGGCTGGCAGCAGCGCGCACCACAGGTACGCTGACAAAGCCGCCCTTGGAAAACACCACGTCCGGCCTGTTGTCTTTCAAATATTTTCTGGCCTGTGTAAAACCTTTGATGACCCGAAAAGGGTCAGTCAGGTTCTTGGGGTCAAGGTAACGGCGAAACTTGCCGGTAGAAATGCCCACATAGGGGATATCAAAATCGGCGATCAGCCGCTTTTCTATCCCATCGTAAGAGCCCATATAGGTAATCTCAAATCCTGCTTCCCGCAGAGAGGGAAAGAGAGCAATATTCGGCGTGACGTGGCCCGCAGAGCCGCCGCCGGTCATCACGATTTTTTTCATAGAAGAAACCCCCGCTATTGTTTTACAGAAAAATATTATAGCAGAAGTAGTAAAAATGTGCAACGGGAAAACAGCTCCCTGTCGATATATGACAAGCTCTGTCTGTTCTGAGGATAAAAAGGCGATGAAAAAACGTACAAAAAAAGTAATAAATACGATATACTGGGCTAAACAGGGAAATACATCAATGGGAAAAGGGGTATTACAATGTTTCGTATTTTTCAGGAAGAAAAGGTTATTACCATCTGTATGCTGACCTTTTTCGGAGTCAGTGTCCTGACGAGGATGCTTTTGGCGATCCTCTATCAGAATATGATACGGGAGACGGAAAATATGGCTACCACCAACAATAAACTGTTAAAAAAGTGCAAATTGAAGTTTGCCAATTGCTATCAGTTGAATAATGGTGTGGCCAATATCCCCGTGTTTGTGGACAAGTTTTTGAGCAGGCTCTCGCTTGGGCCGCTGTCCTTTGAAAGTCTGTACCATTTATCCGGACAGTTGATGCTTTTGTCTGTGGTTTTCGCCGGGATTGGTATCTGTAAATGCATCATGGAGGGCAGGATGCTGGGAGAGATCCTTCCATTTTACATAGCCAGCTTCCTGGGATTGTATCTGTATTTCTCCCTGTCCACTTTGTTGGATGTCAAGGGGCGGAGAAGAAACCTGAAGATCAATCTGGTGGACTATCTGGAAAATCATCTCTCTTCCCGGATAGGTGTGACGGAGGCAGACATGGAGATGCTGTACGGAAGCGGGACTTATGGGCCGGCCAGAAGCCGCAGAAATGCTCACGCAGGCAAGGGTAAACGCACTGTGGAACTGATGCCTATAGGCGGCAGGGCACAGATAGTTGGAAATATAAATTTGCAGGAGAGAAATCGGGACAAGTCTGACAATGTGAGAGAAATCGTATCACCGGACATTGACAGCGTGCCTGAAAATGTCCCGGTAACGTTCACCAGTGCACAGGAAAAGGAGTTGGAACAACTTTTGAAAGAGTTCCTGACATTGTGACAGGTCTTAGGAAGCTCCGAGAATTTTACATGTTTTAGTAGAAATCTTTGTTGCCAATAAGTATAATGAAATAAGAGAATGAGCAATACCTGCAAAAGAGGAAACCTATGAATTTGTTAAAGAGAACGACGATCAGAATTTTTTGGGGAATATTTTCCTTGAGTATATGGATGATATTGGTCGCTGCAATAACAAAACCATTGAATAACCTGATCCCTAAGCGGATGGCGGTATATACCCTTGTGTGGGTCGCGCTGTGGGCAGGTGTGTGGTTCGTCCTTTGTCAAATAGAAAAGCACTGCAAAGGTTTGGGCAAGCTGGTAAGGGTCGGAACACCTATCTTTTTGTTGCTGTTTGGCACGGCGCTTTATGTGGTGTCCTGTCTTCTTCGCAGCAGTCTGTTGACAGATTATCAGAATGTTTACGAAGCAGCCTATGCGTTGGCTATGGGAGAGGAGATCACTAACTGGGAGTATTTTGCCATGTGGAACAACAATGTAGGATGTATGGTGATCCTCGCACTGTTGTTTCGCGCCGGAAAGTGGCTGCAGGGTGTGATGGATCTCTATTATTTTGTGCTGTTTTTGAATGTGCTGCAAGTGGTAGGTGTTGTCTACTGTGTGTATTATCTGGCAGGGAAAACTGTCAAAAAACATTCGACAGCGGCTTCACTGATGGCGTTGATCATGGGAGGATTGTGGATCCCTCTGTGGGCAAATACTTCTATCTTTTATTCTGACCAGATAAGTATAGGAGCAGGTATCTTCGGTGTTACCTTGTTGGTAAAAGGATATGAAAAGAAACGCAGGTTTCTCTACTGTGCTCTGGCGGGTGTCTTCTTCGGATCAGGTGTGATCATGAAGGCTACTGTGGGAACGATCCTGGTCGCGCTGCTGATCGGTGTTTTCCTTTTTGGTAAACTTAAAAAATGCTGGAAGGAGGCCGTTGTCACTCTTGGGGCGGCGCTGCTTGTAACGCTTTGCTTCTCTCTTTATTTTCAAAGTCTGCCTTATCAAAAGGACGTGGAAAGGCTGAAGGCGCCGGTAGAATACTGGATCGCTCTGGGCTTGGGAGAAAATGGTACATACGCTTCCAGCGAGGGATTTGCCATCCGCTGCCTGGACGCAGAAAATGTGGAGCAGCGGCGGGAGATAGCAAGGGAACAGATCAGGGATCACATTGGGAATTTGTGGAGTGTGGAACATATTATTGGTAAAGCCCGCCAAAATTTTGGTTGTGGAGATATGGGTGCTGCGGGATATCTGCTTTACCCGAAAAATGAGAATCTGCTGTGGAATTGGTTTTCCCAGGAGGGCCAATATTATTGGAAATATGCCTGCCTGTCCACAGCTTTTTTCTTCTCCTTATTGTTTTTGCTGGGTGCGGGAGGACTGACACAGGTGTTTCATAAGGGTGACTATGGACGAGAAAATTTTGCATTCATGGTATCTGCCCTTGCGTTCTGGGGACTGTGCCTGTTTCTCATGCTGTGGGAGGCACAGGATAAGCAGCTTTACAATCACTCCGCATGGATGATGCTCTCTCTGATCTACAGTCTGAAGGTGTTGGGAGAGAAAATAGGTGCGCGGTCACAATGAAAAATTTTTACTATAATCTTGAATTTGCCTTGCAACTTTGCTACACTGTAGAAAAGGCATAAAGCCACCGAATGACTACCTGATTCGGGTATTGGGAAAAGGAGCGAAGACTATGAGCAAACAGGTGACATTTGATTATTCCAAGACAGGTTCTTTCATTTCCGACGAAGAGATTGGCTACATGAAGAAGCTGGCGCTGGATGCCAAGGAGGTACTGGTATCCAAGAACGGTGCAGGCAACGACTTTTTAGGTTGGGTCGATCTGCCGGTTGACTACGACAAGGAGGAGTTTGCGAGGATCAAAGAGGCTGCAAAGCAGATCCAGAGCGATTCCGAAGTGCTTTTGGTGATCGGCATCGGCGGTTCCTACCTGGGAGCGAGAGCGGCTATCGAGTTTTTGAGCCATAGCTTTTACAATTCGCTGGACAAGAGTGTGCGCAAGGCTCCGGAAATTTATTTCTGCGGCAACTCTATCAGCTCTACATACTTAAAGCACTTGATGGATGTGGTAGGAGACAGAGATTTTTCCATCAACATGATCTCCAAGTCCGGCACCACCACCGAGCCGGCCATCGCTTTCCGCGTATTTAAGGAGAAGCTGGAGAAAAAGTACGGTAAGGAAGGTGCAGCCAAGAGAATTTACGCCACCACTGACAAGGCGAGAGGAAGCCTGAAGAATCTGGCAGACGAGGAAGGCTATGCAACATTTGTAGTTCCGGACGATGTGGGAGGACGTTTCTCCGTACTGACCGCTGTAGGTTTGCTTCCTATCGCAGCCAGCGGCGCAGACATTGACAAGCTGATGGAGGGCGCAGCAAGCGGACGCAAGCGCGCTCTGGAGAATGATTTTGAGAGCAACGACGCATTACAGTATGCGGCGCTGCGCAATATCCTGCTCCGCAAGGGCAAGTCTGTGGAGATTTTGGCCAACTATGAGCCGGCAGTACACTATGTGAGCGAGTGGTGGAAGCAGCTCTTTGGTGAGAGCGAAGGCAAGGATCAGAAGGGTCTCTTCCCTGCGAGCGTGGATCTGACCACTGATCTGCACTCTATGGGGCAGTTCATTCAGGACGGTGCAAGGATCATGTTTGAGACCGTCATCAATGTAGAGCAGTCCAGAGAGGAGATTATCATTGGCGAGGAGCCTGTGGATTTGGATGGTCTGAACTATCTGGCTGGCAAGACCGTTGATTTTGTGAATAAGAGCGCTATGAACGGCACGATCTTGGCTCACACCGACGGTCAGGTGCCCAACTTTGTAGTCAATATCCCGGAGGTTAACGAGTTTTATCTGGGTGAGCTGTTCTACTTCTTCGAGTTCGCCTGCGGTGTCAGCGGCTATCTGCTGGGTGTGAACCCCTTCAACCAGCCCGGCGTGGAGAGCTATAAGAAAAACATGTTTGCTCTGCTTGGAAAGCCCGGCTACGAGGAGCAGCGAGAGGCGCTCTTAAAGAGACTGTAAGTAATAGGATAAAGGTGCACTCTGTCGTTTGGCAGAGTGCATTTTCTTGGAGGAGGAAAGAAAATGGACAAGCTTTTTTGCAAATTGTTTTAGTGCTGTTGATTGTATATTGGTTGGCAATTACTATAAATATTGCCAAAGAGAAGGAATGGTTGCTTAGAATTATGTCGCCGCAAAAGCGGCAGAATGTGAGTAGACAGTGAACATTGTAGTTTTAGAGAGAAACAGTGTAGGCCCGGATATTCCCGTGGATTGCTTTGAGGATTTGGGGAACGTGACCTACTATCGAAATACAGTTACCATAGAGGAGGTGCGGGAGCGCGTCAAGGAAGCTGACATTATTGTCGCAAATAAATCCCCTATGAATGAGGCGTCCTTGAAGGATGCACCAAATGTGAAGTTGATCTGCGAGTTTGCCACAGGCTACGACAATTGCGATCTGGCCTATTGTAAATCTCGTGGGATTCAAGTGTGCAACGTGGTGGACTACTCCACCAGTATGGTAGCGCAGCACACTTTCACCCTTGCGCTGGCGCTCTGTCAAAAATTGTCATATTATGACACGTATGTCAAATCTGGCGAATATAGTGCCCAGGACCGGTTTTCTAACTTTGACATTCCTTTCTACGAGCTGGAAGGCAAGACGTGGGGAATCGTAGGCATGGGAAACATCGGCAGAAGAGTGGCGAAGATTGCCACAGCCTTTGGATGCAAGGTGATTTTTCACTCTATCACGGGGAAGAGCACATGCACGGATTATGAACAGGTGGATAAGGATACACTGTTACGGGAGAGTGATTTTCTCTCTCTGCATTGTCCTCTCAGCGACCTGTCCCGCAACCTGATCAACAGGGAAGCGCTGCGGAAGATGAAAAAGACCGCAATTTTGATCAATGTGGCGAGGGGGCAGGTGGTGAACAACCCAGACCTGTACGAGGCACTAATGGCTGGGGAGATTGCGGCAGCAGGCTTGGATGTGCTGGAGAAGGAACCGTTGGAATTAAGCAATCCTCTGAGCAAGTTAAAGGACAGTAACCAGATCATTATAACACCACATCTGGCATGGGGCAGTGTGGAAGCACGAACCCGGTGTGTACAGGGTGTCTATGACAACATCAAAGCGTTTCAGGAAGGCAAGGTGCGAAATCTTGTGAATCCGTAGCGACTATCAGTCATGGAAAGAAACTTGACAAGCAGCGAAGATCCTGATAAGTTATTACCGTTGCGATCGACAAAAGCAACAGAGCGAGGAAAGATAATGATAGAGAAGATAAAAGAACTTTGGATAAAATACGAGGAGATCATCACTTACCTGATAGTGGGAGTATTGACGACTATTGTGGCCTTTGCGGCAAAGTTTATTGCAAATTTTATCCTGTATGACAACACGATGAATCCTACCTCTGTGCAGAATTTTGTGCTCAGCACCATCAATTGGGTAGCGGGAGTGACTTTTGCCTATTTTACCAACCGTAAGTTTGTGTTTAAGAGCCATGGGCCGATGTTGACAGAGGCTCCCAAATTTGTACTATCCCGCGTATCCACTTGGATCTTGGACATTGTGGTGATGCAGGTTTTGGGCAATCTTCTGGGCATGAATCTGGTGATCGCCACATTGATTTCTGCTGTACTGGTGACTATCGCAAACTATGTGTTCAGCAAGCTGTTCGTATTTAATAAAAAGAAGACAGAGTAACCGGAAAACTCCAGCATTTAGAGCAGGGTGTGAGCATAAAAAAGGTGGGTAGGATCAGATCCTGCCCACCATATTTTCTACCAATCTTGCGGAGTGCTTTGCGGCCGCGCGCTCAAAGGTGGGATAATCCATCTCAGCGCTGTCATCCGCCTTGTCGGAAATTGCCCGGATAATAACAAAGGGAATGTTGTTCAAATATGCGCCATGAGCGATCGAGGCTCCCTCCATCTCAGCGCAATCCCCCTGAAAATTGGAGATCAGGCGCTCCTTTACCTCTTTGCTGGAAATGAACTGGTCACCGCTGACCACGCGGCCGACCATGACATGCAAGTCCGGGTTGACCTCTTCACAGGTGGTCTTTGCAAGTTGGATCAGGTTATCATCCGCCTGAAACTCTCTAAAGCCCATCTGAGGAACTTCGCCGAGGGCGTAGCCAAAAATTGTGACATCCATGTCATGATGAAGGGCATCTTTGGAGATCAGGATATCGCCGATATCCAGCTTGGCATTCAAAGATCCGGCGATACCGGTGTTGATCACATGGGTTACGGAGAAAACATCCGCGAGAATCTGTACGCAGAGTGCGGCGTTGATCTTACCGATACCGCATTTTACGATGACTACATTCGCACCGCTCAACGTGCCCTCATAAAAGTCCATATTTGCCTTCTTTACGATCTGAGAGATCTGCATTTTGGACTTCAATTCCTCCAACTCCAGATCCATGGCTCCGATAATTCCAATCTTGCTCATAACTTCCTCCATTTTTGTATTTTGTGTTTTCCGAGATTATCTATTACTTGCGAAAAATTACTGGGGATAAACCAGCCTGTCCGCACTGATATTATAGAGCACATCGTCCAGATATTTTTTCGCCAGATAATTTGCCATGCCCAGATTCATATCCAGATAATTGCCGCAGTCCTTGGGGGATGCGCCAGGCACTTCGCCCTTGTAATCCCGAATGAACTCGTACATCTCCACCATCAGTGGTACAATATCCTTGGAAGTGTGATCGCCTGCCAGCAGCAGATAAAATCCGGTGCGACAGCCCATGGGTCCAAAGTAGATGGTCTTTTCCTTGAATTCCGCATGGTTGCGCAGAAAGGTGGCCCCCAGATGCTCAATGGTATGTACCTCTGCGGTGTTCATCACCGGTTCCTCGTTGGGGCTGGTCATTCTCAGGTCAAAGGTAGTGATGACCTCCGCGCCTACGGTGTCCTTTCGAGATACATAGACGCCGGGCTGTAATTTGATATGATCGATGGTAAAGCTTGTGATTTTTTCCATGCTATGATCCTCTTTTCTGTTTTATACAAATCCCCTTTATCCAAAATAAGTATAATATCCTGATAAAATGAAGTCAATTCTTCTTTTTATAAAACTGTAAAAAGGTATAAAAAACAAATAAATTTTTTGTCAAATCTATGCAAATGGAAAAAAATGGGGTATACTGTATTATGCGTTTAAAATTTAGACGAGAGGAAGGGAGAGCACTATGCTGGAATTTCGTTATGATACACAGCTGCTGATCGAGGGAGAGGATCTGGACGAGGACGAGATCAACGATTATATTACGGACAACTTCAAGGGAGATAGTCTGTTGGCGGTAGGAGACGAGGATTTGATCAAGGTTCATTTCCACACCAACGAGCCTTGGAAGCTGTTGGAGTATTGCGCTACGTTGGGGGAGATTTATGACATTGTCGTGGAGGATATGGACAGACAGGCCAGAGGGCTTCAGGGCTGAAGAGAAAGGTTGAGATCGCTATGAGGAGAAAAGAAATTGTGAGAAAGGCTGTTCTGTGTGTTGCCGTTGCGTTTGCAATGTTTGTAGGAGTTGCGATTCCGAGGGTATATGCTGAGAATTATTCGCCATCCGATGTAAAGGTGGGTGAAACAGTGGTACAAGAGGGCGATGTGCTGGAGTTCCCGGAAGGGGCTGATCAGGGCATGCTGATTCATTATCTGGACGATAACAATAACTTTCTGTCAATTGTCAACATAGAGAAAGGCAAGAACTATACCATACCGGACTACAATAGTTTGGGGATATACTCGCAGATTGAGGTGGGAATGAAGTTTGACGGTTGGAAAGTTATGAAAAAACCTGCGGAGGGCGCAGGACAGCCTCAGTGGGAACTACGCAGATGTCTAAAGAGCAGCAAAGATGCCTCAGGCAATAATGCGGAGAATGCAATTTATCTTACGGGATCTTATACATTAAAAAAGGATACGGTTTATACCCTTAAGGATGGTCTCACTCACGTGCAAGGTGATGCTACTACTTACGCGAAAGAAATTCAATTTACTGTGAAAGCAGACGAGCAAACACAATACTTTTTTAAATAATTCATCATTAAAATGATAGGAAAAGAAACCATAAAACCGTACGGTACCTACAGTTTATAAGGGCCGTACGGTTTTGTTATCATAAAAATGTGTTTTGAAGCACCGCATCCGTTGTCAGGTAAAGGGATAAATATGATTCTGCTCCATATAGGACAGAGACTGCTCCTGACATTCGATGGAGGAAGTCTCTATCAGCACAGAGGCGGCGACCTGATAATGGCGAAGCCAGTGATCCACGTTGTGCCAATCAATGGTACCCTGTCCCACCGCTTGATGCAGGTCGAAGACACCGTCGTTGTCGTTTATATGGAGATGACGGATATCCGCCGCGGTCTGTTCAAACCATTCGCCGATGGGAATGTCCGAGAGGTGGGCGTGAGCTACATCCAGACACAGGTGCAGATTGGGACATTCTCTTGTGGCAGAGCCAAAAGCGGCAAAGGGATCCGGAGTCAGATCAAACATATTTTCCATATAAATATTTATCTCTGGATATTCTGCCGCAAGTGCGGTGAAATAATCCCGATTTTTGTTCAGCCAGCCCTGCCGGTATGCCTTGTTGCGGAAATTGGCGATCAGGTTGGTGTGGAACACTACACCGCGGAGCGAAAGCGCTCTGGCAATGTCCATGGACTGACGGATCCTCTGGTCGGATGCGCGCCGGATCAGGGAGTCAGAACTGTGGATGGCGATATCCAGAAAAACGCCATGCAGCGTGTCTCTGCTTCGGTCGTGGGGTTGCTTTAGATAAAAGGATATTAACGAATCCACCTGCCCGGGGTCATCCAAAACTTCCGGCGCAAAGAAATCGTTGTACTCAAATGCGGCGTTATATCTGTCAGCAAGTTCCAATGACTTGCCTATTTCTTCTCTTTTTGGTATAATCTCGATGATGGACATAATAGCCTCCGATTGTGGCTGTTTTAGTGCAGTTGTTGGCTACAACATATGTATTATAACGAATATGATAACTTTTTTCAATTCCACATTTTACTTTTTTACGCGAAAACGCAAGGGGACTTGTCAATATGAAGCTTACGGAGAGACAGTACGAAGAAATTCTCGAAATGGGCATTTTGCTCACCATCGAAAAAAATCATAATCGCCTGTTTGAACTGATCATGGAAAATGCCATGAATATCACAAACTGTGACGGAGGCACTCTGTATCTGTATAAAGATGGGGAGCTGCACTTTAAAATTATGCGAACGGTGTCTCTGGGCATTTATCAGGGCGGTGACGGGGAGATCATCGACATGCCGCCGGTGCCTCTGAGGGAAGAAAATGTATGTGCATACTCCGCTATTCATGAGGAGATCGTCAATATTGCGGATGTATACCACAGTGAGAAATTTGATTTTTCCGGCCCGCGCAAGTATGACGCGCTGACAGGCTATCATACCCAATCCATGCTGGTAATTCCCTTAAAGAGCCGGAATGGGGAGTTGATCGGTGTGCTGCAGTTGATCAATGCTATGGAAAAGGGACAGATCGTACCCTTCGATCCGGATTATGAGAAAGTTGTTCTGTCACTGGCGTCGCAGGCATCCATATCCATTTCCAACCTGAGATACTTAAGAGAGATCAAGGATATGATGTACTCCTATGTGGTAACCATGTCAACGATCATAGATGCGCGCACTCCCTACAATGGGAGTCATACCAACAACGTGACGAAATACGCTGCGGGATTTGTGGATTATCTGAATAAGGAGTACGCCGCCGGAAGATTTGGGGAGCATTTTGATGAGGACCGAAAGGAGCAGCTGGTGCTGGCGGCCAGTCTTCATGACATTGGCAAGATGAGTATTCCCCTCTCCATTATGAACAAAAGCACCAAGTTGGTGCGCCGCTTGGATGACATTGTAGTAAAATTTAAGCTGTTAAAAAGTTACTATAAGATAGATTTCTATGAGGATCGCATTTCCGGGGAAGAGTGTGAAGGGAAGTGCCGCTATCTTGAGGAGGCGGAGGCACTTGTCCGCGAGGTGAATGAGCTTCCCGATCTGCCGGATGAGTTGGAGCCCAAGATCAGAGAGCTGGCAGAGAAGGTGTACCGCAGCGCTGACGGAGAGGAGATTCCCTATCTGAGCGAGGAGGAGGCGGATTGTCTGCTGATCAAGAGAGGGACGTTAACTCCGGCGGAGAGAAAGGTGATGGAGAGCCATGTGGTAATCACCAGCGAGATTCTCTCCAAGATCAGTTTCAGCACTCATTACAGTGACGTGCCCAGGTGGGCTGGGGCACACCACGAGTTTCTGGACGGCTCCGGCTACCCCAATCACTTGACGGCAGAGCAGATGCCCACGGAGATCCGCATTCTCTCGCTGGTGGATATCTTTGAGGCGCTGATAGCTGTGGACAGACCTTACAAAAAGCCCATGCCACTGGATAAAGCGTTTGAGATCCTGACTTCCATGGCGGAAGAGGGAAAGCTGGATAAAGGGCTGGTTACCAGATTTCAGGATTATATACGAAAACAGAAGATTGATTGCCGCACTGACGATTGAGAGATCGAAAGTGCGGCAGTTTTTTTTGATTAATTTTCATCGATGAGAAAAATGTCATATGTAAGTAGCGCCTGTCATATTTTGACATATTATAAACCAGGAGGATGAGTATATAACAATTTTGAAAGAAGGTGAACCAATGAACAGGAAATGTGAAAAAGAAGTCGTTTTTCTGCTTTTATTGATTTTCTTAGTGTGCGGAATAGTGACAGGCATAAGGTGTTTACGAAGAGAAAACGCTGTTTCAAACAGAGATTCAGGCGGAGGAGTGGGGCTGGTAATTGATCCGAATGCGGAGGACATTGTGTCACGTGAAAATGCTGATACTGCGGAGCAGGGCGTGGCAATCTCGGGTCAAGAATCTATGACTATCCCTGCCAACAAAAAAGAAGTAGTAGTTGATTTTTATAATCCTCAAGAAAATGAGGGGCTGTATTACCTGACCTTTGAACTTAGGCTTTACAATAACAACGAGCAGGGTTACGAGGTGTTGTATACCTCTGGGCTTGTTCAGCCGGGAAAGCACATTAACCGGATTACACTTTCCCGCGAGTTCGAAAAGGGGGTGTATGAAGCAGTAATTCATGTTCAGCCATATCGTATGAACGAGGAGAGGACGCTCACCAATAATGCCGATATGAGAATCCGGCTGATTGTTAAATAAGGGAGATTTTTAAGTGAGACAAGATAGTAATAAAGTTTATAAGAAAGGGGGATTATAATGATAAAAATATTATCGGTTATCATGCTTGCTATAATTGCTCTGGGGATGCCAATTATTTCACTGGCGGCTGAAGATGAGATAATAACACAGGATTCCGAAGAAAAAAGCGGAAAAATTACCGTGGATTATAACATGGGAGTAACCTATACAGTGACGATTCCCGCAAGCGTAACTTTTACTGATGCTGAAAAAACAGTTGAAAGAGGACTTCTGGTAGACAATGTGTCACTCAATGAAGGAAGTATCCTTAATGTTAATGTTGCAAGCCTTAATACCTTTCAGATGAGAAATGGCGAAGCATATATTGATTATGATCTTAGGGTTAATTATGACTATACTCTGGGGGAGAATGATATTAATATACTGACCGTTGAGGCCGGCGAGGGTTCGGGCTGGGTGGTACTCTATTTTGTCACAGAGCTGGAAAAAGACAATGCTTTCTATGCAGGAAAATACACCGACACACTCACTTTTACTATAACCATTGATTAGGGAGCGCTGCATAGCGCTCCCTTTTCGTGCCTGATGTCAGTTAACAGTAATGCATTACAGTTTGCTCACTTCGTACACCATAAATTCGTTCTGCTTGCCCTTTAAGTGGAGCGAGCCAATCTCTTTGACAAGAATACGTTCTTGTAATCTTTGGTATACATCCTCGCTGATCAGAATCTGTCCGGACTCTGCGCTTCCCTCTAGGCGGGAGGCAGTGTTGACCGTGTCGCCGATTGCGGTATAATCCATTCGGAAGCCGCAGCCCACATTTCCCACGATAGCGGGGCCGCAGTGGATGCCGATTCCAAAGCTGACCGTCCTGCCAAACTGCTTCTTCAATCGGTCATTTAATTCGTCCGTGCCGTCTATGATCTCTCTGGCGGCTTGTACCGCCCCAAAGACATAGTCGTCTAAGTCGAAAGGCGCGTTAAAGATTGCCATAGTGGCATCACCGATAAATTTATCCAGCGTCCCACCGTGTCGGAAGATGGCATCGGTAGTAAGTTCCAGATATTCGTTCAAAATCCCCATCACCTGTTCCGGCTCCAGTGTCTCCGACATGGTGGTAAAATTTCGGATATCCACAAACATGACAGCAATGTCACGATTTTCTCCGCCAAGCGAAACCTCAAACTTGTCCTGCTTTACCAGTTTGTCCACCACCTGAGGCGCCACATATTTTTTGAAAGCATTTACTACCCTTCCTCGTCGGACGCGCTCCTCGATATAGCCAGTCACCAGCTCAATCAGATAAATCAAAAGCAAAAGAAGCGGCAATGTGAGCAGTGACAGCTCTGTTCCCTGATCGTACAGAAGCTTTCCCGCAAACATCCAGACACCGATCATGCCGACACCCACAAAGGCTCCGGAAACGATGCGGGTCTTCTTTAATAAAAGGTAATAGAGAGCGGCGAGCAGCGCGATCGCTGCCGCTGTCGCCAGTTTATCAGCCTCCTGACCGGTATGTCCTTCCATAAGGGCCTCGATTAGGTTAGCATGTATCTCCACTCCGTACATCTGTGCAGAGCGTTCAACCGGCGTGTTGTACGCATCCTGCATCCCGGGAGCGTAAGCGCCCACCAGCACAATGCAGTCCCGAAAGGTTCTGGCATCCACTGTGCCGTTCAGCACGTCCACCAGGGAAACCGTCTCATAGCTGCCGGGCTTGCCGGAGTAGCCAAAGAGAAATTCCTGATAGTTTCCAAGAGTAGGCCAGACAGGAGTGATGCCCTTCTTTTCACAATAGATCTGGTACACGGCGGAGGAAAGGCTGGGGATGCGTTCCCCCTCGTATGTTCGATATAAAATGGCGCGCCGGATATAGCTGTCGCTGTCCGGCGCGGTGTTGGCAAAACCAATGTAGGAGTTGGCTAAAAGTGCTTCGTAGGGCAGCTCTACAGCAGAAATGTGCAGTCTGTTCTCCCATAGTTGATTGTCTTCGCCTGTCTCCAGCACCGTCTCATTGACGATATTTACCGCCGTCACAACATTGTCGGAGCCTTCGCAGGCATCCGCCAAAAGAGCGTCAATCGCGGGATTGCTCTCCCCGATAAACATAATATCGAAGCCAATGACGGCAGGCTTGCTCTCCTCCGAGCCGTTCAACAGGGTGATCAATTCTGCCGATCGCTCTCTGGACCATGTGGAGAAGGGGCCATATGCAGTCAGGGTCTTTTCGTCTATGGCAATAATACGGATGTCGTTGTTGGTGCCGGTGGGCGTCTGATAGACAGCGTCCATGGCCCAGCGGTCAACGGCGGAAAAAATACCATAAAAGCTGATGAGGAAGCTGACGGCCAGCGTCAGAAAAACCTGCAGGACAATTCGTTTCTTCATAAGCTACAAATTCCTTTAAAAAAGAGTTCTGGCTGCGGTCAGCGGTAATAGAGCGTCAGGTTTTTTGTAATTGCAGTGTTAAAATCAAACACCTTGCCCTGCGCATCGCACCAGTTAGGACTGGGGTTAGAACCGGAGGAGGCAGGGGACAGCAGAGGTCTCTGAGCCTGTGCACCGGAAACTACGCGCTGAGTACCAAATAAATCGCCATTCGCATCCAAGAAGGTGATGGTGTATACGGTAGGGCTGGGACAATGATCGCCTGGGTCGGTGGGACTAGATGGATTATGATCCTTATCCCCAACATTATTCTCAGTATCGTTTTCTCTATCGTCTTCTGTAGAATCTTTGTCTTCGTAATCTGTGACACTATTGTCAATTTTGGCAGAATTAGTATCGTTTGTTTGTGTGGAAGGAATCGGCACTGCAGGGCGGGCAGAAGAGGACGGCCATGGTGTTGTAGTCGTATTTTCAGGGGCAACCGAAGATGCGGAAGCTTCTGCGGTCCCGGAGGTCTCTGGGGGTTCAGAAGCCGCAGGTTGCTGTTCTTCAACATTGTTGTCAGCGGACTGCGTGCCGGTTGCGTTTTCGTAGAGCCGTTCTAATTCCTCTGCTGTAATAGAGAGATCATCCAGACGGCCGTTCACATAAAGTTCCCGAATGCGTGCCAAGGTTTCCGCAGGTAAGTTCTCATAGGAGATTTCTGTCTGTGTGCAAATAGGGTCAGACTGGGCATCCGGCCGGTCAAAAGTTACGGCCTCGCCGGGATTTGCCAGAACATCGTCTCCAATAGTACCGTCAGCCAAAACAGGAGCTGCAGCCACTTGACCATCCAGCACGATCAACTCTGCATGGCTGGCTTCGCCCTCTGTGGTCATGGCTACCCTGAATACTGTGCCGCGCACTGCCATGACGGAGGTGGGTGTGCTGAGCTCATAGGAGGAGTCAGCATTTAATTTGTTGTTAATTTCATTCAAAACCGCGCCGTTTATCAGGACGATCTCCGTCTTACTGTTCTTATTGTCGCCGGTGGCATTGAGACGGATCTCGGTGCCGGACTCCAAGGTGGCATACTTATCGCCGTCCAAAACCAACCGCAGATAACCGTTGTCTGCCACTCGAATAGTGTCACCATTCTCCAACCGCATACCCTCATAGGCGTCCAGCACAGTGCCGCCTCTGTTAACGGTTGCGGAAGCATTCAACTCAAAAATGGAAATATCGCGGTAGACTTCACTTCCGCTGTTTCGTCCAAGGGTTATGACTATGGCGATGACCAGTACCGCCAAAACGGCCGCAGCCCCACCTATTATTTTTATGTTTTTTGTATTTTTCACGGCTTTTTCTCCTTATTTATCAGGCTGTAATCTTCACATAAATCCATAATACATAATATAAGAAAATTTGCAATTCGTAAAGTGAAAAAATTTTAAAAGGGTGCTGTGACACAAACTATTAATTCTGTTATATATGATATGGCGGTCAAATCTTTTCAAGCTCATCAATAATTACGTCAATATCTGCGGCAACCATTTCCGGATCTACAAACATATCTGTAAATAAGCACTGTAAGTTGTGCCGAAAGTTGTCAGGCAGTATTTTACAATTTTGCTCGCAGAGGTCGATCAGTCGTTTCTCCCCGGGATGCGTAAGCTCGTTTAGAGCAAAAATTATGTCAAAGTAGGAGGCCATAAATTCGGTTACACGGTGGTTGATGCTGACAAGATTTAGACAATATTGCTGTTCGCGCTTCCTCCGAAACCGGTTCTTTACAGTATACATAGACATCGTAATCTGATTTTTCGTCATAATTGTCGGAAGCTCTGGAACCGTCCAGTGCAATGGCTTCCACGCCGGGAAGTTTTTTAAATTCTTCGAATAGTGATTCTACACTTGTACTTGCCATATATTGTTCCTTCCCAAATAATTTGTTTCTATTCTAGCATAGGGAAATACACTGTGCAATAGTGCCAAACACGCAGGGCGTGTTGAATAGTGGCATTTATTGATATATAATGGTACAAAGCAAACTAATACAATATACGGATGCCGCATTGAGGATACAAATAATACGTCATCTCCAGAAAGGTGCAATATGAAAATAACTTCAACACTCATAAGTGGAATATTATTAGACTGTATGAAAGAGTATGCTATTGATAATATTTTATCTATAGTTTCTTCTGCATTAAATTCTAAGAGAAACAACATAGAAGAACAATTTATCTATTGTATTGATAAGTCACTGGAAAGATTTAGCCAAAAATATCATTTTGAATATGATAATAGTTGCTTTGAACAATTCTTTGTTAAAATATCTCAACAGAATGATCTTCTTTCGGAAGAAACACTCATAAACATATTAAAAACAAGCGTTTATTTGAAATTCGATAAGAAAGAATTAATAGAATGGCTGGATCTAATAGACAGAGTTATTTCTGAAGAAGAATTAACTATTTTAAGAGACTATATTTTAATGAAAAGTAGAGAGCATAGATATCTCACACATGCTGTTTATCCAAGAATTTTAACTGCAAAGCCGCCCTTGCCGCCAGAAGAATATCTGGACCGGGAAGAGAGCAGAATAATTTTGGACAAACTTAGAGAAACGAAAAAGCTGGTTTTAGTCAATGGTATAGGAGGAATCGGAAAGTCTACTGTGTGCAGACGGGTTTTTCATGAAATTAATAATGGAGCAAATGATCGTTCCCTGGCCTGGGTTGTGTACAACGGTAAAAATCTATTAGATGATATAAAGAATCAATTATTTTATCCCAAAGACGGGCCTGATTGGGAAAAGAGGTTTACAATCTTTATAGAACAAGATATAGAAAAAGATGCAATTATTTTTATTGATAATTTGAATGTGACGGAAGAGGAAGAAGAATATTTATCACATTTGGCTAATGCAAGATGTAATATCGTTTGTACATCGCGTATTGAGAAATACTCCCATTATGAAGTAGTGCCAATCGATTACTTGAGTGAAGAGCAATGCATAGAATTGTTTTATAAATATTATCAGAGGGAATATGATGAAGCTCGAATAAGAAATATAGTTGCGCGATCCGGCAAGCATACTTTAGTTCTTGAAATATTAGGAAAAATAGGGGCAGCAGAGAATTTTTCCCTGAAGGAATTGGAAAATCACTTAATCCAAGAGGGTTTTGATTTGCAAGGTATAGCTTCCGTAGAGAATAAAGAAGATACTTTAATAGGGCATTTGTGCAGAACCTTTAGTCTTACAAAATTAAATGATGTTCAGAAAAGAATTTTATATTGTATGGCTATTTTGCCGGTACAATGGATTCCATTTGAATTGAAAAGATGGCTCAAACTACAGAATAATTATAATATTAATTATTTGATAAAGTACGCGTGGATTGAGAACAGTGAAAATGGATATTATATGCATCCCGTCATTAAAGAAGTTGTAAAAAGAAGTCTGGATATACCCAATGATGGTATTTTGCAGCTACTGGGAGAAATTGAAAAGGAGATTACATACAAAGAAAATCCTGATATAGAGAAATCTAAGCTATATATCTCTTTTGCTGAGACCATTCTGGATTTTCTATCTGGAGTAAAAAGTCCTGTAATATCACAGGCAGCATACAATATTTCCATGCTTTATGGTCAGTTTGGTGAATTGGCGGCGGCGAGAAAATATGTTGATTTGGCAATAGAGCTTGAAGAAGAACAAAATAATTCGGAGGTTCTTTTAGCATCAGCCTATAATCACAGGGGATACATTAACTATTATGATTTTAATGACAAAGAAGCCGAAGCAGATTATTTGAAAGCTTATAGGTTAAGAAAAAAATTAAAAAATCAAAAACACATTGCCGAGACTACCGGCAATTTAGCTTTATTATATCAGGGGATGTGGACGGAGTTAAAAGAGGAAGATAAGCAAAAAAGAAGTAATCTTTTGCTTTCTGCACAAAAATATGAGAAAAAGTCAATCCAAATGTTTGAACATATTTTTAGCGGTACGCTGCATCCCAATCTGGCATCTGCATATAATAATATGGCTGTAATATGCTATAGCTTAAAGAAAACGGAAATGGCAATTTATTATTACAGAAAGGCAGAGCGAATAAGAACTCAACTTATTACAGTTATATTTCCAGATGACTTATCTGTTACATATTTAGGTTTATGTGACAGTTATATCCAGATGGCAGAGCAAACAAATAAATTGAGTATGCAGTTGTTACTTTATAAAATTGCTTTGATAAACTTAAATAAGGGGCTAAAGATCAGGGTGGAAGAAATCCAGAAAGGAAATCAAAAATTAGATATAAACAAAATGTTAGAAACGCAACAAACTCTACAAGATAAAATAGAGTCATTGTTACAGGCGAATATGAAAACAAGATAAGGGAATTTAAGATGAGGCGTTTGCATCATTAATATTTTACTAAAAAAGAGGTCGGATGAAAATTCACCTGACCTCTTAATAAGCCTCATTATATGCACTCTTTTAGATAATTATGTTTAGCCAAAATATCTCTTCAGCAGACCCTCAAATGCCTTGCCGTGTCTTGCCTCGTCACGAGCCATCTCATGTACGGTGTCGTGGATCGCATCCAGGCCCAGCTCTTTTGCTCTCTTAGCCAGATCGGTCTTGCCGGCGGTAGCGCCGTTCTCAGCATCCACTCTCATCTCCAGATTCTTCTTGGTGGAGTCGGTGACAACCTCGCCCAGAAGCTCAGCAAACTTAGCAGCGTGCTCTGCCTCCTCGAAAGCAGCTTTCTCCCAGTACAGACCAATTTCGGGATAACCTTCTCTGTGAGCAACTCTTGCCATAGCAAGATACATACCAACCTCGGAGCACTCACCTTCAAAGTTAGCGCGCAGATCCTTCACAATATCCTCGCGAACACCCTTTGCAACGCCTACTACATGCTCAGCAGCCCAAGTCTTGTCACCGCTCTGAACGGTAAACTTCTCAGCGGGAGCATGGCAGATAGGGCACTCAGCGGGTGCAGCATCTCCTTCGTGAACATAGCCACATACCTGACATACATACTTCATAACATAATCTCCTTTTCTTATATAAAATTTAGAACTTACTGATTTAAGAAAAACTAAGACGGCTGCCGTACCCTGAGACATTGACCGCAGACACCGTAAAAATAAGTCATATGACCGGCGATCATCCCATCAAAATTTGCCCGCGCCACATCGTTGATGGTATCAATGGAGGGCATATCCAAATCTAACACGCCGCCGCATTCCGAGCAGACAAAATGATAGTGCTGTGAGGTGTCAGCATCAAAATGATCCACGCCATCTCCCACGCGCAGGCGGTTGATCTCGCCCAGGTCCGTCAGTAACGTCAAATTGCGGTAGACAGTGCCAAGGCTGATGTTAGGATATTGCTTCCGCACATTCATGTAAACCATGTCTGCAGTCGGATGATCATGCCGTCCCATCAAAAAGGTCTTAATTGTATCCCGTTGTTTGCTGTGTTTTAAGGGCATAACAACCTCCGATCTAAAATCGATAATCGTTATTGTTTTTATTATACTGCTTTTCTTGCGACTGTCAATATGCTATTTTATATTTTTTTTAGGATATTCACAAATTGTTATTATGCGCTAACAGGAGGGATGTGGTATACTTGACCCAAAGGTAAAATTTCAGGGGAGATCAGCATGAAGTTCAAAACCCGTTTAAAGGTTACATTTGTAAGTATCATACTCCTTCCGCTGCTTTTGACGGTGCTGGCATTTCTGGCCATTGGAGTTTATCTTGTCAATATGCAGCAGGGTTACGATATCAAAGAGTTGGACTATGCCCTGATGTCGGACAATATGCAGGAAGTGGCAAGTATAACAGACAGGGTTTATGATGTTCTGTTAAAACAGGTGAAAGCGGATTCGACCCGGTTGGAGGAAAAGGCATATCTGGAGGAGGTTATCGGTCGGGTGGCACGCCGCTCCACCTACATTATTGTGAGAAAGAGCGGAGAGTTGTACTATACCAATGATGTACCCTCTGCGAAGATTATTTTCTCTAGACTTCCGGACTATGGTGACGGACAATTTGCTGAAGATTCCGGTTATTTTTACAGCGATCTGGAAAAATATGTGAAGCAGATTGATTTTGTGTTCAGTGACGGGAGCGAGGGAAGTGTTTTCGTGGTTACAAAAGCACACTCTCTGATCTCACGGCGCCTGCTGATCGACATGTTTATTGCAATTCTGGTCATTTTGGTCTTCACCAGTTGTATGTTGACGCAGTGGATCAAAAAGAGCGTGTTTCTACCGGTAAATGAACTGAATGTGGCCATGCGCAGGATCCAGGAGGGTGATCTTGACTACGTGCTCCAAACGGATGAGAAAGGTGAAATGGGCGATCTGTACCGCAATTATGAGGACATGCGCTTGCGCTTGAAAGAGTCTACGGAGGAGAACAGTCTGCATGAGAGACAGAATAAGGAGCTGATCAGCAATATCTCCCACGACCTGAAAACGCCGATCACGGCTATCAAGGGCTATGTGGAGGGAATCATGGATGGCGTGGCTGACACACCGGAAAAGATGGATAAATATATCAAAACTATCTACAATAAAGCCAATGATATGGATAAACTGATCAATGAGCTGACCACATATTCCGGAATTGACAACAATCGGATCCCTTATAATTTTCAGCGGATCAATGTGGCAGATTATTTTAATGACTGTGTGGAGGAGGTAGGTCTGGAACTGGATTCCAGAAATATCCGATTGAATTATTCCAATCTGCTTCCACCTGACACAATTGTCATTGCAGATCCGGAGCAGATGAAAAAGGTGATCAATAACATCATAAGCAATAGCGTCAAGTACATGGATAAACCCCGCGGCGTCATTGATATCCGCATTTTGGACGAGGTGGATTCCATCCACGTGGAATTGGAGGACAACGGAAAAGGAATTGCCCAGAAAGAGCTGAACAGGATCTTTGAGCGTTTCTATCGAACAGACACTTCTCGCAATTCGGCACAGGGCGGAAGCGGAATCGGACTGTCCATTGTGAAAAAGATCATCGAGGATCACGGTGGCTATATCTGGGCGACCAGCAAAGAAGGTGAAGGAACTTGTATACACTTTGTGTTGAGAAAATACATTGAACTGCAGGCAGAACAGATATAGCGGAATGGAGGATAACATGAGTAAAATATTGATCGTTGAGGACGAAGTGGCAATTGCGGATCTGGAGAAAGACTATCTGGAATTGAGTGATTTTGAGGTGGATATCTGTAACCGGGGAGACGAGGGATTGGAGACCGCATTGAATGGCAATTATGATCTGGTCATTTTGGACTTGATGCTGCCGGAGATGGACGGTTTTGAAGTGTGCAAGCGCATCCGCGAGGAGAAGAATATTCCCATCCTGATGGTGTCAGCCAAGAAGGACGATATTGACAAGATCAGAGGCCTGGGGCTCGGTGCGGACGACTATATGACAAAGCCTTTTAGCCCCAGCGAGCTGGTGGCGCGTGTGAAAGCGCATATGGCGCGGTATGAGCGTCTGGTGGGGATGAATCAGAAACCGCAGAATGACATTGTGGAGATCCGGGGCATCCGCATCGACAAGACTGCGCGCCGTGTCTATGTGGACGGCGTGGAGAAAACTTTCACTACCAAGGAGTTTGACCTATTGACTTTTCTGGCGGAGAACCCTAACCATGTGTATACCAAGGATGAACTCTTCCGGGAGATCTGGGATATGGACTCTGTGGGTGACATTGCCACCGTCACTGTGCATATTAAGAAGATCCGGGAAAAGATAGAGGAGAATACGGCCAACCCTCAATATATTGAGACGATTTGGGGTGTGGGGTATCGGTTCAAAGTATAATATAACAATACAAGTACAAAATTCCTTTAAAATAAGCCAACTATCGACTTTACAAACCGTTTTTGAGAGTTAAGATGCAAGTATAAATGCAAGCAATATTTTTCTCTATACAGGTTTTTAGATAGGAGGCTTATTTTTATGAGGAAAGAACTGAAAGCAACTGATAAAGATATATAATGAATTGGTACTTTTTGTTGAAAAATTTTCACCTTTTTCTATTTTCATGGGTCATATATAATAGGGGATAGGCACATACAAGATGATCAGGAGGAAAAAGTAATGAATGACACCCAGAATCTGAAAGAACTAGTCCATAATGCAGCGGAGGGAGACAAGGCAGCTTTTGAAGAACTGTATCAAACAACCTGCCGTTCTGTATATTTCACCTGCCTTGGGATTTTAAAAGATGAACAGGAGGCACAGGATATAACCCAAGATGTTTATCTGACTGCCTTTGAACAGTTGGGGTCTTTGGAGGACGCGGGTAAGTTCAGATCATGGCTTTATCGTATAGCGGCTAACAAAAGTATCAAGCACTTGAGAAAAAAGCAGCCTATACTTTCTGGTGATGAACAACTGGAGGATATGGAAACGGAAGAGAACGAAAATTTCCTGCCAGAAGAGTATGCGCTTAATGCAGACAAAAGAAAATTAGTACTGGAAATCACACGGAAGGTTTGTACGGACGTACAGTATCAGACGATCTTGCTGTATTATTTTAACGAACTCTCCGTAGCGGAAATCGCTGAAATCATGGAATGTCAAGAGAGCAACGTCAAAAAACGACTGAGCATAGCACGGACAAAAATTAAAGAAGGTGTCCTGCAGTATGAAAAGAAAAGCGGCGACAAACTTCATTCTTTTGCGGTCATTCCTTTTCTTACGGCATTATTTACCGCACAGGTGCAGGATATGCCGATGCCGTCCTTTCCGCTTAGATTCACTGATGCGATCCCCAAATCAAAACTCGCTGCAAAGGCAGCAAAGACAGGAGGACGTATTATGTTAAAAAGTTTACAAGTTAAAATTATCGCGGGTATTGCAGCGGCGGTAGTGGCAGTGGGCGGCATTACCGCTGCGGGAAATACCGAAAACACTCCAGAATTAGGCGCGGAGTCTGCTGAAGCACCGCACGAACATGTTTACAAAGAAGAAATAACAAAAGAAGCAACCTGTGAGGCAGACGGCGTGAAGACATTTACCTGTGAATGTGGGGACAGTTACACAGAAGTCATCAAAGCGACAGGTCATGTATTTGACTATGTGTATAACGAAGACGCCACCTATGAAGCTGACGGAACCGAGACCGCCACCTGTAAGAACTGCGGCGTGACAGACACCAGAACCGCAGAAGGAACAATGCTGACATACACTTATACGGATATGTCGGCAACGATGTATGCACAAAGCAGCGTTAATGTCAGGGATCTTCCTTCTACTGACGGGGAAAAGTTGGGCGCACTTTCTATAAATCAGGAAGTGTCCGTAACAGGACAGTGTGATGAAACTGGCTGGTATCGTTTTGAATACAATGGGCAGACTGCTTATGTGTCAGACAACTATTTAAGCGATAGTAAGGTGGAAGTGGCACAGGCTGCCTCGAGTGGCGGAAGTTCCGCTAGTACATCAAGCGAACCTTGCCCCTATACCTTGCACGAATGGACGGTTGAGACTACGGAATATGGGTGGAATGTCCATGTGACTTATACCACAGCAAGCAACTGGGAAAGCCTTCGTGCCCTTGGTTATAACGTACCAGACAATAACAGTAGATTAAACGATGGTAATCTTTCCCAACTCTTTGCCGAAGGATATCACTATGGCTATCATTTTGTATCTTACTTTGAAGAGGTTGGCACCTATGCGGAAGGAACTGTATATAAATGTTCGAGAGGTCCTCACGTTACTATAACAACAGGTCAAGATGTGGGCTGCCCTGACTTCGGAAAGGTAAACGTATGTCGTCCAGGTACAGTCAGAATTATTGACTAACACAACACAAAAAAGACAGAGCAAAACGGGGGCGGCTATCGTCCCCGTTCTTGGTGTTGTAAGACTATCGGAAACCGCCTTGGCGGCCCTGCGGCATATTGCCGGGAGCATTGCCCTGAGGAAAATCTCCTCCTGGCATCTCGGGAGGAGTGCTTCCATCAAACTCTGGCATCTCAGGCGGTGTGCCACCGTCCGGAATCTGAGAAGCCTCGCCATTTTCGCCGGGTTGCATACCTCCATGGTGACTGCCTCGATTGCCATCCTTATCACCGCCGCCCATACCGCCGCGGCCACCGCCAAACCCTCCGAAGTCGCCCGTGCTGCTTCCATAGATGAGGCTGGTCATTTCCACGGTAGCAGACTGGCTGCCGGCAGTCAGTGTGTAGGTTGCACCTTCTTTGATATCAGGGCAGCTGATCACCACGCTGTTGTAGGACTTGGAAGGGGTGTAGGTCATCAGTACATTACCGCTTCCGTCAGACAGTTTTATTTCATCGCCTGCGGACAGATAGGTGGAGAAATTGACCAACATAGAACCCTGTGTGGAATTGCTTCCAAAGTTGCAGGCCATACCGCTGGAACCGGTGGCCACGACGATGCCGCCGGTGATGGTGGCGTCGGAAGCATAATCCAGAGCGCCGTTTCCACTGTCGGTAGGACCGGACACATAGATTTCGCCGCCGGTCACAAGGAGACTACCGTTGGAATCGATACCGTCACCGGCTGCATCAATCTTTAACGTACCACCGTTTATTTCAATGGAACTGTTGCCGGAGCCGAAGCTGTCCTGCCACATGCCGCCGCCAAAACCGCTCCGGTCGTTACCGCCGGCTGCATTGATTCCGTCATCACTGGCGGTCAGTGTGATATCGCCACCGTTGATAATGATGGAGGTTCCCTCCAGGCCCTCATAGCTTTCGGAAATCACGATCGTACCGCTGTTTATGACAAGCATGTCGTCTGCATGGACACCGTCATCGCCGGAAGATATAAGGAGACTGCCACCCGTAATCTCCAGATTGCCGTTGGTGTGAAGTGCGTCATCCGCCGCATCTATGGTGATGTTACCGCCCAAGACAAATAGCGCCAGATCACTTTTCATTCCCTTGCTGCTGGTGGAATCTTCTGTGACATAAATGTCATTTTCCAGACCGTTTCCGCTGTCTGCACCAAAACCCCTTCCTCCGAAGAAGTTGTTTCGACCGCCTGGGAACACTTCTTTCGAATGCTGCTCGGCATTGGCGCTGCCGCTGCCGGCAGTGATGGCAAAGGAACCGCCCTCCACCTGGAGGATATTGGAGGCATCAAGACCGTCGCCTTCACTGTCAATGGCAAAGCTGCCGCCCGCGATAAAGATAAATCCTCTGTCCTCCTCGCCCTCATCGGTGTTCTCACTGTGGATTCCATCTTTTCCGGTGGTCAATGCGAAGGTACCGTCCAAAATGCGGACGCTGTCCTTGCCGTTTAACCCGCTGGAAGCGGCAGTGATGGCATAAGAGCCTCCTGTGATCCGCAGATCATTTTTGGAGACGATGCCGTGTCCATAGGCAGACTCGATAGTGAGGGAGCCATTGCCGTTTAAGGTCAAGTCATCTTTGGAGAAGATTACGGCATCAACATTGTTGTCGTCAATAGCTATAAACTCTCCTGAAGTGTATAAATAATTGTTGCTGCCTGCGGCGAGAGTGATAAATACTTTATCTGCCTGCCGCACATAGATGGCAGCGCCGGAATCACAGTTAATGTTTACGTTGTCCAGAATCAACTGCACTTTCTCTGTATCATTCACATCCACAATAATTTGCCCGTCGGAAAGGGAACCGGAGAGAATGTAGGTGCCCTCCTCTGCGATTGTGACGGTATTGTCGGAAATAGTTGCGACATTGGAGTCGGAAACAGATGCATTGTCCGCCAACGTGATGTGTGTGGAGGTACTGTCCTCATAGCCAATCTCTTTGTCGCGGTCGGAAAACATATCTTCGGCGCTCAATCTGGCGACAGAGACGGAGGACTGGGTGGAAGAGGCACCGTTGTCGGAGCCGACGTTGCCTGTTTCACCTACAAGGGACTCTGAAACCGAGCGGCTGCCGTCCGCAGAGCCACATCCCGTCAGAGCGGTAAGTGTAAGTGCCGCGCTTAGGAAAGAAGCGCCAAGTATCTTGCGAATCTTTTTATAGCTCATATCCGTTTACCTCCTGTTTTGCCATACTGATCTCCAGATTGCCGTTCCGGCAGCGGAGCTCATCAATAAATTCTTTCTCCATGGAAACATTTTTCAAAGTGATGTTATAGCGCAGCTTAAAAAGACTTCCCATGTTGGTAGTTTTCACAGAGATGATCTCATGCTGGGAAGTAAACTGCTCAAAAAGATCATCAAACACTTCGCTATAGTTTAAGTCCTCAGGGATGGTGATAAGCAATGTCTTTTGAAGCAAGCGGTTATTGCTGCCGCCAAAGTTGATGACATTTAGTAAAAGCATCACCAAACCTAAGATCAAAGTAAACAACACGGCGTAGCCCAGATATCCCATGCCGGTGACAAGTCCCGCACCCATGGACAGGAAGATGGAACTGATCTCCTTAGCCGTTCCGGGAGCGGAGCGGAAACGCACCAGGCTGAATGCGCCGGCTACCGCAACGCCTGCGCCCACATTGCCGTTTACCATCATAATGACTACACAGACAATGGCGGGCAGCAGAGCCAGCGTCACCAGGAAGCTTTTGCTCTCAGCACTCCGAAAACCGTGTACCAGAGAAAGGAAAAGTCCGATGATCAGGGAAACACCCACACACAGTAAAAAATCAAGAATCTCGATAGAAGAAGTGACACTGTTGTCAAATATTCCTTCAAATAAAGTATGAATCATTTTCATTTTAACCTCCTTAACCAACCAAATGTACCTTGCGGGCTTCTTCCTGCCTGTGATTCCGGCAGAGGGTCTCATAAGCACTCCCGTATTTAGAAAAGGAAGTCTTATAGAGATGGTTTTCGTTGAGCAATTTTACAAACCAAAGGGGAATAGCGTCCGCCGTCTTCACCTCCATCAGAAACTGATCTTCCTCCAGAAGGGGTTCCCCGTATATGCCGCTGCCCAATGTCAGATTGTGATCGCGCCAGAGAATATTGCTGTCAAAGGTGACGCGAAACTCGTGATTGCTCTTGTCGTAGTAAGCCTCCCGCTCGTAGGAGAGAAGCACTGCCGGACGAATGCCGGAATAATTTTTCATGGCGTAATCAATCTCTCTTGTGATCTGTGTATTCATGGGATGTTTTCCCTTGTACAGATAATCATTTGCTTTGCGGGAGCTCATTCTCACACGCCTTTTATAGACAACAGACTGATACTTTTTCTTCAGCTCCACAAACACCTGACTGTTGTCATCTGTCACACCGTAGCTGCGCAGGCGAAGCTTCTCTTTATAGACGGGATGTTCCAGAGAGCGCCGAGCCAGCAGAAAGTCCGGTGTGTCAAAATATAGGCTGCAGATGGTGCTTCTTCCGTGCTCATCTGTGATCATGTGCTCGACCATACCCTCCTTGATCCGCTCCAACTGTTCTCTGTTAAGCATATATTTGATCTCATAGCGTTTAAAGATCATCTGGTCACTCATACTGTCATACTCCTTTCGCACAATGACAGTCTAACAGGCGAACCTTAAAGGAAGTTTAAAAAAAGAAAATTTTTTAGAAATATAGAAAAACAAACAAAAAGTAGAGTGATTTGATAGAGTTGATTACTAAGAGTTAAGAAAGTTATTAAATTTAGGTATTTCGCTTGACAAAGTGCGATAAACATATTAACATAATATCATATTAGGTTTGCGGGCGTGCAAAGTGCACAATTTACGGAATTCGCGACGTGGTTTTTTTGATAGAAAACGACAAAGGAAAAGACTCGTAGCCATAACTCTCTAAACGAGAAGCTTTCTGGGGCGAGGTCAGCGTATGTAAAATGGGAAAATGGGGAAGTACTAATTGGGAATTTCTTAGGCACCAAGGAAACTCTTGAGGTCTATTTTTTATGAAAAAGACGAGAGGGAGAACTTACGTGCAAGAAGAACAAAAAAGACATACAGAAAATGAGATACGAGAAATAAACGATTTTAAGCTTAATATTTATCAAATTTTGCTCAAATATGAAATGATTTATATTTTAAAATTTTTTGTATTTGTAATAATCGCAGCAACTGTTTTTATAAAAGAACCTTTTGAATTTATAACACGAAAAGATTTTATAGGTTATATAACGTTTATGTATTCAATATCTATAGATTGTGTGGTTCTGGCAAAAAATTTAGCTTCTAAGGTAAAAGGTATAATAAATTTCATTCATTTATGTTTTACACTGTTTACACTGGTTTGTGCAGTACTAATCACCTTATTGTTTTTGGGCGTTTTTGAAATTTCAACCCCAATGGTTATTTGGTGCAATTTAACTTCTTGGTTCTGTTGTGTTAGCCCTATTCTTGAATTGGTATATGACACGATTGTACGTATAGAAAACGAAAAAGAAAAAGAATATTATAAGGAAAAATGAAAGAAGAGGGCTGGCAAATGGTTATTTTTATGGGGATTGTTTTTTTGGTAGTAGCTATTTCTTTGATATATGCTGCTTTTTCAGAAATGATTTGTATTTATAGAAATCCATTTCCATTATTTCGAAACAAGGATAAGAGATTTGGTGAAATCGATAAGTATAAAACGAGATCTATTTTGAAGGATATGAAATATGACATTTAGTGATTTTTCAGCATTTTCAAAGCAAGTAATAGAAAAGTATTATATTGAACTAAAAGACATAGATGAAAACGATTTTAATGGAGATGCATTATCTTTTCGAAAGAATAGGTTAAAATATGTTTATTATTTTTATGAGTCATATAGAAAAGATATAAGAAAATTGTATATGGAGCATGAGTCCAATCCAATGGATAGGCATAAAATTGCTTCAATTATGATGGTGGCAATTTTAAAAGCAAAAGTAGTAAAAGTAAATAGGAAAATTGCGGGTTTACCTTTGCAATTGTTATTAGCAAATGAGTATTTGGCTTTTTATTGTGCATTAAATATTGTGGAGTTATACAAAGCAGACTTAATAGGAGAAAAATATTCTATTGTTATTCCTGATACCTATATTGAAGGTGAAGGGAGTATGTCTTATGTGGAAAATACTTGTAAGGCATTATATTATTCAAAATGTTTTAAGCTAAATGACATTTTTTCTTATGCTAATGTTTTTTTTATGTTAGAAAGGTATACAGATACTTACGAAGAATTATAACAAGTTCATCAAAATAATTGAGTTTAGTGAGGACGGTTTACCCCGTCCTTTTCTTATGCTCAAAAAGTGTATATAACCCGCTCACAGCACCACCGTGAACAAGATCGACTCCCCGTCTTCACTCTTTGCGGTAATCTTCCCTTTATGCGCATTCACAATAGCCTGTACCACAGAAAGTCCAATGCCAAACCCTCCGGTGGCAGAATTGCGGGAGGCGTCCGGGCGGTAGAAACGGTCAAACAGCACATCTTGTCTGCCGAGAGTCAGCCCCTGAGCGGTATTCCAGACAGTCAGCACCTTATTTTTGCCATTGGCCTGCAAGGTCAGGCGGATGCTTCCTTTGTCCGTGGAATATTTTACGGCGTTGTCCAAAAGGAGGGACACCAGCTGCCGAATGGAGGCCTCGTCGCCACAGTAGGAAAGATTTGGGGTAATGTTTAAGGAAAGGTCTTTTCCTTGTGTCGCAGCCACCGCCTCAAAAGGCTTAGCTGTTTCCACCACCGCATCACTCAGAGAAAAGTCCAGCATAGTCAAAGTTTCTGCATTCCCCTCGTCCATGCGGGAGAGAAAAACCAGTTTCTGAGTCAGGGAACTGAGACGTTTGATCTGGTTGTGAATGCTGACAGTCCATTCATTTTCGCCGGTCGTCATCTCCAGCACTTCCGTGTTGGCATCAATGATGGTGAGAGGCGTTTTCAACTCGTGGCTGGCATCCGTGATAAAGCGTTTCTGTTTCTCATAGCTTTCCGCTACAGGTTTCACCAGACGCTTGGAGAAATACATCACCAACAAAAACACAAGCAGCATCCCCAAAAGGCTGGCGGCAACACTGATCAGCAAAAAAGAGCGAAAAGAGATCAGATCCCGCTGACAGTCCAAAAAGATGTACATGATGTTGTCTTCGCCCAGGGTGCCGGACACGGGGATTGCGCGATATTTGTAAAAGCCAATGTAGCCGTCCTCCTTGCCATCCTCCCAAAGTGCAGAGGCATATTTGCTGGCATCTGCAGTGGAGACTGCAGCAATCTGGCCGGTGTTCACGGACATCACAGTGCCGTCCGGTTTTAATACTACAGTGAAAAAACGAGTCTCAAAGGGCGTCTCCGCAGACATTTCCGCAAATCGGTCGCGGCGCCTGTCTCTGTCAAAAGAAGTGTTAGGCTTTGGCGGCATGCCGCCATCAAATCTCCCTCCGTTCTCTGACAAAAGATCCAAGCGCAGATCAGCGGTGCGGTTTATATTGACATAGTTGGCGACGTTGATGCCGCCAATCAGAAGAAACAATACGGCAGCCATGGAGCACATGGCGATGGCAATAAACTGATAGCGAAGTTTTTTAATCATTTTGTACCTCCACAGAGTAGCCCACGCCGCGGGTAGCCTTGATGGACACGTTGGAGCCAAGCGCGGTCAGCTTCTTGCGCAGATAGGAGAGGTAGACCCACACCACATTAGTCTCCGCCTCGCTGTCAAAACCCCAGATCTTATCCATAAACTGCTCTGCGGAGATTACCTGCCCGGGATTGACTAAGAGCATTTCCAGCATCTGAAATTCTTTGCCTGAAAGGCGCAGGGCGTCCTTAGGACCGGAGAGCTGGTAGGTGGCGCGATCTAATGCGATGTTGCCAAAGCTGAGAGTGGCATCTGTGGTCTCGGCCTGTCGCCTGGTCATGGCGCGTATGCGGGCCAAAAGCTCCTTCATGGCAAAAGGCTTTGTGAGGTAGTCATCCGCCCCGCTGTCCAGACCGTTGACTCGGTCATCGATCTCCGCTTTGGCAGTCAATAATAAAACAGGCAGGGAGCTGCCGGAAGCGCGCACTTTTTTGAGCACGGTTATGCCGTCCATCTTGGGCATCATAATATCCAGGATGGCACCATCGTATACACCGGTCTCCAGATAGTCCAACGCATCCTGACCGTTGTACACGGCATCCACAGAATAATTGTTGTGTTTTAAGACGGTGACCAGCGCCCGTGACAGTTCTTCCTCGTCTTCCGCTAACAATAATCTCATAAACAGTTTCCCTCTTTACTGTACGCCTGCTTAGTGTATCAATCCCATCTGATCCAGAAGTTTCTCTCTTGGGGACAGCTCCTCCCCCGTCTCACCTGTGATCGCATCTATAATATTTTTAAAATAGCTGTCTACCCAGGGGAAGGCATTGAACAGTCCGTCTTCCTGCCAGGAATAAGCCGGGAAGATCTGCATACCGGAGGAGTTGACGTTAAAATCTTGCGAGGGGACGTCCTCCGATTCCCGAAAGCTGGCGGTCACATAGCGGACGGTGCTGCGTATATCGTAATCAAGAGCAAAACCTACAAACTGTGCCTGAATATGCTCTGTTAGTTTTAAACCCACACAGACATTGACATCCAAAGGTTCGTCTGAACCGAGGCGGGTCACATCCACATGATAGACATAAGAGTACAGATACAGATCCTCGGACAGTTCTGTCCGGTAGTGTTCAAATTGCAGATCGGAAACGTAACCGTTCCAATCCCCCTGCTCGCCGTTCACATATTCCTGAATGCGGTGCAGGCAAGCCTCCCAATCTCGGGTGGTGTCTACGGTGACGGATTCCTTATCCTGTATCAAACAGGCAATATCGCAGATGCCATCACCGAATAAAGTAAAGTTGGCCCACAGGTCGTCTTGAGAGAGTACGCCCACCGTCCAGCTCCGGGGAAAGTTCATAGAGTACTCCCTTTCACTGTAGCTGCCGCTTCTACCCTTCGGAATATAATAGATCTGGTTCAGTTGCAGCTGCATTCCGGGATAGATGAGATCCGGATCGGATATGATGTCGGAATTGGAGGTCGCCAGATCCTGATATCGTGCGCCTTCTCCCAGCAATCTGTCTGCAATACTCCACAGAGTGTCTCCAGGGACAACCTCATACATGTCTGTATCTGCTCCCCACAATTTTATAACGTTTTCCTCAAACAGGGGATCACTCTCGTCATATTCATAGAGGATGGAGTATGGCGATTCCGCCGCCTGTACGGAAGTGGAGGGCAGGATCAAGAGTGTGAGGCTGCATGTAAAAAGGCATCCCAAAAGGCGTCTCCCTGTAAATAATCGTGTGCTTCCCAGTATTCCCATGCGGATGATCCCTCCCCAAACCATAGATTTTTCTTCCAATTATTGCAGGGGATGATCTCCCCGGCTTCTTCCGTAAGACTATATCCTCCCCAGAAACGTGTTGTCATGTTCTGATAAGGCTCCAGCTGCTGGGCCGTCAATTTGGTATTCCATGCGCTGTTGTGCAGACAGTATACATCATAATTTGCAGCCGCCGTGTTTGGATCGATGGAAATTCCTATAATAAAATCCTTGTCTTCAGTGATATAAAAGTAAGAGCGAAATTCATAGAAGGAGCTGAGTTCCTCGCCCTTCCCCTGAAACCATGCGAGAAAAGTCGCTACCGTTTCATCGTTCAAAGCAAACGGATCACTGTGCGCCTCATTGTAGGAAGTTATCCACAGACGCACGAAGTCTTCGTCAATGTATAAAATATCGGACAATTCGTAAACCTCTCCTTCCAGCAGATCCATATTGAGTGCCCGCTCAGTGTATTTGGCGCCTGAGACAGGGTTGTCTGTGGTGTATATTTCCCGAAAAACGATACTCATAAGATAAGGGTTGTGATAGCCTACCTCGCATCGCACATCACTGCAAAAGAGCGAGAAATATTCTTCCTGAAAGGCTCGGACCGAATCATCCGGTTCCAGATGCCAGTAATTGATCCTGTCCATAGCCGTGTCGTACATCAGAGCATTCAGGGATTCATCTACATCTTTGTCGAGGGTTTCTATGCGGGGGTACTCTGCCGTGTACAGATCGCTGTAATCATATTCCTCCGAATATTCTACACAGTATTGCTCCAGCTGTATCGTATAGTTGCCCACCTTTTTCTGCATGGAAAAGGCATTGGCAAAGATTAGGACAGTGCCGATCAGAAGAATGGCAAAAAGAACACTTAGGCTGATATACAGAATTTTTCTATCTTTGGCGGATATATTTTTGTTTTCGTCCAAAACGGTATCTCCTCTATCATTCACTTCTCATAAGTTTGAGTTTTATTTCTTTTATTTTAGCGAAACAAGGCGGAAATAGCAATAGTATCCACAGGATCCGAGAGTTGATTTCAAGGGCAGCAGAATGTATAATGAAAGGCAGATATTATGGACGAATCGCTGGAGTCAGGGCACAGAAAGGAATTTTTGGATGCAGGATACCGCAGATCTTATCATGGATCTTACACATACATATTCTAAAGATTGGATAGAGCTATTTCCGGATCTGCACTATCTGGACTGCACTGACATTGAGGGGACGGATATGTACTGCACAGAGGAAGCGGAAGAAGAATTGCAAAAAAGGATCGCTGTCTATCCTCTGCGTGGAATTCATTTTATTGACTCGGGTAATTATCACTATATGACTGCGCTCTTTGTCCGGCGTGTTGAGGAACCCTACAATCTGCTCTTTTTTGACAACCACAACGACATGAAGCCGACTCTGATACCGGAGCTGATCAGCTGCGGCGCATGGGCCAAGCAGGTGTTGGAGGAGGATAAAAATTTGGGGAAGCTAGTCTTGATCGGACCGTCGAAAGAGACCATAGAGGAGATTGAAATAGGTGATCAAGAGAAGCTTTTGTGTGTCAGTTGGGAAGAACTTGAGATGGCGGAAAACGCCGCGGAGTCGGAAGGAGGGCTGCACAAGTTGTTGCAGGACATCTGGGAACAGGTGGATACAAAGCGGCCCCTCTATTTGTCTATTGACAAGGATGTGCTATTTGAGGAGCATGCCCGCACCAACTGGGATCAGGGGCACATGTCTCTTCCTCTGTTAAAGAAAATTTTGGAGGACTGTTGCCAGAGAAGTCGTCTCTTGGGGGCAGATATCTGTGGGGAATTGCCGGATGCCCCGCTCGGTCAGGCGGCGGAGGTTCGTCGCATCAATGAGCAGACCAATACGGAGTTGTACCGGCTTCTGAAAAAATATATTTAATCTCATTTGGAGCGGAAATGTTCTCGGATCCAGTTGCCCGCTTCGCTCAAGTCTTCGGCAGTCCAGTCGGAGACTTTTTCATTTCCCGACAAAAAGACGCTGCTGCTCTCGTCCTTGTTGGCTAGGTTCCAGCACATGTAACTGATACTGTAACAATCCAAAAGCTCCATCCACTGTGTCGCAGAGTCAAAGTCATTGGCACCGTTACCCGAGGCGTCACACATGCCAAACTCGCTGACAAACACCGGAAGGCCGTTCTCGGCACAGCTCTCCAGACGGCTGCGCAGATCGTCTTTGTGGGTGCCGGCATAGAAATGCAGAGTGTACAGGATGTTGTCAAAGTTAAGAGAATCTGCGGCGGCCTTGTCAATATCCTGACTCCATGTAGGGGAACCCACCAGGATCACAGCGTCGCTGTCGTTCGCCCGGATAACGGGGATCACTTCCCCCGCATAGGCCTTTACGCTGTCCCATGTGGCATAACCGTTAGGCTCGTTGCAGATCTCGTAGATCACGTTGTCGTGATCCGCATACTCCGCGGACATTTCCTCAAAAAAGGCCAGAGCATCCTCCTTGTACACGTTGGGATCCTGGTCGCTCAAAATGTGCCAGTCGATGATCACATACATGCCAAGATCGGTGGCGTACTCCACACCGTTTTTCACGAGGCGCTTCAGCTCCTCACGATCGCCGCCGGTACAGTAGCCGCCATACTCTGCGGTGTACATGGCAAGGCGCACACAGTTGGTGTTCCAGTCGTCGCGCAGGGTCCGGAAGGCATTATAATTTACATACTGGGGAAACCAGGCGAGACCGTGGGTGGACATGCCGTAGAGCTGGACAGGGGAATTGTCCTTATCTACCAGTTGGCCATTTGATACGTGAAGTGCACCATGTGTTGTGACATAAGTGTCATTTGCCGTACCGCCTAAATGTTGTGAGTCGGCATCGTCCGGTGTGGTGAAATTATTGTTTTCTTGTATCTCAGCTCCATCTCGTCCTTTCTCGTGGGCAGCAGTTGTCCCGCGGTCGCTCTCCGACATTTGCGAGGGAGGCGTTTCCGACTCAGGGACGCGAGCACCCCCGGCGGAGGCGCCGCAGCCGGACAGTGCCAGAGCACCGGTAATGATCAGGAACAGTTTCGCCATATTTTTAATTCTCATAATTGATCTCCGTTCGGATGGACTTATATGTTGCAAAATTTAAATTTTTTATAGATCACATTTTAACTACAATCTTAAGATACCAATAAAATTATAAAGGTTGGCAGAAAGAAAAGCAAGTGCGGAGCAAGGGAACTGCTTCTTCTAAATTCCCTCTTTTTATGGTAGAATAATCTGGTGTGATGAGGTAATAAATCTGGGGAATGTTTGCTGAATGAAACGCAGGAGGGAAAAGTATGCTGCCGGAGCTTTTTTGTGAACGCATGAAGGACATGCTGGGTGAAGAATATGCGGCCTTTTTAGACAGCTATGAGCAGGACAGGTATCAGGCACTGCGCATAAATCCCCTGAAGAAGTCGGCGGACGGCGCGCGGATCACACCGGAACAGTTGCCCTTTTCCCTGAAAAAGGTTCCCTGGGCGGAGGACGGTTACTATTACGGAAAGGAAGAACAGCCCGGCAAACACCCTTATCATCAGGCCGGATTGTACTACATTCAGGAACCCAGCGCCATGGCACCGGTGACGCTCCTTGGCGTGCAGCCGGGGGAGCGCATCTTGGATCTGTGTGCGGCGCCGGGAGGAAAGAGCACACAGATCGCGGCAGCTCTGCAGGGACAGGGGCTTTTGATCTGCAATGAGATTCATCCTGCCCGGGCGAAGATTTTGTCGGAAAATGTAGAGCGCATGGGCGTGGTAAATGCCTGTGTCACCAACGAGACACCGGAGCGTCTGGCGGAGGTATTTTCGGAATATTTCGACCGCATATTGGTGGATGCGCCCTGTTCCGGCGAGGGGATGTTTCGGAAGAACGAGGATGCCTGCGGCGAATGGAGCCCGGAGAATGTGAGACTCTGCGCTGAGAGGCAGGATCATATATTGAAGTGCGCGGCGCGCATGCTGCGCCCGGGCGGCAGGTTGGTGTACTCTACCTGCACATTTGCCCCCTTGGAAAACGAGGGCAGCATCAGCCGCTTTGTAGCAGCACATCCGGAGTTTCATATCTTGCCCGCGGAGCCGGTGAAGAGTATACTTCGGCAGCAGGCTCTTCGTCTTGGGAATGGGATTGCGGAATGGACGGAAGCTCCCGCTCCCCATCTGGAGGATGCTTTGCACCTGTGGCCTCAGTTTGTGGCGGGGGAAGGACATTTTGCGGCAGTGCTGGAGAAGGACGGCAATCTGCCCGAGGGATATATGGCTGTACCCTCAGTCGGATTGGAGAGAAGCGCGTCTGAAAAAGAGTTGGGAGATTATACCACCTTTGTACGGGAAGAGCTGTCGCCGGAGTTGCAAAAGAGATTGTTGGGAAATGGCTGCTGCATAAAGTTTGGAGATCATATCTACTGGGTTACAGAGGGAATGCCCGCGGTAAAGGGATTGAAAGTTCTGCGCCCCGGACTGCATATGGGGACGCTGAAAAAGAACCGGTTTGAGCCCGCTCACGCGCTGGCGTTGGCTCTTGCGCCCGGTGAGACAAAGCATATGTGGGATCTGTCTTCGCAGGATGATTCGGCAAAGGCGTATTTGTGCGGCCAGACCTTTTCCGCGGAGGGAGAGAAAGGCTGGTACCTGATCTGCGTAGATGGTTTCAGCATGGGATGGGGAAAGCTTGCGGGCAGTGTGATGAAGAATCATTATCCCAAAGGACTTAGGTGTCTGTGATAGCAGACAAAGCGAAACGAGGTAATGGCCATGATTTTACAGTGTACAAATTGTAATGAAGTGATAGAAATTGATAGAGCGGCGTATAGGGTATGTCCCCGCTGCGGATATTCCATGAAGATGGTCAGAGAGGAGTCTATGACCGGTCTTCAGTGGGCATCTCTGGGATTTTTCTATCAGGATCATTGGGATGCAAAGAGCGTGGAATGTTTTGAGAAGGCGGTGGCGTTGGGAGATACCAGCTGCTATCTTGCTCTTGGATATGCTTTGCGGTTTGGACAAGGCGTAGAGCGGGATGTGGAAAGAGGAGTTCAATTTTATCTAAAAGCTGCCCAATTGGGGCAGGCAGCGGCCCAACACAATTATGGGTATTGCCTGGAGAAAGGCATCGGTGTGGAGAAAAACCCTGAGGAGGCAGTGCGCTGGTATGAAAAGGCGGCGGAACAAAATTATGGCCGCTCTCTGGGGAATCTTTCCAACTGCTATACGAACGGGATCGGAGTGGAAAAAGATTATCAAAAGGCTATGGATTATGCTCTCAGGGGCATGGAGCAGGGAAACGCCTACAGTTATCATAGAATGGGATGGCTTTACTTAGAGGGTCTGGGAGTTGAGCGGAATCTGGAAAAGGCATTTTATTATTGGGAGAAGGGTGCCGAACTGGGGAGCGATTGGGCACAGTATAATCTGGCCTGCTGCTATCACGGCGTTACCAAAGGCTGGAAGGAACAAGGGCTTCCTATGGATTTTGAGAAGGCGGTGTATTGGTATGAAAAGGCGGCGGAGCAGGGAAATGAAGATGCATTGTGGAATTTGAGCTGCTGTCATCGGGATGGAGAAGGTACGTCGGTGGACTATTCCAAGGCTCAGGAATGCTATGAAAAGCTGATCAGCAAAGAGAACAAACAGGGGTATTATGGAATGGGCCGTCTGTATGAAAACGGCTGGGGTGTGGAGAAGGATCTGGAAAAGGCGCTCTCCTTGTATGAGGAGGCTGCCAGACGGGGATATGCAGGAGCGATGATTTCTGCTGCAAGGATGTTCGAGGCCGGAGAAGGGACTCCCGCGGATTATGAGAATGCCATATACTGGTATGAGAGGGGTGTAGAGCAGGGAGATGAGGATTGCATGAGCAGTCTGGCCAACTGGTGTCTGCACGGCACACATATGAAGCAGGATACTGCCCGTGGTGTGCTGTTGGCACGCAAGGCGGCAGATCTGGGAGACAGCTACGGCATGTGTCTTCTGGGAGAGAGCTATGAGCAGGGACTGGGAGTAGAGAAAGATATAGAGACAGCGCTTCTCTGGTACAAAAAGGCCATAGAGAGGGATTGCGAGGAGGCTATGTATCACATGGCGCTACTCTGTCTGGAAGGCGTTTTTGTGGAGAGAGATGAAGCTCAGGCACGGAGCTATATAAATAAGGCGTGGGAGATCATTAGTGACCCGGAGTATGGCTACTATGAACAGGAAGCAGGTCTGAAGGATCATCTGGAGGAGTTGCATAAACGGTTAGAGGAGGAGAACTCCTCAGATCGGACAGAATAGGGTGAAAGTAATGGATGGGAAAGTAGAGATCATCTATGAGGATGACCATGTTATCGTGTGCCGGAAGCCAGCGGGAATGGCAACGGAGACCGCGCGGGTGGGACAGAAGGATATGGTCAGTCAGTTGAAAAATGAGTTGGCGGGAAAACGGCGCAAGGCAGGCCAGTCGATCAAAGGAGAGCCCTATCTGGGCGTGGTGCACCGGTTGGATCAACCAGTGGAGGGGCTTTTAGTATTTGGCAAAGACAAGGCTGCCGCGGCGAAACTGTCTGCACAGTTAAGAGAGATAACTCTCAATAAACATTACCGCGCCGTGGTGTGTGGACAACCATCCGCCAATGAGGGGGAGCTTGTGGATCATCTGTACAAAAATAAAGAAAACCGAGCCGTGGCAGTCACAGAGGATGTGGCTGCACAGACCAATGCCAAGCGGGCGGTGCTGCAATATCAGGTGCTGGCAACGAGGAAAGTTCCTGGAGAGTTTTCAGGGGAGAGCATTTCTTTGCTGGATATCCGCATTGACACAGGACGATTTCACCAGATCCGTGCCCAGATGGCACATGCAGGCCATCCTCTTCTGGGAGACCAAAAATATGGGGACGAGAGATGTCAGGAACTGAGCAGACAGTTGGGTGTCCAAAACGTGGCATTGTGCGCCTACAAGATAGAATTCCGGCATCCCGCCACAGGAAAGCGGCTGCAGTTTGCAATAGAATCGGACGCCAAAATTTTTGGAAGTTTTTAACGGTTTTTATTTTGCAAAATAAACCTTTCTAAATTCAACATACTATTCTCAGGGAGCGGAAAAGTCGTTCTCAGGAGGATGTCACATGTTGGAAAAGGTGAAAAAAAGTAAAATTCTAATACTGTTTCTGTTGACGGGAGCAGTATATTTTTTTCTGGAATATATTACGCCTCTGGTGGCGCCTGCGCTGACAGCCATGCTCTTTGTGACGATCTTCGGTCCCACGCTTCAAAAACTCCAAAAGCGCCTGCACCTCCACAGGCAGGTGGGCGCAGTGCTTCTCCTCAGCGTGGCCGTGGTGCTCCTTGCGCTGCTGGTATGGGTATTGTTTTCTTGGATCGTGGGCAGCCTGCCGGGGTGGATCTCCAGTTTAGAAAATCTGGAACAGGAGATCTCGGTTATCGTCCACAATGTCTGTGAGACGGTAGGAGAGACGATGGGTGTGGACAGCGTCTATTTGGAGGAGACGGTGCTGACCCGCATTAGGGAAGGATTTGACTATTTTCAGCTGGAGACCTTTCCCGGCGTGTTGTCCCAATCTTTGACGTATGCGCGCGCGGTTGCCTCGCTGGGTGGATTTTTGATCGTATTTCTCATTGCCACCGTGCTCTTGGCCAAGGATTATGATGCGATCATGAACCGCCTGCTGGATCGGGAGGAGTATCATGTTCTGTTGGAGATCATCTGCGGAATTATCCGTTATATCGCCACCTACGTTCGGGCACAGATCATCATTATGAGCTGTATTGCCACGGTGGCAGCGCTGGTACTGGGCATCAGCGGTATCCGTCAGGGAGTGCTGTGGGGAATTCTGGCCGGGCTTATGGATGCGCTCCCCTTTGTGGGAACTGGGATAGTGCTGGTGCCCTTGGCCATTGCACAGCTTTTTGTCGGGGACTATGTGCGAGCGGTAGTCTGCGTCGTTCTCTACACAGGCTGCGCCTTTTTTCGGGAGTTTCTGGAACCCAGACTGATCGGCAGACGGCTGGGAGTGTCACCCATCGCGGTGCTGCTCTCCCTGTATGTGGGAATACAGCTTTTCGGCATCTGGGGGATCGTGAAAGGACCGATGGGCTTTGTGATCATTTATCAGGCATATCAGAGCGTTGTCCGGAGGTTATCGGTTGACGAAAAAGCAGGATAAGGTTATTATTTTATATAATTAGATCATGACAAAGAAAGTCATGGAATTATTGAGGTGACATATGAAGATACAAAATATACAAAGGCTGTTTGGACTGGTTTTAAATATGATCCTAAGTGTTTATATGCTGTTGATCTTGATCGTTATGCCTTTTTACAATCAGGAAGGCTTTTCGCATATCGGAACCGATAAATCCACATTTCTGAGGGCTTGCAACAGAAACACAGCCAAGATTTTGGTGCCCGTGCTCCTACTGTATTTGGTGTTCACTCTGATCCGGGAGATACAGAAGAAGAGCCTGTCCCAAACGGTGCAGGGGATCCGGCTTTCGGTGACTGAGTATTTTATGCTTGCATATGCGGGCTGTGTCCTTCTCTCTTACGCTTTTTCAGACTATCGGGATGTTGTATGGCGAGGGCAAGAGGGGTGGTACATGGGAACGACCACGCAGCTGGCTATGGTAGCAATATTCTTTTTGATCGGGAGAACGTGGAAGCGGCAAGACTGGCTGTTTTTTACGATTTTACCAACGTCGGCTGTAGTGTTTGCGTTAGGCTTTATAAATCGGTTTGGAATTTATCCCATTGATATGAAGGTGGACAATGTGATGTTTATCTCCACGATCGGTAATATCAACTGGTATTGTGGTTATATGATGTCTGTTTTCTTCAGCGGATTTGCACTGCTGTGGCAGTCGGAGCGGTGGAAGTGGTGGCAAAATATTTTACTCGGTGCGTATGTAGTAGTGGGCTATGCCAGTCTGGTGACGCAGGGCAGCAGCAGCGGAATCATCACCTTGTTGGCGATGTTTCTCGTGACCTTTTGCTTTTCTGTTTCAAACGAAAAGCGGATGTGTATGTTTTGGACGCAGACGGTAATCTTCTTCACGGTATGCTTGCTGATTCGACTGTTGCGCCTGAGAGGTTGGGCGACCATCACATACATAGAAGCCTCGACGGAATGGCTGACCAACAGTACTCTGCCAATCGTTATGACAATTGTGTCGGTTAGTATTCTTTTGTGGCTCGTCTGTTTGGAACTGCGCAAGCGCTATCCCGAGAGCGTGTTCCGTGCGATAGCCGTGGCTGTCTGTGCAAGCGTGCTTGTCTTGTTTGTAGCTTATGTGATCGTTTTGGTGATCAATACAGTGACTGATGGCAAAATTACAGATATGACAGGAATGCCCCAAAATGATCTTCTGACTTTTTCTCCCAAATGGGGGAGTAATCGCGGCGCCACTTGGACAGCGGGTGTGCTGTGCTTTCTGGAGCAGGATCTTTGGCATAAGTTATTTGGCGCGGGACCGGACGGAATGGCATCATTCCTCTATGCCGGTGGCAGTGAGAAGCTGTTGAGTCTGGTGAAGGAGACTTTTGGTTCCAGCCGGCTGACCAACGCCCACAATGAGTGGTTGACCATTCTGGTGAATTTGGGCGTGTTGGGTTTTGTAAGCTATGTGGGCATGATGGTCTCTGCCATTTGGCGCTTTTTGAGGCAGAGAAATAATAGCCCGATCGTGACGGCATGCGGTTTCTGTCTGTTGGCTTACACTGTCAACAACATGTTTAGCTTCCAGCAAGCTATGAATGTTTCCACCATTTTTATCTTGCTGGGAATTGGGGAAAATTATCTGAGACAGAGCCGGGAGAAGAAGAGTGCATAATAAGAAGTCGAAAGGATTTATTTATGATGTGATCGGAGTGGGGATCTTTATTGCATTGATTTTTGCTTTATTGTTTTCCATATTTCCATCCCCGTTTTCCTATCTTCGATACAGGTGGTGGTCAGAGCAGGAGAGAACATACCCAGAGACTGTTGTGGGAGCGGAAGCGGAAACCGTGGAGAGCCTCACTCCCGAGGAGGAAGATCGTGCCAGACAGCGTCAGGAGGAGCGAGAGCGTGCGCAGCAACAGATAGAACAGCGAGAAAAAGAACAGCTGGAAGCTATACTGAAAGCGGAACGGGAGTCGGAACAAGCGTCCAGAGAGCAAGCGGAGTTGAACAATACTTGGGATATCGGAGAGGATCCTTCCACAGTAGAGGGCGCTTTTGGTGCAGTGTACAGCGAAATTTTTGAGCCAGCGGGCGATATTTACGAATGTCGTTATAACGCTAAGGGAAACTGGTATATCATACTTTCCCCGGGGAGTGTTGTGCTGGACGGAGAGACCAAACCCCGGGATACTGTTCGGACGTTAGTTTATGATCGGGAATCTAAAAACGGAGCATGCAATCTGATCGTGTATTATGAGGAGATCCTGAACGAGGACAGCAGTGAATACACCGCAGTTATCCGCAACACTTATGCCGTCAAAATGTCGGATGGAACCGTGATTCCCTCCGGCAAGCATGCGTGGGCGGATGTAGGAAATGCTCTCTATCAGGAGGCTACGGGGGAGAAGTAAGAGCGTTAGAGATACAATAGTCGCACCATTCTTTCTGATTTACCTAAAAATTGACACCTTTTGATTACTATAGTATAATTTCTAGCATGTTTGTTTTATAGTGACAGTTTTTTTGCAAGTAACTAAGCTCGATGATGATGTGAAGAGGTTCTATTATGTTGCTGTATATTGATCCCGGTACAGGGAGTATGCTCTTTTCCATTCTGATCGGAGTTATAGGCGCGGGTTTTTATTCCCTTAGGATGCTTTGGATTAAGCTTCGTTTTATGATCAGTGGTGGAAAGGTCAAGGAAAACAGTGAAAAACTCCCCTTTGTGATCTTTTCTGACGACAAACGGTATTGGACCATTTTTGAACCGATTTGCCGTGAAATGGACCGGCGCGGCAGAGATATCGTCTATATGACCGCGTCACAGGATGATCCTGCGCTGAAAAATCCATATCCCCATGTAAAGGCTGAATTTATCGGAAAGGATAATAAGGCGTTTGCCAGATTGAATTTTTTGAACGCAGCGATCGTTCTTTCTACGACTCCCAGTCTTGATGTGTACCAGTGGAAACGCTCTAAAAGCGTGCAGTATTACGTGCATATTCCGCATGCGGCCAGCGATATCACATTGTACCGAATGTTCGGGATTGATTATTATGACGCAATTCTGCTTTCAGGCGATCACCAGGCCCGCGATATCCGAAATTTGGAAAAGCTGCGTGGACTGCCTGAAAAAGAGTTAATACAAATAGGTATTCCCTATATGGATGAAATGGCAGCAAGATTAGAACGGTCGGAGGCTGTACCGGAGCATCCCCTCACTGTTTTGCTGGCACCTTCCTGGGGACCAAGCGCAATCTTCAGCGTTTATGGCAGCAGGATCTTGGACGTCCTGATGAAGACAGGATACCACATCATTGTCCGTCCGCATCCGCAGTCATTTGTTTCTGAAAAGATTCTGCTGGAAAAGCTGATGAAAAAATATCCTGCTTCCGATCAACTTGAATGGAATCAGGATACCGATAATTTTGAAGTTCTTCGTCGGTCGGATATTTTGATATCAGATTTCTCCGGCGTAATCTTTGATTTTACTTTAATCTTCGATAAGCCAGTGATCTACACGGATCCTCAGTTTGATGTGGGGCCATATGATGCATGGTGGCTCAAGACTCCCCTTTGGACAAGCTCTGCGCTTCCACGGCTAGGCTGTCAGCTGACAGAGGATAACATGGAATATTTGCGGGAAGTGATCGATTCCTGCCTGACTGATCCTCAGTACGCTGAGGGACGTCATTCCGTGAAAGAAGAAACATGGGCGCACGTAGGAGAAGGCGCGATAAGAACTGCCGATTATCTGCTCGATCTATATGAGAAATTGATGTCCACAGACAAAGCTCGATCGAGTGATGATCAGGATGAAAGGAAGAATTAATATGACGTTTCTTTCCATTTTGGAAACCCTGCTGATCGGGCCGTTAAAGCTGGTCTTTGAGATCATCTTTGAAAGTGCATATCGGATCGTTGGCCATCCGGGACTTGCGATCATTTTCTTGAGCCTGACTATGAACATCCTGGTCCTTCCGTTATATCGACGCGCCGACGCCATGCAGGAAGAGGCCCGGGACAGGGAAGCGAAGCTTCATGATGGTGTTGCACATATCAAAAGCGTGTTTTCCGGTGATGAACGTATGATGATCTTACGGACTTACTACCGGCAGAATGATTATAAACACACTGATACTTTAAACGGATCTGTCTCCCTACTGTTAGAGATCCCGTTCTTTTTTGCGGCGTATCAGTTCCTCTCCAAACTGGAGATCATGCAGGGCGTTTCATTGGGACCGATCACTGATCTGGGTGCACCTGACGGACTGCTTGTGATCGGGGGGGTTACTCTCAACCTTCTGCCGATCCTCATGACACTGATAAATGTTGTGTCCAGCACCCTGTATCTAAAAGGATTCCCCTTGAAGACCAAGGTTCAGCTATATGGTATTGCGTTGTTTTTTCTTGTTTTTTTGTATACCTCTCCTGCCTGCCTTGTTTTTTACTGGACGCTGAACAATGTGTTCTCCCTCGGAAAAAATATCTTCTATAAGATAAAAGAGCCGGCAAAGGTACTTCGCATCCTCAGTGCTGTCGTAGGTTTGCCGATCTTGATATACGGGGCGGCATTTTATAATGGCGCTTTCTATAAAAGAAAGGCAATGGTGGTCGTTGTCGGGCTGCTGCTTTTGTTACCGTTATTTTATGGAATAATGAAAAAAGCAGTACCTTTTTCCAAAAAGAAGAGCGACATACATCCAGACGGCAGATCATTCCTATTAGGTACCATATTCCTGACGGTTCTGATCGGGCTGCTGATCCCCTCCGTGTTTATTGCAGATTCTCCGCAGGAATACGTGGACATTACCTATTTCCACAATCCATTGTGGTATATTGTGAGCTCTTTCTGCATGGCGTCCGGAACATTCTTGATCTGGATGAGGGTATTTTACTGGCTGACAGGCCCAAGAGGCAAGGTCGTTTTTGAGCGACTCGTTTGGGTCTTATGTGGCGTGGCGATCGTCGATTATATGTTCTTTGGAACGGATCTGGGGGTTATTTCTCCCTCCCTGCAGTATGAAAACGATATATCCTTTTCCCGATGGCAGCAGTTTACCAATCTTTTGATCCTGGCAGCTGTAGCAGCCATATTGTATTTCTGTGCCTGCAGATGGAAACGTGCTGTTACAGATCTGTTGCTCATTTCAATCGTCGCAATAGGTGTTATGTCTGCATGGAATCTTATCACCATAAAAACATCCGTGGATAAGATTTCTGTGGAGCAGCTTGCAGAAGATGAAATCCCCCATTTTCAGATCAGTAAAACGGGCAGGAATGTGGTCGTGATCATGCTGGATCGTGCTATGGGAGAATACATTCCGTATCTTTTTCAGGAAAAACCGGAATTAAAGGAGCAGTTTGCCGGATTTACCTATTATGGGAATACGATATCGTTTGGCGGGCATACGAATTTTGCTGCGCCTGCTTTGTTTGGAGGATATGAATATACGCCGGTTGAGATCAATAAAAGAACTTCGAAGTCAATGGTTTCCGAACATAATGAAGCGCTCAAAGTGATGCCCGTGCTCTTTTCTGAAAATGACTATCTCGTGACCGTGTGCGACCCTGTTTACGCAAACTATGAATTGATTCCGGATCTGAGTATTTATGACGATTACCCTGGTGTGACGGCATATATTACCGAGAGGCAATTCGGTGATGTAGAATGGAAGGCGGAGGTCATAGAGCAAAATCACAAGAATTTCTTTTGCTTTGGCGTGATGAAATCTATGCCACTATTTTTTCAGCCAGCTATCTATAACCGCGGAAGATATATTCAGGTTACATCCCCTGAAGAAGAAGTCTACTTCGTTCAGACCAGAGACGGCCTGTCTTTATCAACCGGTATAGGAAATTACTTTTTGGCACCCTATTATGTTTTGATGAATTTACCCAATATGACAATGATGACCGAAGACGAAAAGAACACCTTCCTCCTAATGACTAACAATACGACTCACGAACCGATGCTGCTCCAAGAGCCTGACTATATTCCTGCGAATAATGTAGACAATACCGTGTATGATGCGGAGAATGCCGACAGATTCGTGATAGACGGCAGGGAATTGAAGGTGGAAGATGACCAACAGATGATCCATTATCATGCCAACATGGCTGCAATGCTCCAGCTCGGGAACTGGTTTGACTATCTCCGTAAAAACAATGCCTATGATAACACGAGAATTATTCTGGTATCTGACCATGGAGGCGATCTGGCTCATTTAGAGGAATTCATTTTGGATGATGGCAGTGGTAATTTGGAAGATATGGAGTGGTATTATCCACTGTTAATGGTAAAGGACTTCAACAGCGAGGAATTTGTCACGTCGGACACCTTTATGACCAATGCAGATGTCCCCACCCTGGCAATGGCGGGTATTATCTCGGATCCCATCAACCCCTTTACCGGGAACTCCATTAACAGCGATGAGAAAACAGCTCACGATCAGTTTGTTATCCTTTCACGTGAATACGATATAGACGCAAATAATGGTCATACTTTTCTGCCTTCAAAATGGGTCAGTATAAAAGACAACATCTGGGATCCAAATAACTGGAGTTTTTATAACGATATGACGGTTTTGAACGAGCATGCTGCACCGTAAATTTTTTTAAAGATTGTCAAGATTGATAAATCGGTTGCGAATAGATTTATCAATCTTTCTTCTTGACTCTCTTATGGCATAGAAGTTTATTTGCAAGGTTATAATAACCTACCACAGCCATGGTAGAGAATACAGCAATACTATTAAATAAATATCTCGCTCTTCCCTCAAATAGCATAACAAACAGAAAAATGCCAATAAAGGTCACAATTCCTACTGTGCGGATACAGATATCAGTGGAATCGTTTTCTGTATCATCAGATCGATTTTTCACACAGAGGATTGCATTTATTAATATCTGTATGGTTTCCACTATGACACCCAGCAATACAAATATCCATATTCCCTGACTTAAAGTATTAAATACTATAAAGTTTTCACCATCATTCCAGTAAAAGTCTTTCAAAGGTTCTTCCCAACTGCTATCAATGATATCTTCATATGCCAAAACATTAAAAAAGCCTTCTTGGAACCAGCTAAAAGTGCCATCATTATAGTTCATCACCTGTTTTCGAAGCCAAAAATCCATTAAGCCTGTGAACCCTTTCTCACTGAGCCTATCCTTGATATATTTCCTTTCGACCATATCTCTGATATATCTGGGATGTTCTGCGTAAGCACGGACAATTACAAGCCCATCACCGGAAATGGATCCGGTTGTCAGTTCGTTCAATCCGTCATATAGATAAGTAGTCCAAGTAATAGCCATATCGTAGTTGTACTCATAATCTAAGGATTGATACATTCCGATCTTACAATAGGAAGCAAAAAGAAAACCACACAGAAATAAAACAATGCGATATATTAATTTTTTGATTTTTTGGAAAATTGAGACTCGACCAAATAATGTCCACATTAATTCGATCAGTAAAATTGCTATTAAAGGAACATAACAGGTTGCTTTTAAAATTCCGCCCAAGACACCCGCTATGATCATCAACAGCCATAAAATATATCTTATTCTAGATTTTATGTGCAAAAATAGAGTATATAAAAAAATGATAAATACAGGTATTGCAATGGTGCTGGCATCTGTGTAAGGTATGACCTTCCAAGGAGAAAGGCCAAGGAACATCGCATTTATTAATACAACCATTCCTGTCAACGCTACTTTTTTGCTAATTATCAGTACCGTCATCGCAGAAAAAAATACTGCTGCTGTCAACATAAAACACTGGAATTCAATCCAAATAAACTCAGGATTATATGGATAATTTGGAAGTTCACTTGAGATGCTGTATAATTGATAAAGGATCCATGTAATAGGAACATTATTAACGTAAATTAGGTAATAATCATCATATCCCAATTCGCCTCCCTCGTAAACCCAACGAGCGGAGTTAGCTACCATTCCACAATCCCATCCACCATAAAATGCAATACACTTTGATATTTTTATATTAATGATATAAAACAAGACACAAACAAAGAGCGAAAATATGATCACACCAGTTAATGTATAACGATTAAACGGTATTTTTCTCAATAAATAGAAAAGCGCAAAAAGAATACCCACACCGACAACAGCAAACATAAGTAAGATCACATTGTTATAAAGAGTGACTATTTTATGTTTTTCATTATAGTTCATATTGTTCCCAATAAATATCACATTCAAAAAAACAGGGAGAAATAATACGAGTAAAATAGACGCAACAGTAGCGACACTTATATATTTTAGTTTCATAAATAAAAAGTCTCCTATGCAACATTTTCCATCACATTTTCCGCGGTGTCGCCACACAGTCGCATAAAGGATCGGCGCGACAGGATTTGAACCTGCGACCTCTACGTCCCGAACGTAGCGCTCTACCAAGCTGAGCCACGCGCCGTAATCAACATTACAATAATAAATAAAAAGAGATTGATTGTCAAGCAAAAAACGAATAATATAGAAGAAATAGTACATTTTTATCTTTTTTCAATAAAATCGAAACATACTTAGGAGAAAAAGAAATATGAGATACGGACAATATGTGGAGACAAAACTTGGGAGATTATACATAGAGGAGGAAGATGGCGTACTGGTGTATCTGATCGGGAGCAGCAGCGGAGCGAAGCGAGAAGATGATGCAGACGTCATTATGGAGAAAACACCGCTGTTAGATTTGGTAGAGGAGCAGCTTCGGGAATTCCTAAGTGGGACACGCACTGAATTTACGATCCCGATACGCATGAATGGCACAGATTTTCAGCAGAGAGTGTGGGAATCCCTACGGCAGATTCCTTATGGGGAGACTCGTACTTACGGACAGATCGCCGCAGCGGTGGGAAGTCCGAAAGGCGCCAGAGCAGTCGGACTTGCGTGCAATCGTAACCCCATTATGATCATTGTCCCCTGCCACAGAGTCGTCGGTGCAGACGGAGGGTTGGTAGGTTTCGGAGGAGGACTTCCTATGAAGAAAGCGCTGCTTACAGTGGAGGGAAGAAAGCATGAGTGAGAATGATCATCAGGCAACCGTAACCTTGAAAAAGGGGGAGGGGCGCACCATCAAGGCAGGCGGCATGTGGATCTATGACAATGAGATCGACCGCATGGAGGGCGACTTTGATAATGGCGATATTGTGGCCGTGCACGACTTTGATGACTATTTTTTGGGATATGGTTATATCAACACGCGATCGAAGATCACGGTCCGGCTGCTTTCCCGCAAGAAAGACACCGTCATTGATGAAGCTTTTTTTGAACGGAGAGTACGTGATGCTTGGAATTATCGGAAAGAGACAATAGATATTTCCAGTTGTCGCCTGATCTTTGGAGAAGCAGATTTCTTGCCGGGTATTACCATCGATAAATTTGAGGATGTTCTGGTGGTGGAGTCGCTGGCACTGGGTATCGACCGTTGGAAGCTTGTCATTGTGGATGCGCTAAAGAAGATCCTTGCGGAGGATGGCATCACGATCCGCGGTGTCTATGAGCGAAGCGATGCCAAGGTGCGCGAGCAGGAAGGCATGGAGCGTTACAAAGGTTTTATCGGTGAGCCCTTTGACACCAAGGTGCAGATCACTGAGAACGGCGTGAAGTACATTGTGGACGTGGAGGACGGACAAAAGACCGGTTTTTTTCTGGATCAGAAAAATAACCGGGCGGCCATACACCGTCTTTGCAAGGGGAAAAGGGTGTTGGACTGCTTCACCCATACAGGCTCTTTTGCTCTGAATGCGGGGATAGCCGGAGCCAAAAGTGTATTGGGGGTGGACGCCTCTCAGCTGGCGGTGGATCAGGCCACGGAAAATGCAAAGCTGAATCGTCTGGAGGAGATTGTAACCTTTCAGTGTGCAGATGTCTTTGAACTGCTCCCGCAGCTGGAGCAGCAGGGGGAGAAATACGATGTGGTGATCTTGGACCCGCCTGCCTTTACCAAGTCTCGCAGCTCTGTGAAAAACGCTATCAAGGGCTATCGGGAGATTAATCTCAGGGGGCTTAAGCTGGTGCGGGACGGCGGCTATCTGGTGACCTGTTCCTGTTCTCATTTCATGGAGCCGGAGCTCTTTGCCAAGACGATCCGTGAGGCCGCAAACGGTGCTCACAAGCGGCTGCGTCAGGTGGAGTTTCGCACACAGGGGTGCGATCATCCCATCCTCTGGGCTGCGGATCAGTCCTATTATTTGAAGTTTTATATATTTCAGGTGTGTGAGGAGAGGTAGTGGTCGAAAAATGCCTAAAATAAAGAATTTTGACAAAGTGAAAAGATAGTAAAATTAGGGAACTGACACACCTTTTGACACACTTTCATAAGAAAAGGACTTTTGAAAAGCACTCAATACCTTAGTTGGTATCGGGTGCTTTTTGGCTTTAATATAATCATTCTTCCAGATCAATGAAAATGCCTGCTTGTTTTGCAGCATCTACAATTTTCATAAATTTTTCTGATTTAATATTTTTCATTCTTGTGTATCCACTTAACGATTTCGGAGCGATTTCTGGAATAGTATATTTTATCCTATAATACTCTCTTTCGTTTTGGGTTATATAATCGGTTATACATCTTTCGCCAGTTATATATTCACAAATATCTAATTCCGCTTTCTCTGATTGCTTAAATTTGCCCTCTCGAAGTAATTCTTTTGCAATATATAAGTATTTAGATAGGGGATAAGGAACACCAGAGTGCTTCATTAAAACAATAGCCTTTTTATATAATTCGTTTGATTCTGCAATAAGTCCTTTTCGCCTTGCATTTCCGGCTTTCATTTCTATTACATAATCTAATGATCCTGTTATTCCATATCCGTTCATCATGTCATAATCATCATCGTTAAGACAAGGAAAGTCAGGAATAGGTATTTTTTGAATATCATTAATGTTTTCTAAATCATACATTTTTCTGTCGGAAACTAAGTATCTTGCATCATACCAACTTTCTTTATCAGTAGGATGTACTTTGTATAGTCTTCCTTTTTTAAAGTATATAGTTTGTGTGTCTGGATTTATAGGTAATTTTTCATCCATTTTAAGCATATCCACTATTTTTCTCATGAATGTCATTTTGTCACCTCATCTTCTGAGTTGTTCTTATTATAAAAATGTTTGATAAGGTTGCCTAATATGTTATCAAATTCTTTTTGTACTCTAAATCTTGCAGCATCTCTGGAACTTTCACGTTCTGCGAGTTTATGCCTGTCAATAGTTGAAGAAAATTCGCCAGATTCTTGTAATTCAATTTGCTTAAGAATATTATCTCCGGCTAAATCATGTAGTGTCTTGCATTCTTCAAAGTATCTCTTTTTTCCAGATTCAAAGAAGTCATATTTCGTATAATAACTATCTATTTTGTCTGCCAAGACAATAGAAAAATTAATATCACATAATAAATAGTCTATTATCGCAAGTCTAACCGCACCTTGATTGTATGTTGTAAATTTATGCAACTGATTAATTGCATTGTCAGAAAGTCCAGTTTGTTTTGAAATATAATCGTTATCCACGCTCTTACATTCAGATCGCCCAAGTACATAGTCAACACTACAATGAAATTCTTCAGCAATCGCAATTACCTTTTCCAATGCTGGTTGAGGGTATACGGTTGTATTTTCTCTGTATTCACCATTTTCCCAAGAGCGATATGTTTTAACGGTTACTCCGAGAAGCTCAGCCATTTCACCCTGAGTTTTTTTGTTTTCTTTCCGCAAATTTTTAAGAACAATACATCTTTTGGGTAGCGAACTATCATTTTTCATTATATCCTCCTCCAAAATAAGTATAAAAAGTGTAATAGACTACCCATATTATAACAGGTAAAATAGAAAATGTAAACAAGATAAAGCATGACCACAAATAGAAAGAGGTGATACAAAATGAAAGCATTAAATGTGAACAGTGAGGCCAGGTATCAGACTGTTCCGAATGCCTGCAAAGAAGTCAACGTCAGCCGAAACACACTTATGCGATTGGCATCGGAAGCGACGGCGATTGTTCGGTTTGGAAAAAGCGTACGTATTGATATGCCGGCCTTATTTAAGTATATTGATGCGGTTTATAAGGTTAGAGAGTAGGTGTGAGGAACACAATGGCAAGCAAGGAAGAATTGTTATCCAGCATTAACCCCGATATGAGGCTTACAAAGGACTTTTTTAAGAAAGTTTATGGCTATGAATTATCGTATCCGGGTTTCGCTGAACAGGCTTTGAGTGTGCTTGAGGCGGCCGGCTGCAGTTGCGCAGGGAAGTATTATAGGGATTGGGTGTCTGCCTACGAGAAAGAACATAATGCCGTATTGAAATGTGTTGCCGAGTGGTACTGGAAAAATGAGGAAGGGCAGCGCCGGAAAAGAGGTGATGAAGTACGGAGACAGAAAGAACAGATCAAAAGCCAGAAGTGGACAGAGCTGTCACGGATATTGGGTTTTCGGTAAATGAAAAAGGGAAAATAATACAGTCAATTGGAAATTGCGTGAAAGCGCTTTGCTATGACGAACGCTTGAAAGAAATGTTTCGTTACAATTCAATGACAGATATGGTGGAAGTGTCTGGGACATGGTGGAGGCAGTCTTCAGCAAATTTATCTGATAACGATGTTAATAACATCCGGCTGTATCTGGAAACAGCTTACGGATTGACACATGAAAAGAACATCCCACGTGCGATTGATATTATCGCACACCAGAGGGCATATCATCCGATAAAGGAGTATCTGGCAGGCCTGCAATGGGACGGCAAAAAGCGTATTGAAAATTTGTTGCCAAAATACCTTGGCGCGGAAAAATCAGACTACACGGCACAGGCAACTAAATTGGCTTTGCTTGGTGCTATCGAGAGGGTGCATAATCCCGGCTCAAAGTTTGAGAGTATGCTTTGCTTGGTGGAAGATCGGCAGGGTGGCGGTAAGTCCACAATGGCAAGATTTTTAGCTACAAGGGACGAGTGGTTTACGGATGATGTGAAGAATCTTGATGACGAAAATATATACCGCAAATTGCAAGGGCATTGGGTTGTTGAGTTTTCAGAAATGCTTGCAACTTCCAATACAAAAACGGTGGAAGCAATCAAAGCATTTTTGAGCAGGCAAAAGGATACATACAAAATACCTTATGATAAGTATCCACACGATTTTCCGCGGCAATGTATATTCATTGGGACAACAAATAATCTTGATTTCCTGCCAAACGATAAGTCCGGAAATAGGCGGTTTATCCCGGTGCTTGTCAATAGTGAAATGGCAGAGGTTCACCCATTAGCGGATGAAGTAGAAACAAGGGCTTACATAGAACAGACATGGGCTGAAGCTATGGAGATTTACCACAGCGGAGATTATAAGCTGACATTCCCTAAAGAATTGCAAGGGTTACTGTCAGAAGTGCAGCAAGAGTTCACACCGGAAGACCCTAAGGTCGGAATTATTCAGGAATGGCTTGATAACTGTGGATATAGTTCCGTGTGTTCCAGGATGCTATACAAAGAGGCACTGGGGAAAGATTATCAGGAGCCGAAAGAGTGGGAATTGCGAGAAATCAACAATATTATGAATAAGTCAGTCACTGGATGGCAGAAGCATCCAACGAGCGATAGTAAGGTAAGGTTTGCTGAATATGGAAAACAGAGGGCATGGGACAGAGTCGTCCCCGAAAAAAAAGTCCCCGAAGGTTTTATGCAATTGGGCATTGACGACTTGGGAGATGATTTGCCTTTTGATTAGTATTCGGGGACGGTGCAGAGGGACATATTTGGGGACAGAGAAAAACCGCATAAGATCTATATATTCTCTTACTTGTCCCCTGTCCCCAATAAATAATAAAGGAATAAAGAAAGAGAGAAAGAGAGGGGTAAAAGGGGGTATAGGTATTAAGAATAATAAGGTATAGGTAAATTTTGGGGACGGTGGGGACGGCCTTTAAAATCGAGATTGACAGCCCTCTTTATCAAGGGACGGAAAGGAAATTGTTATGAAAAAACATGTAAAAGAAATCTGGTTAAAGTTTGGCAGTCAGGAAGAGTTTTTCTCAAATGAGGAAAGACTTCTTGCACTGCTTGACACAGCGCCGGGAGATTGCACTGTAAGAGTGTATGATGCAAGTGCAAAAAGCTATAAAATATTAAGAGGACATAGTTTTGATGAAAAACAGCTTTCCTTGTTAACTGATCTCTTGGGGGAAGGAAACGCAAAGTATCAGGAAAGAGATATTGAAATTCCCAAAAAGCGAGAAAGGAAAGTACCGAACATTGTACAGATTATTCCATGTACCCATGATATGTATGCAGTGTTTGGGAATGAGGATGGCGAAAAGTATAAAAGTCGGGTTCTTATGTTTGCTCTGTGTGACGATGGGATAATCTATCCTCTGCATTTTGACAGCTGGCTTGGGATTTGTTCTTTATTTGATGCGGTTTACGATGCGCCTAATTATGAACTGCAGGACGGCGAAATCTGGGAAGGGGAGGACTAAATGAGCAGAAATAGGATTTTCCGTTTAGCGAATGTGCCTGTATGCCATACTGCCATGAAAGGGAGGTATCATGTGTGAGAGTACGAGAAACTAAATTATGTGACTATGGTTTTACGCCTGACGAAGAAAGGCAGTTGCGGCAATTCTGCAGGCGGCTTGATTCGGTGGACGAAATGTTACTCCTTGAATGCACAATGAAAGTGAATGTAGATATTAGCAAGGATCTGTATTACAGCATAACCAGCGGTGTCTCTTATGACAAACTAGAGAACATTAAACACATTATGATTTCCCGGACAGATTTTTATGGTTATCAGAGAAAGACGCTTGACACATTTAGAAAAGAATTGATTGAGCGCGGGCGTTACCCATTTTAAAGAACTATTTTTTGCATTGTGAGAAGTAGCATTTACAAATGGAATAGCCACAAGTCCAGCGCGGAGAAACTTATGGCGGTTGCAAAAGAACTTAAAAAGCCAATCAAATATTTTCTTAGTTGATGGAGGTGAGAGATTGAAGAAGAGCTTTCCAGAACGGCATCCTTACATACCGATGATTATTGCGGTGATTGCCTTAATAATTGCATACATAAAGTAATGATGTCATCAATTCCAAAACCGTATGATTTCATGAGAGCAAGAACAGAAATAACTGTGGTGATAATATACGGAATCCATTTTTCTTTTGCAAGATGCTTTTTCTCTGAAAGATATGCTTTTCCTGCTTCAGAGATAGTCGCAGAAAGACGTTTTCCGAAGTTATACCCCGCTTTTCTGGTTTCCCAATCATATTTAAGATGCGCCTCATATTTTACGTCTATTAAATTGTTTTCTTCAAGAAAGTTAGCAATTTTGATTTGTTCATCGGACAATTCTTTATATATGATTTTGCCTGATTTGGAAATATGAATTAAAAAATTGTGCTGTTTTTGGTCGAGATGAATCATATTGAACACTCCTTTTGTTGCAGTATATCACAAAAAGAAATAGAGGTAAACATTTGAACGATTTAGAAGTATTTAACATTGATGGTGCGGACTGTTACGGAAAGGCAGAGAAAATTGTCCCTTTTCTGTTTGTCAAGCATGTCTTGCAATGTGTATACAAATTTTCGAAGTCGGTGTGTTACACTTAATTTGTAAGGAAAAATCAAGAATAAAACAGCGGAGGGAAAAGAAATGAAAAATCTTGACATTCGTATTACTGTCGCTGATAAAGGGCTTACATATAGGCAAATTGCCGAGGTGATGGGAGTTACGCCCGTTTACCTCAGCCGGATCATGGCTAAGGAATTGAAGCCGTCCATGCGCACGCGGATATTGAATGCTATTGACGAACTGGAACAAGTGGCAGAAAAGAAAGGACAGTGAAGAGAAGCATGGGAAAATCTAACAGTGGAAAATTATCTCCCGAAGCTGTAGAGAATTTGATAGATCGGAAGGTTGAGGAGGCTCTTCTCCGGAAAGCTCTTGCCGGTGATGTACGGGCGCAGACGTTCTGGCTAAAAAACAGGCACCCGGAATTATGGAAAGACGAGGACGGCGATAAGAGCATAAGGGAAAATCAAAAAGTTATGTTGCAGCTTTTAAGGATGGAAGCTGAACTTTCAAAAGATCAGGCTGAGGAATACGGGGAGGATGGTTTCTTAGAAGCATTGAACGCCACCGCTCGGGAAGTCTGGGGAGATCAGGACGAGAGGGGGAAAGAGCATGAATAAATCATATCCGGAGAAAGTGATAAATGCCTTTTTGAAATATGACAAGATAACGGACATCATGAAGGACACAGGGCTTTCAAGAGGCACGATTGACAAATACAGGAAAGACGAGGAGTTTCAAAAGGTGCTGTTTGAGCGAAAGGAGCTATTTGTGGCGGCGGCAGTTTCCAAGATGCAAACGGCCTTGTCCAAGGGTGTGGACGTTCTGAAGCGTATCATTGAGAATGAGGCAGTTTCCCCACAAGTCAGAGTAAATGCCATTTCTGTTTTATTTGCGCAATGTAAGGCATGGACAACAGAACTTGATCTTTTAAAGCGCATTGAGGCACTTGAAAAAGACATGGAATGAGAATTTTAGTGAATTTTTGTTAATATTAGTGGGTGATGTTATGAAAGAAATAGACAAGCGATTGTTGCGGATTGAACAGGAAGCAGAACGCAGAAGAATAGAACGGCTGCGGCATGAGCCATTTTTCGAGGTTGTGCCGTGGAGTATTATGAGAGATCAAGTCACAGTGAAATACTATCCGGAGGGCAGTTATCAGTCGCCCCAAAAGTTTGATAACTTGCCTTTTTGCGAGGTTGTTGAGTGGGCTTTAAAGGCTTGTGAAAATAATTATGTGAGTTTTTCTATGATGTCATGCCAGGAATGGTTATTCCTACATAGCCAGGACGAAAGCGACACTCTATATAATGCAGAGCAAAGGCAGCGTTTCAAGGAAATGTGGCTCTCTGATTATCCGGAACTTGAATTGTTGTTAACGGATGAGGGCTGGAAAAGAATTGGGAAAATTATAGGCAGACTGCCGCAACATGGTCAGGTAGTGCCGAAAAAGGAGAGCGTGACTTGATAGGACGATTGCACTCAAAATCACTCATTAAAAGGCTGGAAGAGTTGGAAGCTCGGAAACCGTCTTCACTGATATTCGAGATTGAGACAGAGGATGGGAAAAGTCGGTGTGTCTCATTCTCCGAACTTATGAGCATGAGAGAGCCGCCGCGCACAGAGGACAATATCCATTATTACGGTTTACCGGAATTTAGAATTGTCGAAGGAGGCAACCTGAAAGAGTTGGACGAGCTTTTGTCCTGTTTTCCGGGCATGGGAGATGGGTTGAATGAACATTGAGAATCGGCTGGTCGCTATCGAGCGCAAGCAGGAAGAGAAAAACCGTCACCCAGTTATCATTGCCGAGGAGACACCGGATGGGCGCTATATGTGGCAAGAAGAGACTTACACACGGGAAGAGCTGGACAGGTTGCAGAAAAAAAACCGGGCAGCGCTCATTATTGATGACGTGATAGTGAGTGCTAGGGGAGAGTTAAAGCCCCCTGAAACAATAAAACAATGATATGAAAAGGAGATCGGAAAAAGGAATGAGTAACAAGGTTTTATGTGGCATTGTTTGTGATGAAAACACCTACAACGAGTTTGCGTCAAAGGGGTACACTGTCCCTCACAGCATAAAAGATGGTGATCTGACATTGGAGCAGATTGAATTTTTGCCAGATGCAACGATTACAAAAAGCATTATCCGGAGTTTGCAAAGGAATGTGCAAAAATCGTTGAGGGCGCAGCGAGAGAAATCAAAACCTATTATGCAGCCAAAGACGGCAGAAAGGGATTTAAGGTTATGAAACATGATAATTTTGAGGGTTACTTAAAGGACTTGCAAGAGATACATAAATCTGCATCGGGCGAGAGAATGGAACTGCAGCAAAAATTTAATAAAGCTAAAGAGCAATGGAACGAAGTCCAGAAAGACGCCACTTTGAGCGAGTACGGAAAAACAGCCAGAAAAATGGCGTGGCTTGAAGCTGAAAAGGAATATAAAGAAGCGGTTGCCGAACTGCAGAAAAGGACAAAGGAAGATATTGCAGCAATCAGGGGAGAGTTTGAGGAACATATTGAGGACTTCTTTTCCGCTAACGGTGATAGAATGGACGATGGAAATATCAGGCTTTTAAATTCCGGCTTGAAATTAAATAATAATGAGGTTGACCGTCTTGTTAGTCAAAACGTGAACAATCCGACCATGCTTAGACTTATTTCCGACTATTGCGAGAAAAACAAGATAGACAATGCAGCGGCGCGGATTTACGGCACAAGGGCGAAAGCCGCCGGCAGTCAGGAAACAAATATCTTTAATCAGGTTGCGGACATGATCGAGAAAGCAACGTCTGCAGATGATTTGTCCGCGGACGTGTGGGGAATCAACAAAGGACATTTTGAGCGGTTGAGCAATGAAGCCATTGGAAATATGTCTGCAATGGCAGTCAAGCCCGGAACGTCCGAGGAATAATAGAAAGGAGATTGTAATATGCTTACAAACATTTTGCTGATACTGTTAATTGTTATAGCTTTTGCAATATTTGGGGAGTTGGTAAAGATATATGAAAAGATGGGCGCCTCGAATATAAAAGAGGAAGAAGATGAAAGACAGTGAAACAGATAAAATACTCGAAATGATTATGCAAATTATAAACCGTGGAAACACGGCAGAGGTCAAGAAGAATAAGAACGGAATACTTATTCTTGAAGTGAAAAAACAAATAAGGAGCGGCAAATAAAACGGTATTTGCTAAAGGCTGAACGGAGCCGGTAAACGTCAAAGTATATTTGATGTTTGCTGACTCCGTTTTTTGTTTGCTGGAATTTGAGACAAGGAGCAGAGGCATGAAGAAATACAGAGCAACGAAAAAGGATATTAAAATCATTGAAGTAAAAAATGGCTTTTTAAAAATTGACCCCATGCGCTATCTATCAGGGTATGAGAAATTTTTGAAAGTCTATCAGGATGAAATTGACAAAGCCGAAAAGATTGAGGCCGCAGGCGGTGAGCCGGATTTTGAAGGGGCTTGTAAAAAGATCATGGATGCCTTTGATAAGCTGTTTGGGTACAAAGCGTGTGAAAAAACATTCGGAAAGGGCGTTACCCCTAGTTGGGATAACTTTACTGAATTTTTTGAGAAGCTGGAAAAGTTATCAGAAAAGTGGTGGGGGTGATGTAAATGGCACAAGCTGATGGTTCTGTAGTTATTGATACAAAAATAGATACTACTGGATTTAGGCAGGCAGAAGTCAACGTAAAAAACTCCTTTGGAAAGATGGCAAACGCCGCCAGTAAAATGATAGATGCTGTTAAATCGGTATTTACAGTCAAATCCAATGAGACAAATGGATTGGAAGAAAAAAACGAATCCATCAGAATTTCTATTGATAATGCAGCGGAAAGTGTCAAATCCGGAATGCAGATAATCAATGATGCAATGTCTTCCGGTGTAAACACAGATTCTTTGGATACTATTCAGGACAAAATTGACACTATATCAGAACATCTAAAATCATTAGAAGCTCAGGGGATGAGATTTGGATATGAAGAATACGACAAGACCTATCAAGAGCTTATATTAGCGCTAAGGCAATATAATGCTACTCTTTCAGAAGCAGTTAGTGCTGAAAGAGATACCGCTCAAGCCGGACAGCAGGCCGCGCAAGAAGTAGGTCTGTTTCAATCTGTTCTTATGGCGCTGTCTGGTGCGGCTCATGCGCCTATTTCTATCCTGCAGGCTCTTGGAAATGCTATAAGAAAACTTCCTCGTGCAACAGTAAATTTAGTTGTAAGCGGATTTAGAAAAATAGCGGAGTTTGCAGGGCAAGCGGCAAAGTATGTTGGTGGAAAGCTTTTATCCGGAATGAAAAAACTAGGAGCTTCCATGCTACGTCTGAACAAAAGTACTAAAGGTGTGGGTAATGGCCTTAAAAACATGCTGAAATATACCCTCGGTATCAGCGGTTTACTTGTATTATTCAGAAAAATCAATAGTGCGGTAAAAGAAGGTATGCAGAACCTGGCGCAGTATTCCAGCGAGACCAACACACATTTATCCGCATTAAAGTCCTCAATGACACAGTTAAAGAATAGTCTGGCCACTGCATTTGCACCGATTCTTACGGTGATTGAGCCGATTCTGACAAGGTTTATAAATCTGCTATCACAGGCTGCTGCTTATGTGGGTATGTTCTTTGCAGCACTGACCGGAAAAACATCATTTACTAAAGCGGTAGCAGTACAGGAGGACTATGCGGCCAGTTTGGGTGAGACAGCAGACAACGCGAAAGAAGCAAAGAAGTATTTATCTGGATTGGATGAAATACGCACATACTCCGAGGATAAAGATTCTTCCAGCGGCGGTTATCAATCACCTACTCCGCAGGAAATGTTTGAAACTGTACCCATTGAGAGCAAAATCAAAGAGTTTGCGGACAAGGTAAAGCAGACGCTATCAGAAATGTTTGCACCGCTGAAAGAAGCATGGGATAAGTACGGCGCACCTATTGTAGACAAACTTAAGCAAATTAAGGATAGGTTTGTTGAGTTTGGTGTGCAAATAGCTACTTCTACCGCAGAATGGTTTAAAAACCTAAACTGGGAGCCACTGCTTCAGTCGGTGGACAAGCTTCTTGAAAAACTACAACCTTTGCTTGACCTTATTTTAGATGGACTAGCGTGGGCATGGGAAAATGTGCTACTTCCATTTGGCAAATGGACATTAGAAGAAGCCTTACCAGCGGTAATTGATTTGTTTTCCGCTGCTCTGGGTGTATTAGTAGAAGTGTTAGAAACACTTAAGCCATTGGGCGAATGGTTGTGGGATAATTTCTTACAGCCTATTGCACAATGGGTTGGGGATGCGTTTGTTGCTGGATTAGAACTAATAACAGATGTTCTTAATAAACTTTCTGATTGCATTGCAAAATGGCGAGAATCCGGTGGAATGGACAACATCATTGCATCTTTGGACTCCGCAAAAGAATGGATTGTTGATATATTCACAAGGATACATAATGGATATGAAAAGTACATGAAGCCGGTACTTGAAAAAATTGGTCAGAAATTCCAAGAAGTAATGGACGGTCCGGCGGGCGAGACACTGGAAAAAATCAGAGAGTTGGTTGATAAATTGTCTGAAGCATTCCAATTATGGTGGAATAACGTGTTAGATCCTTTATTCAAGTGGATTGCCGACAATATCATGCCTACTCTTGCTCCCATAGTAGAATTCCTTGGAGAAACAGTAATTACAGCAATTGAGACTGTTATAGAGGTAATTGGCGGTGTTGTGGATGTACTATCTGGAATACTTGATTTTATTATTGGAATATTTACTGGAGACTGGGATAGAGCATGGAATGGAATAAAAGAAATATTTACCGGAAACTTTGATGCTATTGTTGCAGTATTAAAAGGTGCTTGGGATAATATTGTAAAAACTACAACTTATGTATGGAACAATATAAAAACCTCGCTTTCTACCGTATGGAATGCTATAAAAAGCAATGTCACCAATGTGTTTAATGGTATAAAATCTTTTATTTCTAATATATGGAATGGAATTGTGAATACAATAAAAGGCAGTATTAATTCCATCATAGCATTTATCAACAGAATGATTAGCGGCATAACTTCTGGTATAAACTCCATCATCAACGCCCTGAACAGTTTACACTTTGACATCCCGAGTTGGATTCCAGAGTTTGGCGGAAAGAGTTTTGGTTTCAATATTCCTACCATATCCGCTCCACAGATACCATACCTTGCCACTGGTGCGGTCATTCCTCCCAATGCTCCATTTATGGCGGTGCTAGGAGACCAGAAGAGTGGAAACAACATTGAAGCACCTGAAAGTCTGCTGAGAAAGATTGTCCGGGAAGAGGCAGGAGGTAATTCAGGAAACAACACTTATAGATTTCAGGCAAATATTAACAGGCGTACTTTATTTGATGAGATTATCACCGAAGCAAAGCTAAGACAAACTACAAACGGTCGCAATCCTTTTGAACTTGCATAGGAGCGTGGCTATGGCACAGGAATAAATTATTAGTCCTTTAATCTGCGCCGTATATGTGCTATAATTGAGACATGGGAAACCAGAGCCGGGCGGCTTACCCTCTGTTTATCGGAGGGGCTAACCC
>JAFLRM010000119.1 GCA_022511465.1 Acetatifactor sp. | reverse complement strand
GGGACTATCCCAAAGTTTGTGTAAACCTTCAAACTGGTGTAAGATAAAATTACCCAGTTTGGAGGTTTTATTATGGCAAGAAAAAAAGACAGTCCACAAAAAGCAGCAATGAGGGAGTTGATGCATGATTATCTGAAAAATAATGATATCAGCATCAAGAACGGTGGTGACGTGAATGCCGTCATGCGGGATATGATGTCCGTCCTTTTGGAAGGTGCACTGGACGAGGAGCTGGATGAAGAACTAGGCTACTCCAAGTATGATCACCGGAACAAAGACACGGATAACAGCAGGAACGGTCATTCCAGTAAGACCATGCACACCAGTTATGGTGACATGCAGGTCGCCATCCCCCGTGACCGCAACGGTGAATTTGAGCCGCAGCTCATCAAAAAGTACCAGAATACCGTGACACAGGACATGGAAGAAAAGATCCTGTCCATGTATGCAAAAGGCATGACCACGGGTGATATTGAGTCCCACATGAAAGAGCTTTACGATGTGGACATCTCCGACAGCACCATCAGCCGTATCACGGATAAGATCCTCCCTCTTGTCAGGGAGTGGCAGGAACGGCCCCTGGAGGAGGTCTATGCCGTGGTATTCATGGACGTGATCCACTATCATGTCCGCAGCGAGGGGCGCATCGTGAAGCGCGCCGTTTACATTGCCCTTGGCATTGACATGAGCGGCAAAAAGGATGTGCTTGGCATGTATGTGGGAGAAAATGAGAGCGCCAAGTTCTGGCTGTCCATCATGAACGGCCTAAAGAACCGCGGTGTGGAGGATATCCTGATCGCCTGTGTGGACGGTCTCAGCGGTTTCCCCCAGGCCATTGGGGCGGTCTATCCCCAGACAGAGATACAGCAGTGCATCATCCATCAGATCCGTAATTCCACAAGATTTGTCTCCTACAAAGACATCAAGAAACTGATGGCAGACCTGAAGCATGTATACGCTGCACCCACGGAAGAGGCCGCCCTGAATGAGCTGGAGCAGTTCCGTGATAAATGGGACGGCAGATACCCCAAGATCTATAGATCCTGGTATGATAACTGGGCGAATCTGTCCACCTATTTCAAGTATCCGGAAGCCGTCAGACGGCTCATTTATACCACCAATGCCATAGAAGGTTTCAACCGTCAGCTGAGGAAAGTGACCAAGAACAAGACCGTGTTCCCAACGGACGACAGCCTGCTGAAGATGCTGTATCTTGCAATGATGGACATCACCAAAAAGTGGAACGGGCACCGGCAGGACTGGGGTCAGATCCATTCCCAGCTGGAGATCTACTTTGAGGAACGTCTGGAGGGCAGGAACCTGTAAAGAAACCTTGGCGCACAGTTTTTATTGACATACCCAGTATGCGCTGTAT
>JAFLRM010000118.1 GCA_022511465.1 Acetatifactor sp. | reverse complement strand
TTTACGATGTCTGTGGATGATTTTATTATTTCTTATTTTGCCACAGGCGGTGGGGTGAAGAACTTAAGTATGGTGGTCTACACCATGAGTAAACGTGTCAATCCCAGTATCAATGCGGCTTCTACGCTGATGGTTGTCATTATTACGATCGTGCTGATACTGGTCAATGTGATACCTGCCGTAGCGACAAAGCGCAAGACATCGGATGAGATCAAAAAGAGGAAAGTTTTCATTCCGGCCACTATAGCCTTAGCGACAGTGGTCGCTTTGGTGATGTTTTTGCAGGTTGGCAGCGATGCGAAAGAGCGTCCTTTCGAAGGACAGGCTTTACATATCTATACTTGGGGAGAGTACACGGGTGAGAATATTCTCAGTGATTTTGAGGAGGAAACAGGTGCCAAAGTAGTCATGGAGACCTTTGACTCCAACGAACAGATGTACATAAAGGTTGCAAATGGGGAGTCATTCGATATCCTTGTACCCAGCGATTATATGATACAGAGGCTGATCTTAGAGGGGTATCTGCAGAAGCTGGATCATTCCAAGCTGACCGGGCTGGATAACCTGGCCGATGCAGTAATGAATCTTCCGTATGATCCTGGAAATGAGTACTCTGTGCCCTATTTTTGGGGAACTGTCGGTATCGTGTATGATACGACGAAGGTGGATATAGAAGATCTGGAAAAAGAAGGATTCAATATCTTTCTGGATCAAAAATACCGCGGAGATGTCTATCTGTATGATTCGGAGAGAGACAGTTTCATGATGGCGCTTAAGGCTCTGGGCTATTCCATGAATACAGAAGATATGGATGAGATTCAGGAAGCTTATGATTGGTTAGTACAGTGCGTGCAGACAATGGATACGGAGATCGTGACGGACGAGATCATTGATAATATGGCACAGGGACGAAAGGCTTTTGGACTGATTTATTCCGGGGATGCAACCTATGTTATGTCAGAAAATGAAGACATGGGATTTTATCTTCCGGAAACAGGAACAAACATTTGGTCTGATGCCATGGTCATTCCTGCAAATGCGGCGAACCCGGAGCTGGCTCATGCATTTATCAATTTTGCCTGTGATTATGAGGGTGCTTATGATAACTCAAGCTATGTAGGTTATACCTCGGCAAATGAAGAAGTTATGGAAGTACTGTCCGGTGAAGACGGTGATTTTGAAGGGATCAATGCTTATCTTCCGAGAACCGATAATGATATGGATGAGGTATTTGAATATAACGATAATACCAGGAAGGTGATCAGCAATTTGTGGAGCCGTGTAAAGATTGCGGCAAGTAATGCGGATTAGGAAGGGGCCTGTTGAGGGAACCCATAAAGGAAAGCATTGCGGAGAGTGAAAGCGATGGCGAAAGTAAAAGGTAAAGAGATTTTTGAAACCCTGCCCGTGCCAAAGGCGGTAAAGGCAATGGCTTTGCCGACCATATTCAGCCAGATCATTGTCCTGATCTACAATATGGCGGATACCTTTTATCTTGGAAGGACGAAT
>JAFLRM010000117.1 GCA_022511465.1 Acetatifactor sp. | reverse complement strand
TCATGTGACATGTTGGAGAGGAAGAGCGATTTTGCCTGCTCCGCCCGGATCGCAGCGTCCGCTGTCTCCTTCAGTTCTTCGTTGACGTTTCGCTGCCAATGTATCATTCTGGAAATGACCCAGTTCACTGCCAGAATACATCCCCCAAACAGCGCCAGGAACAGAAGCGTATATTGTATGGCACTGCCGTATATCTCCCACCAGTCTCTGACTATGATAATGCGGAAGCCTGAAACTTCCTCGTCCATAGACAGGCACACTTTATATTTTCCATCGTAGTCCTGAAGTGTGACCACGCCTGATTGGTCGTACAGCTTGCGGTAAGCCAGGTCGTATACATTCGCCGACTTCTCATGGGACAGAACATACTCCACACGGTATTCTGGATTGACGTGGCCGATCATCGTACCGCTCTCATTCACCAGAAATGCATATCCGGACTCTCCATGGCTCTCGTCAAGGATGTCCCTCAGCGTATTCATGTAAAAGTGTATGCCAAACACGCCGTAAAACTCTCCCTTATCCGACTCTATCACCTTGGAAAAGGTCATACAATACTCGCCTGTCCTCACATCATAAAAGGGGTCTGTGATATTAAACTCCCTGGATGTCATCGCACCGATATACCAGGGGCGCTGCTCCACTACATAATCCTCTGCCGGCGTCCAGCCAGTGTTCGCCACTATGGAATGCCCGTGGGTAAAGTTCGGATTGGCAATGAAGACGAGACCCATATCCGGAAAATACCTTCCGATGTCTTCCAGATATCTCATTGTTTCATCATAATCATTCAAAATCTCCGGATCTGCGACAACTACACTGTCAAACACATCCAAAATACGCCTCTGCTGCAGTACCCAGTCACTCACCTTATCACTATATTGCTTCAGCTCCTCCTCCATATTGGAAAGGCTCCTATTGATGGTCGTATTGATAGTGTAAATGATCACAATGACCATGGTAATCACAAGGATCAACGTAATACCGATTTGATATCTTCTGTGCTCCCTTTCCGTAAGCTTTACCTTCCGCTTTTGGATCGGTATCTCATTATCGCCATCCTCTCGCCTGCTCCTCTGGCCCCTGAAATATAACACTACAATAGCCATGATAAAAAGCACTGATATCACGGAATTGCGCAAAAGCTGTATATAGCTCTCCCGGTACAGGTTCCAGTTACTGACGCTGCACATCATATACCAGCCGTTTTCCGTCTTGCTGCAGAAAATGGTCTCTGACTGTGCCCCCACACCGTTGTGCAGCACAAAATTATCCGTATCCGCCGCGGCAGCCTTCAGGAAGGCATCGCGGTACTGAGGAAGCTCGTTGGAAAGGTTCTTGCCTATCATATCGGGATCGGTATAACCCACGATCGTCTCATTTTCATCTACGATCATGGCATCACCGTAACCGTCGCCGCTCATCACTGCCACATACGCCTGTATCTCCGACACATTATAGTCGATTCCCACCACAGTAGCCCCATCGTCCAGCATCCTGGCCATGGTTATACACATATTGTCAGTCCAGGCATCCTCGTAGGCAGGAGAGATATAGACCTCACCCTTTT
>JAFLRM010000116.1 GCA_022511465.1 Acetatifactor sp. | reverse complement strand
GGAAGAAAGGTGCCGTGATCCAGAGATGAGTCTCTCTCGCCCAGTGTCCCTGCCTGGATGCCGGCTTCCTCCGCTTGGCGGATAAGCTCGTCCCGCAGTTCCCCATCGTATTCTACCGTAAGATTGGTCTGGGGCGCACCGAAGGCAGACATGTCGCCGGATGTGCCTTTGCCGGGAGAGATGTGGAAGTAGTCGGTATACATAACGCAGTGAGGAGAGATAACAATCAGTACCTCCGGGTTCCAGGCTGCGGCCTGCTGTGCTGCGGCGCGGTAGGCTTCGACGGTGGCTTGAACCTCTCGCTCTCTGCCCCGGCCTACGGTTGGCACGATAATGGGTGGATGTGGGACAATGATAGCCCCCAAAATTCGACTTGCTGACATTTCAATCAACCTCTCTCTTTTTCTTGATTTTTATTATAGCCCATAAGATTGCTTTCTTCAAATACTTTGCCAAAAGATCTTACTGATTTACACAATCCGCTTTATACCGAAGTAAATTTATTTGCAAAATACAATTTCCTATAAGATCGCCGGATAAAATGTAACTAATGACAATTTGTGGATAAGCATTCATAATAGTTTAAAAACAAAGGAGAATGCCTAGATATGAATACTATAAATGATTATATTGTTAATTATCTTGAATATTGTCAATACAGAAAACGCTTGGATGGCAAAACGCTAAAAGCTTATCAAATTGATTTAAAACAATACTCTGCTTACTCTTCCGAATTCCTCCATTGTTTTGCAAAGGACACCGTAGATCAGTTTATTACCAATTTGCATAAACAGTATAAACCCAAAACTGTCAAGCGTAAGATTGCAAGTTTAAAAGCATTTTTCCATTACCTGGAGTACAAACAATTGTTAGAAGAGAATCCTTTTTCAAAACTGGATATAAGATTCCGGGAAGCTAAACTTCTCCCCAAAACAATCCCTTTTCATGCCATACAGGCATTTCTATCTACAATGTATGCACAAAAATCTTCAGCAAGATCGGAGTATAAACTTCGCTGCTGCATTCGCGACATTGCAGTCATTGAATTATTGTTTGCCACGGGTATGCGTATATCGGAATTGTGTTCGCTCAAATCAACAGATATAGATTTACAGAGCAATAACATCTTAATCTATGGAAAGGGAGCAAAAGAAAGAATTTTACAAATTGGGAACCCAGAAGTTATTTCTGCTTTGGTCTCATACCAGAACACTTTCGAAAAGGATATTGCTGTCTGCGGATACTTTTTTGTAAACAGGTTACAGCATAAGTTATCAGACCAGTCTGTCCGTTTTATGATAAATCACTATGCAGGGTTAGCGGGAATTGAACAACATATTACTCCTCATATGTTCCGCCATTCTTTTGCCACACTTCTGCTGGAGCAGGATGTGGATATCAGATACATACAAAGAATGCTGGGGCACAGTTCCATTAGCACAACGGAAATATATACTCATGTGTCTAACGCAAAGCAGAAGGATATTCTGGTGCATAAGCATCCGCGAAATTTGATGGATATTAATAAATGATAATTAGAAGTTATCCGTTAGATACTGCGTTTTATAGTTATAAAA
>JAFLRM010000115.1 GCA_022511465.1 Acetatifactor sp. | reverse complement strand
TGTCCTGTTCATATTGTGTTATAATTTGTTACACAGGAACTTGTTCCTGTTTTTTTCCTTTCCCTTGTTTTTGCCCTTAAGAGGGTTTGCGGTCTTTATGAAGATAAAATATAACAGTTATTAAATGCTAAAAATTTTGTCTTATCAGAATTCCAGTTTACCTAATTAGTGTCTGCTAGAGACCATAAAAAATGCATGAAATCTCTTGAAATTACTGCATTTGTGACCGGCCCATGTTATAATGTAAGTGCATGAAAAATAAATTAAATCACACAAAAACCTTGCACTTACAGGAGGACGCATGTATAAATTCGAAAGATACCGTCAATTAGGTTTGGAGGATTTTGATCAGCCGGCGGGACTGAAAATGGATCCTGAAAACCGCTGGGTCAAAAAGGCTGCCACCATTCCATGGGAAGCAATAGAGGAAAAATATGCAGAGCTTTTCCCGAGTGATACAGGTATGCCAGCAAAACCGCTCCGCACGGCATTGGGATCCTTGATGATCCAAAAACAGTATGGATACTCCGACAGGGAACTGGTGGAACAGATCAGGGAGAACCCGTATTATCAGTACTTTATTGGACTGCCTAGTTACCAGAACTATCAGCCTTTTGTGCCATCCCTCCTGGTGGAGTTCCGGAAGCGCCTCAATGAAGATGTCATAATGGAGATCAACGAGATGATCATTGCATACAACTCGCCCGATGATCCCGGACCGGGTGATGGCGGTGGAACGGATTCCGGCACAGCACCGGACAAGCCGGAAAACAGTGGGACGATCATTCTGGATGCAACCTGTGCCCCGCAGAACATAAGTTATCCACAAGACATCAACCTCCTGAATGAAGCAAGGGAGAATCTGGAAGCTTTGGTGGACAGTATCTGTTGGGATTACAATTATTACAAGCCCCGCATGTACCGTGAGAATGCCAGGAGGGATTACCTGAATCTTGCAAAGTGCAAAAAACGCACGTCAAAAAAGATACGCAGGGCAATAAAGCAACAGCTGCAATACATCCGCAGGGACATGGGATATGTTGAGGCATTGCTTTCAGATGGTGTGGAGTTAACGCCAAAGCAGGTCACACGGTTATCAGTGCTACGTCAGGTCTATGAACAACAGCAGTACATGTATGAGAATAAAACCCATACCGTTCCGAATCGCATAGTCAGCATCAGCCAACCATATATCAGGCCAATCGTACGCGGGAAGGCGGCAGCACCCGTGGAATTTGGGGCAAAGCTGGATCTGAGCATTGATGAGAACGGCATGGCGAGGCTGGAAAAGCTTTCCTTTGATGCCTACAACGAGTCAGATGTTCTGATCGGGGCCATCGAAAGATACCATGAACGGACCGGCCGCTATCCGGAAAGAGCGCTTGCGGATAAGATATACAGGAACCGGGATGATCTGGCATACTGCAAGCTGCATGGCATACGCTTATCCGGGCCGAGGCTTGGACGGCCAAAGAAAGATGCAGTGGCCGATAAGAAGACGGAATACATTGACAATGCTGACCGGGTGGAAGTTGAGAGATCCTTCAGCCTTGCCAAGAGATGCTATGGACTTGGCAGGATCATGACAAAACTGGATGTTACCACGAGGAGTTCCATAGCATTGTCAATTCTGGTGATGAATGTAGCTCAAATAGTGGCTCGTTCATTGCGTCAATTTTTCATGGTGCTGTTTTCATGGTACTTTGGGCAGGATTGTCTGCCACTTTGTGGACTAAAATACCACGAAAATTTATTGATGGCTTAATGAGCAGACATTAATTAGAAAAATCAGAATTTTCGGAGGTATTAAACGTGAAAAGAAAGTATTGTGCATTGCCTGAATCTA
>JAFLRM010000114.1 GCA_022511465.1 Acetatifactor sp. | reverse complement strand
TGTAAGCGGTATCAAAATAATTGACACCCTTTTCGATGGCAAGAAGGACTTCCTTTTCAGCTTTTTCATAGTCGATGGCATTTCCCTTCCGGCTGAATCTCATGCAGCCATAGCCCAGTTGGGAAATCTGATTGCCGTGTCGATCAAGTCTGTATTTCATATTTACACTCTCCTCAAAATCTTGTATGACAGTTGGAACAGTTCTATCAGTTAAGTTTAATTAAATTGTACAAAATCAAATAGAATTAGTCAAGAATATTTTCCCAGAGAGCGTACCATAGGGGATCTATGGTACGATTATAATGTCACGGAGAGTGACAAATATAAAGTTGGAGATATAGGATCTATGAAAAAGTAATTAGAATAACTTTGATAACACTCATGTTACTTTGTCTGTTTGGATGTTCTCAAAAAGAACCATCTGTGGTTAAGACTTATGAGGTGACTGACTCAGAACTCACTGAAGAAGATGATCATAGTAATTCCAGATGCTCAAAGGCTTTGTAGAGTCCATCATTATCCACATCATCGGTCACGTAATTAGCAGCAGCTTTTGCCTCCGGTCCGCCATTGCCCATACAAACGCTATATGCACACGCCTCAAACATTGGAATATCTATTTTGGCATCACCAATGGCGATGGTGTCTGTCAGGTCAGCGGCCAGGTGACGAAGCAGCACATTGATAGCAGAAGACTTGGTGATATTCCTGACGCCTATATCGCCAAACAGAGCTGTTTCCCCGGCACCACCCCAAGTATTGTTTTCTAAATCGGGAAACTGGGCTTTGGTATCAAGAAAATCTTGATAGCTGTTCAATATATAGCTGACCTTGTTGAGGTCTTTGCGGTAGAGTTCATTGCCTTGCAGACCAAAGATCATATCCGGAAACGCATCTCGTACTGTCATAGTGTCGGAGCAGGGGCGCCTCTTCCGGCGGGCATATTCCTGTATGGCAGTCTGACCTGACTGTTCAAAATGCTCACTGGCGAAGAGCCCGTTATTGCTTTCAAGATAAAATTCCAATCCCCGTTCATGCAGCCAATCTACGATTCGGTGAATCTGCTCCGGCGTAATAAGTCGGTGCATGATTACCTGCCCATGCTCCTCCACATAGCTGCCATTACCGCCGATCATGCCATCAAGACCAATATCCCATAATTCTTTGTAGACCTCGGCTCGGCTACGACCTGTAGCGATATAGATCCGATGTCCATTTTTTCGTGCGGCGCGAATGGCAGTAATTGCAGAATGAGGCAGTTTTCCCTCATAGTTTACCAGCGTCCCGTCTACATCAATAAAGACGATCTTTCCCATAATATATACCTCCGAAAATTGTTATCATATTTTTATTTTGAATTTGATGATAGTAGAGTGACTGTAATTTGAAAAGAGTAATTATATTATGTATAATTTTAAATTATATCACTGGCTTAGGGGGTTTTTCAATGTATTTAAGACGTGACAAGATTAAATATTCACCACGATCCCAAAGAATCTTTTGTGTTAATGCACCCGTCAAGCGTGCGTAAAATTCTGGGGTTGACAGAGTCAGACTACTGTGATAGTCTATAAATAGGCGCCAGACTATTGCAATAGTCTAATCAAAATTGAAACATGGAGGAGTTACCATGGATGTAAAGCTTTTTGATTCGGAACTGAAGGTTATGGAGGTTTTGTGGGAGCAGGGAGCAAAAACTGCAAAAGAGATCGTGGATGTGTTGTCGGAGCAGATTGGATGGAATAAGAATACCACTTATACCGTTATTAAGAAATGTATTGAGAAAGGGGTGATTGAGCGCGGGGAGCCGGGCTTTCTTTGCACGCCTTTGGTCACCAGGGATGAAGTGGCCCGGAGCGAGACGGAGCAGTTGATTGACAAAATGTTCGGCGGCTCCAGCGAGTTGTTTTTCTCATCATTTCTAAAGAATCAGGGGTTGTCGGAGGCTGATGCTGCCAGACTTGCCCGCATGATAGAGGAGGCGAAATAAATGCTGCATTTTGGAATGAATATGCC
>JAFLRM010000113.1 GCA_022511465.1 Acetatifactor sp. | reverse complement strand
GACGGTTTCGATACTGCGGATGGCCGTTCCTTCGCAGACGCTGACCTGCATCTGAAGACCTTGCTGTGCTGTCCAGGTCCAGACATAGTCGTTGCCCTGGAGACTGCCGTTGATCAGGGAAGCATCGATGGGTTTGATCACCGGATCCGCGATGTCGATGCTCTTGTCCTGACAGGCCGCGAAGATGAGGCACAGAAGCGTCGCAGCCGCATATTTCATTGCTTTCATGATTCTTTGCATTTTGAATGTTCGCCATTAGTCGTTGTAGCCCTTGTTCTGCGTATACAGGTCCGGGACATAATAGAGCTGGTTGTAAGGAACCGGCCAGAATTCGTTCTTGCCCGGCGTAAAACGGGCATCATTCAAGTACTCGGCATATCCCTGACCTTCGTAAGAAACATTCTTTTCAGATTCGAAATACTTGTTCAGGGTATCGGAAGCGATTCCCCAGCGGCGCAGGGAGAAGAAGCGGTCGTTCTCCATCGCCATTTCCAGGCGACGCTCCCACTGCACGCACTTGCGGCCGATTTCCTTGGAAGAGAAGTAGCCGGTCGGATAGGTCGCGATCTGGCAGTAATCCGTGGCATAGCCGATGTGCTTGTCTATCGAGTTGGCGGCACGCTGGCGGATATCGTTCACGATCGTGAGCGCTTCCGGCAACCGATTCAGCTCGACAAGGGCCTCGGCCCGCATCAGCATGACATCGGTATAACGGATGACATAGTCGTTCATCGCAAAAGCCTGCCAGGAGCCTTCGAAAGTTTCGCCGGCGGAACGCTGGGGAACATCCTTGAGCGAAGTGTAGAAACCATACGTGTTGGGGGTACGGGAATTGTCTTTGGTCATCGTATAGGCCGCCTCATATTTGTACGGCCAGGAAGGCATGCCGACCGTATGGAAAAGGCGCGGGTCCCACTTCTGCGCGGAAGCGACGCCCTGTACGGGATAGGCGGTCGTGTTGTTGTAGGTATCGAACATCGGAAGACCGTCCTGGGTTTTGAACGCATTGACCAGATTCTGGGAAGGCTTGTGGAAGTCCCAGCCACAGGACCACATGCCCCAGCAGCCGTTCAGCATATTGGACCAGTTTGCACGACCGAATTTGGTGTGGTCCTCACTGTAATCGGAGGTCTGTACCGCGAAGATGGACTCTTTGGAATTCTTGTATTCGGGCAAGAAGATGTCGCCGAAATCTTCCAAATAGCCAAAGCGGGAGTTCTGCACGACCTCGGTGTATTCGAGCACCTTCTCCATATAGGCCGTATTGATATGGCTTACGCCGTTGGTCGCCTCATAACCGTCACCCCAGGCGAGGGTCAGGTAGCATTTGGCAAGATACGCGGCTGCAGCGATGCGATTGGTTCGTCCGCCGCCGTCCGGCGCATCATCCGGCAGAACTTTGTAAGCAGCTTCGAACTCGGCGATAACCTTGTCGAAAAGTTCCTCGTAGGTGAGGGCATCGTTGCGCGTTTGCTCATGCAGATTGTTCTTGAAGACATCTTCATCGATCCACGGAATCTTGCGGAAAACGGTCAGGAGTTTGAAGTAGAAATGGCCACGGAGGAAATGGACCTCAGCTTCGCGGCGGGCGGCCACTTCAGCACCCAGCACGCTCTCTCCGTTTTGCTCAAGAGCTGCCAGTGCACGATTGCAGCGGGAGATGCTGCAATAGAGGCGGTACCACAGTTCATCCAGTTCGCCCGGACGGGAGGTCAACGTAGACCAGATTTCCATCGGATGGTAACCGGTGTCCGTCAGGCCGCTGCCACCTTTGTAGCAATCGTCGGAGGAAAAGTCGCCATAAGGCATGAGATTGAAGGGATAGGTGTACCAGCAATCACCTAAGGAGGCATAAGCTGCCGTCACCATTTCATCCGGCTGGGTGTAGGCGAGGTCTCCATCGATCACGCCCGTCGGCGGTACGTCGATAAATCCGTCACATGCTACGGCCGTCAGTCCGACTGCCAGCGCCAATGTCATATTTTTGAGGATATTCATAATATTGTGCATCTTAAATATTGTTCATCCAATTTAGAAGCCGATCTGGAGACCGAAGGTAAGAGATGTGGAATTCGGATAAGCCCAGCGCGGATTTTCCGGATCGGAGCATGTCAAACTGCGGCTCTTGATGGTCAGCAGGTTGTTGCCCGACACATAGACACGAGCGGAGCGCATGGAAACCTTGCCAAGTACAGATTCCGGAAGCGTGTAGCCCAACTGCAGGGAGCGCAGTTTCGCATAAGACCCATTCTCCACATAGTACGTCGAAGTGCGGCCTTCGTCGCTGGTATTATTGGTCGTCAGCGCGGGAATAGTCGAAGACGTATTGACCGGAGTCCAGGCATTCAGCATGCGGCTGCCCTTGTTGGAGCCGGCGTCCGTGATGCTCCA
>JAFLRM010000112.1 GCA_022511465.1 Acetatifactor sp. | reverse complement strand
GAGAGCGAGGCACAGGTAGGATGGCCACATTTCAGGACATATATCAGGAATATGGGAAACCGGTATACCGCTTTCTGTTTTCGTTGACCGGAAATGCAGACTGGGCGGAGGAGCTGCTGCAGGAGACCTTTTACCAGGCATTCCTGCATATCGACCGCTTTGAAGGACGCTCCAGCGTCTACACTTGGCTGTGCCAGATCGGCAAGAATGCCTGGCTGAAGGAATGTCGCAGGCGCAGGCGGCTGGACGATCGCGACTGGCAGGAGATAGATCTTATGGATGACAAAGCACCGCTCGAGGATACGGTAATCCGCCGGGAGGAATATGTGCGGGTTCGGCAGGCGGTGTTCAGGTTGGAAGAACCTTACAGAGAGGTGTTCATCATGCATGTATTTGGAGGGATTTCTTTAAAAGAGATTGCCGCGCAGCACGGCAAATCGGAGAGCTGGGCCCGGGTCACTTATCTGCGGGCAAGGAAACGGATTACAGAGGAATTTTTGTAGGATAGTGTAGGGAGAAACTACGTGAAAGAAAGGAGTTTGTCATGAAACTGTCATGCAAGGTATTTGAAGATCTGCTGCTTTTGTATGAAGAAGGAATGTGCAGTGAGGAGACAAAGCGGTTGGTGGAGGAACATCTGGCAGGTTGTGACAGGTGCAGCGAATATCTGGGGAAAATGCGTCTGCCAGAGGAAATGATCCAAGAAAAGCAGGATGAACAAACTGTTTTACCACGCCAGAAAAAGAAGAGTACCAGGAACCTCACCGAAGCGGAGCGTGTGCAGAAAAGCTTTCGCAAGATCAGGCGGAGGTGGGCATTGTCACTGGCGGTACTGCCTTCGCTTTTAATCTTGTTGGGATTGGGAATCATGGTGGCGGATGAGATCAGAGGGGAGGGACTCGCCTTTACCAATCTGTATGATTTTGGGGTCAGTTGGCGTTTTGTCCGGCTGGTGGATAAGGGCGAATATGAAAAAGCTGCGGATATGGTGGATTATACCGACAGTTATCAATCCCTTCAAGACACTCTTTCGGGAAAAAACGAAGTAGCGCTCACAGAGGAAGACCGTCAGTTTTATTTGGCGCTTTTCGGGGATGTGTTAAATATGACATACGAGGAGTTTGCTGAGCTGGAGCGGCAGAAAATCGTAAATTACCTCCAGGAAGAGGATGCCATGAACAGGATCAGGTATTATGGATATGGCAGGGCTTATAGGATGAGTGATGGCAATTGGGAGGTGGGGCTTGAGATCGTAGAACGTGTGAAGGAGCCGGACGTAGTAGGGCGGGAGGAAGCAAATTATGAGCTCCACTTTTTAGTCACCGGCAGAGGACAGTTGCAAGTGGTGGGGGCATCCATGAGCAATGCAGGATTCCTTGAATACGAAAACGGAGAGTGGATGTATGATGAAAACGGGGAGCTCATAAGATTATGGCATCCAGCGGATCAATTTGCGTTGGATGGAGCTTTCTTAAGGAATTTTACCAAGGAGGTATGGTGGTCAGGGGAAATCCCTGAGAGGTTCCGATAATATAATATCAGGCATCGGGATGCCGATATCGAAAAAATACTTAATTGCTAAAGGTGCACAAAATTTTATAGGGTATTGCTACTTGTCAGGTAAGTTTGTAAGTGAGAAAGAAGCAAACATTTGTAATATGGAGGAACTCCTCATGGAAATAAAAAGAATAGACGATAGTTTTTCTATATGTAAAGTGAAAGATTATTCTAAAGTCAATTTTGATAGTGAATATTACTTTATAGGAAGAACTGATGAAGAATATTCCTTAGTTTGCATAACGAAAAATGTTCCGGATAATGTAATTGAACGTGATGATAATTGGAAAGCGTTTAGAATACAAGGTGTTTTAGATTTCTCTTTGATCGGAATACTTTCTCAAATATCAACAGTGTTGGCAGAAAATCAGATTGGAATATTTGCCATCTCAACGTATAACACGGATTATATATTGACGAAGAAAGATAATTATGATAAAGCATTGAAAGTGCTCTCTGATGCAGGCTATAAAATTGTCTGATTTTATGAAGTAAACTACTTGAAAGAAAGTTATTGATCTGAATATTACGAAATATAAGGAGAGGTATTATGGATTATTCCCTTCAGCAAAGAGCTGAGATGATTACTGCCGAGTGTATGAAGAAAAGCACCACAAACCCTTATGAAATTTTCCACGCTATCGCTCAAAAGGACTATGTAAGGATACACGGTCCGGAGCATCATATTCTTGACGGCGCTTGTATCCTGACAGCGTTTTACAATGCAGGCGGGAAAATTGACCTCTATGCTGCTTTGCAGAAACTAATGTACGAAGGACAAAGAATGCCCGGAGCAGCCTGCGGATTGTGGGGAGTGTGCGGTGCGGTCACATCA
>JAFLRM010000111.1 GCA_022511465.1 Acetatifactor sp. | reverse complement strand
AGATTCTATAATCCTGTCATTGCGAGATTCACACAGGAGGACACTTACCGTGGGGACGGGCTGAACCTGTATGCCTACTGTAAGAATAATCTGGTGTACTATGTGGATCCGAGTGGGCATTTTTGTGAAAAGGCGGCAGACCGTATCTGGGGACTGATTGACGAGGGAAGGATCAAGGGTGAGAACCGTGAGAAGCTGAAGAGTTACCTGCAAGGCCAGATAGATGCCGGAACCATAACGCCATGGGAGCGGAATGTTGCGGATAAGCTGGGAGTTGGTGCTAATAGTGGTGGACATGCTTTAGAGGGTGGTAGTCAAGCAATAAAAAATGCATTACCTAATGTCGAAAATGCAACTATTAATCCAAAGAAATTGACTGAATATGCATTGAATCCAGATCATCCAGTAGGAGGCAATAAAGCCAAAGTATTTGAAAGTGCATTAGGATATAATCAGTCAAATGCAGATGACTTGATGAGGCAAATATATGAAAAATTGCCAAATAGTGAGGCTGTATTAGGAACACTAGATGAGTATGGGCAGAGATACACGGTTGACATACTAATTTCAGGACCCAATGGCAATACTGTGAATGTGAGAACTGGTTGGATAATAAAGACCGGTTCAGATGTACCTGAATTAACAACACTTTTTGTAAATGACTAGTTAAGAGAATGAACAACGCCCATATGGATATATGCAAGCGAAGGAATTTAGAATTTAGTTAGGAGAGGGGAAATTCAGTTAGGCACGAAAAATCAGTTGCTGTATGTTGAATGTGAAAAGAAAAGATCTTTATAAAAAGACAAGACGCTTTCTTTTATGAACCCACTTAGCTGAAAGTAGGCATTAGATGCGGATTTCTGTCTGTAAAGACTCTGATTTGGAAGAAATATGGAACTGTAAACTTTTTAACAGAAAGTTAAAAGCTAGGCCTTTTGCAGAAAACAAAAAGAAAGAGAGAAATTATGAAGTTTAAGGAATATGATACGGTTAGGATTATGAAGGATTGTGACGAAGGTATTAAAAAAGGCACAATTGGTGCTATACTTATAGCATTTGAGGAACCACGAGAGGCATATGAAGTTGAAATATTAGATGAAAAAGGAAATCCGAAGGCGCAGTGTACTTTTCTTCCAGATGATTTGGAATTGGTTACAGCTAAAATGTAACGACATATTTAATGCTTTTTTGACGTTTTGGAGCAAGTTTTGTCAAAGTATTTTTCTTGACTATGCTTAAAATCCCATGTTATACTGGCACTCACCAGGGGGTATAAGGGGGTTTCTTAAACATACAAAGAAACAGTATTGGAGGCATTCCAGATCTTAAAGTAGAGGTGCCTCCGGTTTACTTTCTGTTACATGAGATTGGTCAAATGCATCCGTAGGGAAAACAGCTCTGCATTGCCATGCGGAACACCACCATTGAGTGGAATGCATCCTCAACATGGATGGCAGAAATCTACGGATCAATGAGCTCCTTTTGAATTTTGGATAAATCAAAACACACTTATTTGCTACAAAGTGGCCGTTCTGTTTCAATGCTTTCAAATAGTCATCATCGCGGTTGAGATTGTCGTATACATTATTGTCTTGCCGATCCTCTAGATGATTGTACAGTAGTCGAAAACCGGTAATCATCATAGGTTTGCTCTCTGTTCTGAAAACACACAGTACTGCAGAAGAGAAAATACATCCGCCCAAAGGGTTCAATAAAAATGTGACAGGAAAATACGGCAGAATCAACAAAGTGGCGCTTATAGCATAACAATCCAGATGACATCAAGAAAAGTTATGCCATATTAGATACTGCCCAACGGCTCTGCCGGTGGGCGTTTCACGGATTATGCCGCTTTTGGCGGCATAATCCTTTTAACCTGCACTATTTTCGACCCTAGTATTTTTGGCGGTTCTCAGAGAAATCAAGTCTTTCACATTTCCCCAACAAGGTTCAAATCGTCCATTATGGGTAACTACCTCAACCCTTTCCCTAAAATGGCACACAGGGGTAACACAGGCTCTCACAGGGGCAAAAGATTGCTGCTCTGCGTGTCAGTAAAGTTGATTTGTGCATATTTTCTCACTTTTCTCTGTTTTTGCTCTTTGGCATAACGGAAATCTACCCTCAAATCGTTTATTTCCTGCCGAAATTTTTGAACCTTGAAAAAACGACTTGCAATCACTCCTTTTCAGAGTTAACATCACAGCACTCTTCAGAGGGCTTTACCACTGAAGGTGGCTTCTTCACCCTCGTGGCCTGCATTCTGCAGGAGCATCCTTAAATCCATGGCGGATAAGTGGATTGGCTGTACCACCCGTGCCGACTCCGTTGTCTAAGACGTAATTCGGGGATACTGGTTTATCAGTTGAGGTTGCCTGTATTTTGAAGTTAAAGATTTGGGAGGAGGAT
>JAFLRM010000110.1 GCA_022511465.1 Acetatifactor sp. | reverse complement strand
CTCACGAAGGTACTGCTACCATGGACTGGATGGAACAGGAGCAGGAAAGAGGTATCACCATCACATCAGCTGCTACAACCTGCCACTGGACTTTGGAGAAAGAAACCAAGGTCATGCCCGGCGCGTTGGAGCACCGTATCAACATCATTGACACTCCTGGCCACGTTGATTTTACGGTAGAGGTTGAGCGTTCCCTGCGTGTGCTGGACGGCGCTGTCGGCGTCTTCTGCGCAAAGGGTGGCGTGGAGCCCCAGTCCGAGAACGTGTGGCGCCAGGCTGACACCTACAACGTACCTCGTATGGCTTTCATCAACAAGATGGACATTATGGGTGCAAACTTCTACGGCGCAGTAGATCAGATCCGTACCAGACTTGGTAAGAATGCTATTATTCTTCAGCTGCCTATCGGTAAGGAAGACGATTTCAAGGGTATCATCGATCTGTTTGAGATGAAGGCATATATCTACAATGACGACAAGGGTGATGATATCACTGTCACTGACGATCTTGGCGATATGAAGGACGATGCAGAATTGTATCGCAGCGAGCTGGTCGAGAAGATCTGCGAGTTGGACGATGATCTGATGATGCAGTATCTGGAGGGTGAGGAGCCGTCCAACGAGGATCTGAAGAAGGCGCTTCGCAAGGCGACCTGCGACTGTCTGGCAATCCCTGTATGCTGCGGTTCTGCATATAGAAATAAGGGTGTTCAGAAGCTTCTGGACGCAGTCCTTGAGTATATGCCCGCGCCTACCGATGTGCCTGATATCAAGGGTGTAGATTTGGATGGCAATGAAGTAGAGAGACATTCCTCCGATGAGGAGCCTTTCTCCGCACTGGCATTCAAGATCATGGCTGATCCTTTCGTAGGTAAGCTGGCATTTATCCGTGTATATTCCGGTACTTTAAATTCCGGTTCTTATGTACTCAATGCAACCAAAGACAGAAAAGAGCGTGTCGGACGTATCCTGCAGATGCATGCTAACAAGCGTGCGGAGCTGGATAAGGTATATTCCGGCGATATCGCGGCTGCGGTAGGTTTAAAGGAGACCTCCACCGGTGATACTCTCTGTGATGAGCAGCATCCCGTAATTTTGGAGTCCATGGAATTCCCCGAGCCCGTTATCGAGCTGGCTATCGAGCCCAAGACCAAAGCGAGTCAGGGCAAGATGGGCGAAGCCCTTGCAAAGCTGGCTGAGGAGGATCCTACCTTCCGTGCACACACCGATTCTGAGACCGGTCAGACCATTATCGCCGGTATGGGTGAACTGCATCTGGAGATCATTGTTGACCGTCTGCTGCGTGAATTCCATGTGGAGGCCAATGTCGGTGCTCCTCAGGTTGCATACAAGGAGGCATTTACCAAGGCTGTCGATGTGGACTCCAAGTACGCAAAACAGTCCGGTGGTCGTGGTCAGTATGGTCACTGTAAAGTAAGGTTTGAGCCTGTAGAGGCAAACTGCGAGAAGTTCGAGTTTGATCCCAAGGCCAACGTCCTGATCAATGAGCCGCCGGTCCTGCTGTTTGAGTCCACTGTTGTGGGCGGTGCCATTCCCAAGGAGTATATCCCTGCTGTAGGTGCCGGTATCAAGGAGGCAGCTCAGGCCGGTATTCTGGGTGGCTTCCCTGTGCTTGGTGTACACGCAAATGTATATGATGGTTCCTATCACGAGGTTGACTCCTCTGAGATGGCGTTCCACATTGCAGGATCCATGGCATTCAAAGACGCAATGCAGAAGGCAAGCCCTGTACTGCTTGAGCCGATCATGAAGGTAGAGGTTACCATGCCCGAAGATTATATGGGTGAGGTTATCGGTGACCTGAACTCCCGCCGTGGCCGCGTGGAAGGTATGGACGATATTGGCGGAGGTAAGATGGTGAGAGCTTTCGTACCTTTGGCTGAGATGTTTGGTTATTCCACCGACCTGCGTTCCAAGACTCAGGGCCGTGGCAACTACTCCATGTTCTTCGAGAAATACGAGCAGGTGCCTAAGAATGTACAAGAAAAAGTATTGGCTGCAAAGTCAAAGTAACAAACTGCAATTTATGCAAAAATAACTTGAAAAACCTCTGATTATTTAATATAATCAGAAGTAGCCGAGTTATCGAGCGCTAAATGCGCGTAATAAAAGAAACTATTATTTATTTTTAAGGAGGACTACAATAATGGCTAAAGCTAAATTTGAGAGAAGTAAGCCCCATTGTAACATTGGTACCATTGGACACGTTGACCATGGTAAGACAACCCTGACTGCTGCGATCACCAAGACTCTGAATGCAAGACTTGGTACCGGCGAGGCAGTTGCTTTCGATATGATCGATAAGGCTCCCGAGGAGAGAGAGCGTGGAATCACCATCTCTACCGCACACGTAGAGTATGAGACTGAGAACAGACACTATGCACACGTTGACTGCCCTGGCCATGCTGACTATGTAAAGA
>JAFLRM010000011.1 GCA_022511465.1 Acetatifactor sp. | reverse complement strand
TTTGTGAGCAAAAATGCCACGAAGATTCATTGGTGGCTTAATGAGCAGACATTAAATAATGTTTGCGGTGGGCAATTAGTCAACTAGATCTGCTTGCTGAATTTTTGGTGTCATAGTAAAATATAAATACGGGGGAGGTGTGCAAATGAGCAATTATGACGATGCATCGCCACAGATAGTTACATTTACCTTAGGCGGGATAGCATTTGAATATGATGAAGAAAAGAATCAGAAAAATATAGCTAAGCATGGCATCTCCTTCAGAAATGCGGCTCGCGTATTTTTTGATTATGATCGCATTGAATTATACGATGAAGAGCACAGCGAAAATGAGGACAGATATGATACGATTGGAGATATAGAGGCGGGGAAAATACCCAAAAGTGAACAAACAGACAGAGAAAATGTCACTGTAGGAAATGTGAACCAGTTTATTGGTAAGGTGAATGATATTCTTTTTGTTGTATACACTGAAAGGATGAGAACTGAAGCGGATGAAAGAAAAACGGATGTTATTCGCCTTATATCAGCCAGAATGGCTACGAATTTTGAAAGGGGGCTATATTATGGAAAATTTAGCTGATATGACTAAGGAACAGATAGAGGAACTTACCTTTACAGAAGAAGAACTTGAAGAATTGGAAAGAGCGAGAAATATGCCGATTACCTTTGATGAGGATTGTCCAGAGACAACTCCGGAAAAGGCAGTAAAATTTAGACGGGTAAATCCACCAAGACAACATCAGAAGAATCTTGCGTGAATTGGAATGCCAAGCAGGATATAGGAATAAATAAGCAGCACAGAAAGAGGCATTTGCCATAAAGGTATGGTGGATGGCTCTTTTTTATTAAGTCTGATGCACCAGAATTACTCGCTGTTGCACTTGACACTAATTCACCGTCAATTTTGCCTAGACACGCTAAATATGGTGGGGACGTTTGATGCGCTGATCGGGGTGTGAGGAATGGGATTAATTTCTGCTACAAAAAATATATGTTGCTATTTATAGAAAAAAATGATACATTACAAGAATGATATGACATTTCATAGGAGGAAAAGGATATGAAAAAATTTTTGGTAACTATTCTCTCAGCAGTGCTTGTAGCGGCTGCTTTGAGCGGCTGTGGTAATGACAGCGCTGCGAAGACAGCGAAGGTAATTGAGGTGGATCTGACCCAGGAGGAATATGCTTTTGGCGTGGATAAGACCCAGCCTGAGCTCTTGGATTCCGTCAACGCCTTTATTGATCAGATTCAGGGGGACGGCACCTTTGATGAAATCTGTAACAAGTATTTTGGTGACGGAACACCCACTCCGGTTACTTCAGCAGCCTTTGACGAGAGCAAGGATCAGTTGGTAGTGGCTACCAACGCTGCATTCGAACCCTTTGAGTACACGCAGGGTGACAGCTACTACGGTGTTGATATGGAGATTGCGGCTGCCCTTGCAGATTACCTTGGCAAGGAACTGGTGATCCAAAATATGGATTTTGATGCAGTGTGCCTGTCCGTAGGCCAGCAGAAATGCGATATCGCTATGGCAGGACTGACGGTAAGGCCTGACAGGGAAGAGTATGTGGCTTTCTCCAACTCCTACTATATTGCTTCTCAGAGACTGATCACCCTCTCTGATGACACGGAGTTTGACAAATGCACCGACGCTGCTTCCATTGAGGCCATATTAAACGCAAAGGACAGCAGTGTTAAGATCGGTGTACAGAACGGCACCACAGGCCAGTTCTATGTAGAAGGTGACGAGGAATGGGAGTTTGAAGGCTTTGCCGTAGAAGCTATAGGTTACAAGAACGGCGCTCTGGCAGTTCAGGATATGTTGAACGGCAATATTCAGTATGTCATTATCGATTCTGCGCCTGCGGAATTTATTACGCAATCCATCAACAAGATGCAGTAGGACAGAAGATCATATGGGCAATTTCGGTCAAAAAGTTGATAAGTTCATAGAGATTTTTGTGAATCAGAACGGATATGTGAGAGTAGTGGAGGGTTTGAAAAACACTCTTATGATCGCCGTTCTGGGTCTGATCATTGGTATTGTGATCGGTACGCTGATCGCTACGGTGCGGGTTATTCCCAAATATAAGCGACTGCCCCGTATTTTAAACCGCTTTTGCAGTTTTTATGTGGCGCTCTTCCGCGGCACGCCAATGGTGGTACAGCTGCTGGTGTTCTATTATGTTATGCTGCCGCTGCTGGGTCTGCGCATTACGGGAGTACAGGTGGCTATCCTGGTATTCGGTCTCAACAGCGGTGCCTACATATCTGAGATCATGCGGAGCGGCATTTTGTCCGTTGATCAGGGACAGATGGAAGCTGGACGTGCGGTGGGCTTGAGCTTTGGCACGACCATGGTAAAGATCGTAATACCTCAGGCGGTCAAGAATATTCTTCCCACGCTGGGCAATGAGTTTATCACTCTGGTGAAGGAGACTTCTGTTGTCAGCTTTGTAGGCGCAGCAGACCTCTATGTGGCCTTTAACTACATTGGCAGCAACAGCTATGAATTCATGGTTCCTTATCTGGTCATGGCAGTTATTTATATTTTGCTGGTGCTGATCATCAGCACAGGCATTAAAATTATGGAAAGGAGCCTGAGAAAAAGTGATAGACGTCATTAATCTGGAAAAGCATTTTGGCGAAACACAGGTTCTGCGCGGTATCGATGTCAAAATTGAAAAAGGTGACATTGTGGTTGTCATCGGACCATCCGGCTCCGGCAAGAGCACCTTTCTGCGCTGCCTTAACTGCATGGAAGACCCAACAGGAGGCCAGATCGTTTTCAGGGGAGTGGACATTGCGGATCAGAAGGTGGATATCAATGTGCACAGAAGGCATATGGGAATGGTGTTTCAGCACTTCAACCTTTTTAACAACAAAACGGTGATCGAAAATATCATGCTGGCGCCCGTGTATCTGCGCTGTCAGGATCTGCGCAGAGCAAAGCGAACCAATTTCTATACCAGCTTCGCCAATTTGTTCCGGAAAGAGGAAAAGAAAAAGGAACTGCTTCCCATTTCCACAGGCAAGGCAGAGATTAAGAAAGAGGCAAGGGAGGAGGCTCTGACCCTCTTAAAGAGGATTGGCCTTGAGGATAAGGCAGAGGTCTATCCATCCACTCTCTCTGGCGGACAGAAACAGAGGGTGGCCATTGTACGCTCCCTGGCCATGAATCCGGATGTAATTTTGTTTGATGAACCCACCAGTGCATTGGATCCCGAAATGGTGGGAGAGGTGCTGGATCTGATGAAGGCGCTGGCCAAGGACGGCATGACCATGATCATTGTAACTCACGAGATGGGATTTGCCAGAGAAGTGGCGAACAAGGTGCTTTTTATTGACGAGGGGCAGATTTTGGAGAGCGGTTCTCCGGAAGAATTTTTTGGGAATCCAAAGAATCCTCGTCTGAAAGAATTTTTGTCTAAGGTTTTATAAATGCGGATTGTCATATGAATTGCAGATGGCTGATGGACTTCCGCAGAAAACCCTGCCATAATTTTATACATAAGTTGTTACTGGAGAAGTAGCAGAGTGTCGGAGGCGTTCCAAGATTTAAGAATGGGGAATGCCTCCGATTTTCTTCCTTTTATAGAAAAAAGTATTGTATCACCTGTTATTTTATGATAATATAATAAAAGAATGTTTTGTTTTGTTGTAGATAGTTAAATGGGTGATTGTTTTTACAAAAGAAGGGAGACTGTTGAATGGTAAAAAATAGAAACATCTGGTTTTTGGCAGGTGCCGGCGTGACAGGATTTTCTATCTGCATGCTTTTGGGGCTGATGTGTTTTCGTCAGCTCTGCGTAGGACTGGACAGCGATATGAGGGAGCTGGCTGTAGAAGATTTTCTCCCACTGACATTGAGCATGTTAGTTGGCTTTGGAATTTTAATGGTGTGTGCCTGTGGGATAATGAGGGTCCGACATATGAATCTGTATTTGGAAAACCAGTTGACACATGCCATTATGGATTCCGGCTATAGTATGTTCTTGGAATATTGTGATAAGACAAAAGAACAGCGTTGGCTGGGAGATGTGAAACATGTTTTCAAGGCAAAGGAAGGGAATCTGGATCTGGAACAACTGGTTCACCCGGAGGATCTGCCTCTGTTGGATCAACAGATGGAGGACGTAAGACGTGGAAGGCTCTATTCCGTGGATGTAAGGCTCAAAGATGTGGAAGGCAAATACCGTATTTGCAGTTTTCAGATGATTCCTATTCACGCAGTCTTGGGAAGGCATACCCGAATATTAGGTATTGTACAGGATGTGGATGTAGAACGCAGAAGGACTCTGGAACTGGTTGAAGAGAGAAACCAACTGAGGTGTTACCTTGCGGATTTAGAAGAATATGACCTTTTTTCTTGCTTTTCCATGGAAAAGGCGATACATTTATAAAGAGTATATTAAAACGCAATATGTAGTATGGAAAGGTAGCAACATGGGCGAAGGAAAGGACTATTTCAATCAAGCGCTGTCTGATTTCATGTTTGAGGTGGCAAGCGGAGGCTCGATCCGGCATCTGGTGGATCTGGGCTATTCGGTGGATCAGATCATGGGAAAGCTGGCATTTCCCACTCCCAGAGCGCGGGTAGAAAAAGTGGTGTACAAGCATATGACAGAGACTGGTCTTTTGTTGTCCAAATTGCCTGTGGACGAGCAGACCTTTCGTGTTGCTACGTTTCAGGCGAGGCATCCGGATCAGATCAGTGCCCGCTTTTTAAAACTTTTGGAACAAAACGGAGAGGAGAATGCCTATCTGGAATGTCCATTTGGGGAACTTGCCAAAGATGACCCACAAAGGTTGGAAACCGTACTGTCCGGGCTAAATTCCAGAGAACGGGAGTATATCAAGGGAATCCTTTGGGAGAGAAATATCATGTATCATAGGCTCAATAGCCGTATGCGGGAGATCGCTGCCAAACTGGTGCTTGGAGGAAATGCTCAGATACGCTGCCTTTTTTTGAAGACCAAGGAAGTGTTGGTGGTAAAAAAGAAAGTGTAAGTTTATTTCTCTTTTATAAATTGTTTACAATTTATTTAGCACTCAATAGTTGACATGGCTAACAATGAGTGATATAGTACATATAGAACAAAGGAACAAAAAGAAATCAGAATATATTGTTCCAATGTTGAGCAACTTAAAAAAGAATAATAAAATAAAGGAGAGATGATTTATGTTGTTACCAAGTGTAAATGCATTAAATAACTTTTTCGGAGAGAATCTGCTGGGGGATGACTGGATGCGCTTCCCGTTTGGAAACGATTGGTTTGACAGAAGCAAGAATGTATCCCAGATGATGAAGACCGATATTCGGGAGAGCGAAGAGGGATACGATCTGATGGTTGATCTGCCGGGATTTTCCAAAGATGAGGTTAGTGCGAAGCTGGAGAATGGCTATCTGACCATCGCTGCATCCAGAGGAAGTGATCAGGAGGAGAACGACAAAGATGGCAAGTTCATCCGCAGGGAACGTTATGTCGGTTCTGTGAGCCGCAGTTTCTACGTAGGCGATGCGGTGACACAGGAGGAGATCAAGGCTAGATACGAGAACGGCATCCTGAAGCTAACTGTGCCAAAGAAGGAGGCAGCAAAGGAGGAGCAGAACCCATATATTGCCATCGAGGGATAACATGTTTGAGAGTGGCGCCCCACAATTAACCTATAGTTGTGGGGTGCCGCTCTTCTTTTTGTGAAAGCTGTTGACGGGAACTTGGAATTGCCAACAGAGAAGCGATATGATAAACTAATTATGTATGTTGATCGTCAAATGAATTAAAAAGCGGAGAAGTAGTATTCAAATGAAGCATTGGAAGCTGAAAAGAGAAAATATATTATCTTGTGGGATCATTTTACTCCTCATGGTATATATGGGTATTTTTCTGTACTTAAATATGGCAAAATACGCACAACATGTGGACTCAGATATTGCCGCGGAAGCTCTGCTGGCACGGGAGATATGGACGGAAAAGACTTTGACGCCGGACAACTGGATCGCCAGTACGGAGCGATATCTGTTTGGTATGCCTGTGCTGGCGTCCCTCTTTTATGGGATGACAGGCAGCATGCAGACGGCGGTGGGAATTGCCTGCGTATTGATAGGCGCAGCGTTTTCCATAACATTTTACTGGTTTGCAAGGAGGCTGGGATTGTCCAGAATGGCGTCCATAGTCTCCCTTCTTGCGTTGTGCGCTCTGCCCATAAACGGTTTGCGCAATGATGGGCAGATGGTGCCTTTTGTAATGTTGCTCCTCTTTGTGTTTGCAGATTATTATGCCCTGCACAGTATTCTGTTTTTTCTGTGCATAATTTTTTATCTGAACTTGAAAGAGAAAAGAACGGTGAGTCCTCTATACGGCGGATACTGGTTTTTCTTGTTTGGCGCAACCACAGTGTTGGCTTGTGGCGGACAGAGATGTCTGCAGATGGTGGTTCTTCCCTTGGCTGCGGTGGAGATGATCTCTCTCTTTCTGGATTCCAAGCGGTTTACTGTAAAGCCTCCCAGAGGACGTCTTTGGGCGGCCGGCTTTGTGAGTACGTTGCTAATGGCCTATCTGATATCTACTTTCTACAAGGGGCAAGCAGACTATGTAGTCTATCTGTTGACATCTCAGGAAGCGTTGCACAGGCTTTTTGAGACTGTTCCTGCTGCCATTTTAGAAGGTTTTGGTGTGGCGGGCAAAGCCCGGGTGGGAACCGTAGAGTCTGTGATGCAAATATTGGTATGGGCCTTTCTGGCATTAGTAGGCTATGGTCTTATTCTGATCTGTCGGGATAAGGGGAAGATTTCCAGAAGACTGAAGAGTGGACTGGTACTTTTGCTGGCATCGCTAGGGATTACAGCTTTTATTGTGGTGATGACCTCCGCCGAAGCGGCACACAACTATTTTCTGGTGTCATGGTTTGTGGCGGTGCTGGTGGCCGGGATCCTGGTGGACTATTTTCAGAGAGAAAAGTCTGCCTTTGGAACGATCATTGTGCTTGCCGTATGCTTTTTTGCGCTGTTAAATCTCGGTTATACCTACAAGGATGCGGTCATGACACAGGATAATCTAAAAGAATATGAGGAAGTGGCGGATCTTTTGATAGAAGAGGGGATTGAATATGGTTACGCAGAGTTTTGGGATGCAGAACGTATCAGCCTGATCAGAGACGGCGCCGTGACCATGGGACACTGTTACCAGATAGAAGATCCTAAGATGTATTGGTGGCTTACCTCCACCAAATGGTATCCACCCAACCTACCGGAGCAGATGAGAACCGCCTATGTAGTGAAGACAGTGAAAAAGGATGCTTTCGAGGCAAGGTTTGCAGAAGTGCAGGACATGGAGCTTGCGTTTGAGAATGGGGCTTTTGCAGTTTATATTAGCGATACCAATTATATTGTTATGCAATAAGAGTGCAATGCAAATTATAAGGTTGCAGAGACGACAGAGGAAAAGCGTTGAAGAAGGAGGGGTATTTATGCCGAAAGGGGGAAGCGAAAAAAACAATGCTCCGATAGTGGAATTAGAGGCGAGAAGTGTCAAAGATGGCATCTATTGCTTTTTGGTGACAGCGATGCTGCTTAGTGTACTTTTTGTATCCCTTTTTCTTGCCTTTTATGGAAGCAGGTACTCTTACTATTCTCAGAGGGATTACAGTAAGCTCGGATGGATGGAGGACACGCTGTGGCTGCATTTGGGATTGTTTCTTTTAGCCGTTGTGTGCACAGGGATATTAAGTTGCCTATTGGGAAAGTTGGATGAAAAGATTCAAAAGAGAATTGGCATAGGAGTACTTTTTTTTGCCTGTGCATGGCTGTTGATCGTGTGGTCCTTCTATGTCAGGATGAATCCTTACTATCCGGAAGGCGATCAGCTGAACACCACAGCCATGGCTTACTATATTCGGCAGGGAAACTTTTCTATGTTGGACCGGAGTGGCTACATCGGAATGCATCAACAGCAAAAAGGACTGATGTTCTTCTATGAGATATTGTTTTCTGTCTTTGGCGATTTCGCCTATGGGGAAGCTAAACAGATTCATGTACTTTTAGGTGTGGCTGCGTTGGTGTCCGGCTACTTTTTCCTGAAGCTTCACACGCGGAGAGTATTGCCCGGGATTCTGTTTTGTGTCTTTCTGATGTTCTGTATGCCGTTTATGTTGTATATGCCTTATATTTATGGGGATATTCCTTCCATCAGTCTTAGCATGGTGGTATTCTGGGCACTTTCCGCCTATGGAAAAAATGGGAGAAAGCTCCTTCTTGTGATTGCAGCAATTCTGGCCGGATGCGCACTTTTGTGCCGTATGAATACCTGGATCATCTTAATTGCCATAGCCATCGGTCTTTTGTTGCATGCTTGGAAAAAGCAGAGATGGAGCTTTGTTTTGGCGGCTGTTCTGATGTTGTTTGTGGCGGAGGGAGCTGTAAAAGCAGTTGATGTGATATATGAGGTCAGATCCGGTTATGAGAGTGGAGTAGGTATACCGGGAATCCTGTATGTTGCCATGGGACTTCAGGAGACAGACGGAATGCCGGGAGTTTACAACCGGTATCATCAGACTGTATTTGAAGAGAATGGCTTTGAGCAGGAACCTGCCGCCGAAGTGGGAAGAGAATACATCCGGAACCGGCTGCAGGAGCTTTCCCGGGAACCGGAGGTAATGGTGGACTTTTTTAAGCGCAAGCTGCAGGGGCAGTGGTTTGAGCCCCTATATGAAAGTTTGTATTCCACGAGAAGCTTTGATGATGAAAAGCCGATGCCGGACTGGATAGAAGCCTTATATTATGGTGAATTGCACGATATTATTTGGAAGTGTGCCAATTATTATCAAAGTATTGTGTATTTGGTGATGGTAGTATATGTGGCAGGAAGTCTTTTTGGAAAAGGAAAGATGCAGGTGGACGGCACATTCTGGATCCCCCTGATCGCAATAGTGGGAGGCTTTCTGTTTAGTATTATCTGGGAGAGCCAGTGCAGGTATGTGATGCCCTACTATGTCTTTATGCTTTTGTATGTGCCGCTAGGGTTGGAAAAGGGTGCTGACGGCCTGATCGAGGGGAGTAAAAAGCTGCCTTCTTTGTTGAGGAAAGGTAAGGAAAAGATGATATGACGCTGGCAGTCTGTCTGGGAATCATGGGGGCGATCTTTCTAGGGGACCTTCTTGTGAAGAACTATATTGAGCGAACCGGCGTAGAAGGAGGGACCAGAGAACTTCTCAGAGGGAAAATTCTCCTCAAAAAATACCACAACCGCGGAATGATGTTGAATCTGGGACAGAGGAAGCGTCAAGTAGTGGCGGGAATTTCTCTGATGATCGTGGTGATAGCGCTCCCCCTGTTTGTGATCACATTGGGACAGCGGGGAAATCCTCTGCTCAGGGTGGGATTTTCCCTGCTTCTGGGAGGAGCCTTTAGCAACACCTACGACCGTCTTTGCAGGAAGTATGTAGTGGATTATCTAAGCTTTGGGGTCCGGTGGAAGTGGTTTCGAAAAATTGTGTTTAACCTGTCAGACTTCTGTATCATAATAGGCGCCATAATGATAACGCTGGGAGCGATGTAACTCCCAGCGTTTTCTATACTGTGATCACGGTGCCGGTCTTGCCCTTGATAGCCTCCTTGACACACTTCATAGAGGTGATCAGCGCCTTGCCGGTGGGAACTTTCTCCAAATAAGCGACAGCGGCTTCAATCTTGGGAAGCATGGTGCCCGCCTCAAACTGTCCTGCCGCGATCAGCTCCTTTGCCTCCATAAGGCTTATGGAGGAAAGAGGTGTCTGCTCATCTGTTCCAAAATTCTTGTATACATGATCCACACCGGTCAGAATGATCAATTCGTCAGTCTTTAGGTCTCCGGCCAGTTTGCCGGCAATAGCGTCTTTTTCAATGACAGCGGAGGCACCTTTAAGCGCGTGTTTCTGTTCGATCACGGGAATGCCACCGCCACCGCAGGCAATGACCACCTGATCGGCATTTACCAGAGCGCGGATCGCCTCAATTTCAACAATGTCGATGGGCTTGGGAGCAGCTACCACGCGGCGGAAGCCCTTGCCGGGAGTCTCTTTCACATAATTGCCCTTCTTGATCTCAGTATCGGCGTCCTCTCTGGACATATAGCGGCCGATCACCTTGGTAGGCTCGTAGAAAGCGTCATCGTAAGGATCCACGGTCACCTGCGTCAGGATGGTGCTCACCGGTTTGGAGATGCCGCGGCCAAGAAGCTCAGCACGCAGGGCGTTCTGGATATCGTAGCCCACATATCCCTGACTCATGGCAGAGCAGACGCACATCGGTGCAGGCGTATAGTCTATGTATACACGGCGAAGCTCCGTCATGGCCTTGTGGATCATGCTGACCTGAGGGCCGTTGCTGTGGGTGATGGTGAGCTGGTAGTCTGCCTCCACCAGATCCGCCAATGCTTTGGCAGTAACCTTAACAGCGTCCCACTGTTCCAGAGTAGTGTAGCCAAGCGCTTCATGTCCGAGAGATACAACCACTTTCTTTTTGCTCATATTTCCTCTCATTCTGCCGATTTAGCGGCCGATAATATTAGTATGTTTTATGGTATCATATTTTCCCGTAAGTTGTAAAGTTTTGATTTAATCGGAAAGCGATTCCGGTTCCGGTGTCTTTGGCTTAAAATATCTTTTACATGTAAAGTAGAACAGGACTGCCCCGAGAAGCACGGTGCAGTAGTCCGTAACAGGTTGTGCCAATGCCAGCATGGTTGCATTGCCAAAGACTGCGTTGAAGGTGAACAACAGAGGAATGAACAAAAGGCCCTGGCGGCTGACCGAAAGGATGAGAGAGGGAATGGCAGCCCCCGTGGACTGGATGGCATTGATCAACACAAACAATATCCCCATGATGGGGCCGGAGTAAATATAGATCCTGGCAAAAGACATTCCGTATCCAAATGCGGAATCATCGTCCAAGAAGGCACGAACAAGGGGGCCGGCGCCACAGTAACAGATAACCGTCATAATGAGGCTCATGCCCAGCGCCAGGCAGAGGGAGAATTTCAGCACCGCAAAGTATCGTTTCCGGTTGCCGGCGCCGAAGCAGTAGCCCAGAAGGGGCTGGATGCCGGTTCCCAGGCCGATGAGCAGCATGACCACGATCATGTTTACTTTCATGGCAACTCCCAGGCCCGCCACGCACATGTCCCCGTACCCGCTCATCAGGTTGTTGATGAGGATGTTGGAAAAGCTCATGAGCATGCTGTTTAGGGAAGCGGGCACACCGATGGCGAACACGCCGGTGGCAATCCGGTCTCCAATCTTGTAATCTTTGGGCCGTATGGAGAGGATGCTCTTTTTGGACAGCAGGTGGGTCGTGTAAAAGCAGGCGGCAAACACATTGCCCATCACGGTTGCAACAGCGGCACCGGCCACATTCCAGTGGAAACCGAGGATCATGATAGGGTCAAAGATCATATTTAACAGGTTGCCCACCACCATGCCGATCATAGCTTTCTGTGCGTTGCCCTCCGCGCGGATAATATTGCTGAAAGTGTTGCTCACGATCAAAAAGGGAATGCCGATTGCCACAATGGACAAGTATTGTGTGGCATGATCAATGGTGTCGTCGCTGGCACCGATCAGGCGGCAGACGGGTCTGGCGAAGATCAGGATGAAGAACATGGAGATCAAACCGATCACTAGCCCACTCCAAAAGCAAAAGGCAGAGGTGTTTTTGGCTTTCTCACCGTGACCTTCTCCCAACATGCGCGCGATCAGGGAGGTTCCGCCGATGCCAAAGAGCATACCCACAGCCATGAAGAGCAGGAAGGCAGGAGTCGCCACAGAGACGGCGGCCACCATGTAGGGGTTTTTGGTCTGGCCAATGAAAAAGGTATCGGCCAGATTGTAGGCGAGCACCATGATCATGCTGATGATGGAGGGGATCACGTTGCTGATGACGGCTTTGGGAACCGGTGCATTCTTAAATATTTCTGTGGTATCTTTGCTGTTCATTTCTATCGATATGCTCCTTTCGTTCTGGCAGGTATTGCACGGCGATGCGGTTCTCCGGGTTCACATCACACAGATACAGCATCAGCAGGAAAACCCACTCCAAAGGCTTCATTGCAAGGTAGATCACGTCTGCAATATAGCGGGAGCGGATCAGCCTTGCCACAGGGAAGCCGCAGGTATCGTAAAAGTGCCGCACACACCTGTGAAAATGGGGAGTGTGCTCCTCTATGAGCTGTTCAAAGGCGTTGGCAATGCAGAGTTGGCGGTTTACCACCACCCTGTGTCCGTGACGTTCGCCCATGCGCAGGGGCTTCACCAGCTTTCGGTGTCCTCCGGCGGCTACGGTGCAGAGATAATGTTCATCGTAGTACACGTTCTGCGGAGCGGTCTGCAGTGAGAGATTCCAGTCGCTGGTCTCCGTCCACGCCTTGATGACGGCATCCGGTTCCTGACCAAAAAGAACCAAGACCACGATCAAGATGCCCAGCAGGGGCCACATGAGAAGAAAGGCCGCAAGAGGCCAATAGGCGGCATTCTTTAACTTCTGATTGATGGTGTTAAAAAGCGGATCTTCCCACGTCTTATTTTGTGATTCACTCAGCCGGTTCCACTCTACGATCTTGTAGCGGACGGTCTTGGCGGCGATCATCACACAGTTGACCGGGAAGAGGCAGAGCACCAGATACTCCAAGGAAAAAAATTGTATGGTAAAGAGAACCGCTTCCGCCGTGCCCAGATACATGGCCGCCATGGCGCACACGGTCACAAGGGGTGGCAGCTTTTCCAGCTTTACGAAGCTTAGGATCAAATAGCCCGCAAAGCCGACCAGTGCAAGGGTGAGGACGGTGGGCCAGGCCTGCGTGTAGATGGGGGCATGCACCGCCCTGTTGGCAAGGGTCTCCTGCCAGTCGCTGGTCCAGTGAATCTCCAACAGAAGCTGTATCAGCGCGCTGTAGAGGACGCCGAGGATCAGGGTGATGATCTCAAACCCCTTGGCTCTCTTTCGAAGTTCCGGAAGATCTGCCCTACAAAAAAGCAGTACCAGATTGATCGTGGTCAGCACCAGCGGATAGATGATAAAAGCGCCCAGAGTGAATCCTCCAAAAAGCAGTGTGTCCAGACCAAGGCCAAGGTTTGTCAGCGTCAGTGTACCGGACAAGATCTCAGGAAGAAGAACCATCATGATCACACTGCCATAGCCTAAGATCATGGAAAATAGAATGGAGGAAACCATGGGGACTCTTCTTACAAGTTTGATGATTGCTTTCATACATGGCTCCTTTACTCTGTGATCCGCGCAATGGCACCATCCAGTGTCTCAAAATAGTTTTCAAAGGTTTTGCGGCAGCAGCCGGGATTGTCGATCACAATTCCGGGGGCGCGCAGGCCGATCAGGGAGAAGCCCATAGCCATGCGGTGATCGTCGTAGGTTTCCACAAGGGAGGGCTGCGGCATGCCGGGGTAGATGGTGACGCTGTTGGAGGTCTCCTCACAGCGGATCCCCATCTTTCGAAGCTCCGTCACAATGGCGTTTAGGCGATCACATTCCTGAAAGCGGATATGGCCGATACCGGTGATGGTGGTGGGGCTGTCTGCAAAGGGAGCAATGGCGGCTAGGGTAATGGCTTGATCGGAGCAGGCGGACATGTCCGCGGTCACTCCATGAAAAACAGCCTCTTTCGGAGGAGTTACCCAAATGCCTTCGGGAGTGTCAGTAGCTTTACAGCCCATTGCCTCCAAAATAGAGAGAAACGCCACATCTCCCTGGAGGGAGTCAAAATGCACCTGAGACACCAGCACCGATACCTGCAACAGCGGCGCACAGGCATAAAAATAACAGGCGGCGGATACATCCGGCTCAACGGAGTAGTCCAGCGCCCGATAAGACTGTCCGGCGCACGTTCTGTAGGCGATGTGGGAAGGGGGATCGTTCTCCGCTGTCTGAGGCGGGAGTATGGTATCCTCCCTGAGCGTCTCCACGCCAAACTGTGCCATCATTTTGCAGGTCATGTCAATGTAGGCCATGCCATGAGTGCCTTTCACATGAATGGTAAAGTCCTTCTCGGACAGGCAGGAAGCGATAAGGAGTGCACTCAAAAACTGGCTGCTGTGTCCAATATCTATGGTGATCTCATTTTTGCCAAAACCGTGGCTGTGCAAGGTGAAGGGAAAGCAGTTCTCCTTTACATCACATATGATCTCACAGCCAAGCTCCCGAAGGGAGTTAAGAAGCGGTGCCATAGGGCGCGTCCGCATCTGTTCGGAGGCGTCCATGTGATAAATTCCCTCGGATACGCCCAGATAGGCGGTCAAAAAACGGGCCGCAGTTCCGGCGCTGCCCACATATTGGCTGGCTTCCTTTTGAGGAACTTTTCCACCACAGCCTCTCACTGTGATGATCCTGGCGGCCTCGTCCACCGTGGTCTCAAAGCCAAGATCCTGAACACACTTTAAGAAATGTCTGGAATCGTCGCTGAACAGAACTCCGCACAGAGTGGACTTCCCCTCTGCCAGCGTGGCCAAAAGCAGCGCGCGGTTGGTGATGCTCTTGGAGCCGGGAACATTGACCGTCAAAGTGCGGTTCTTGGAAGAAGATTGTAATATAGAATATATTTCCGGTACAGGATAAGTGGTCTTGTTCATAAAAAACTCCTGTTTGTGTTTTGGAATAAAATTGTGTTATAATAAGCCCGTATTTTCCTATTGGCATCCTATGAAATGCAAATGTCCACATGTATGTATAGTATATTCCAGGTGTGCAGGATTTGTCAAAGGAAGATAGGCAACGGTTTTTTATTTTATTTAAAATAGGTCTTGACAGTTTCTTCTATTAGTAGTACTATACGATTCATAATAAACCTAGTTAGATAGTAGGAAATGTGCAGAGCGATCCGATGGGCGCGCGGACGCAATGAAAAGAGGAAAGTTATGGGTAAAATTTATGCAAAGGTTACTGAGCTGGTGGGACATACACCCCTTTTGAGAGTGGGCAACTATATGGAGGATCAGAAGCTGACCGGGGTGGAACTTCTGGCAAAGCTGGAGTATCTGAATCCGGCAGGCAGTGCGAAAGACAGGATCGCTCTCTCCATGATCGAGGATGCGGAGAAAAAAGGTCTGTTGAAGCCGGGTGCCACCATCATTGAGCCGACCTCCGGTAACACAGGTATCGGTCTGGCCAGTGTGTCCGCCGCAAAGGGATACCATACCATTCTGACCCTTCCGGAGACCATGAGTGTGGAGCGGAGAAACCTATTAAAAGCGTACGGCGCGGAACTGGTGTTGACGGAAGGACATTTGGGGATGAAAGGAGCCATTGCCAAGGCGGAGGAGCTTAGCAAAAGCATCCCCGGTTCCTTGATCTTAGGACAGTTTGACAATCCGGCCAACCCTGCGGCACATGCTGCAACCACCGGACCTGAGATCTGGGAGGACACCGACGGAAAGGTGGATATCTTTGTGGCTGGCGTAGGTACTGGCGGCACCATCACAGGTGTCGGAACTTATTTAAAAGCAAGGGATCCTAAGATACAGATCGTGGCTGTGGAGCCCAAGGACTCCCCCGTATTGTCGGGCGGACAACCGGGACCCCACAGACTTCAAGGCATCGGAGCAGGGTTTGTGCCCTCGATACTGAATACACAGGTATATGATGAGGTGTTCACCGTGACCACAGAGCAGGCGTATTCTGCTGGGCGCCTGGTGGCACACAAAGAGGGTATTTTGGTGGGGATCACCTCGGGCGCTGCACTCCATGCGGCCACCGAGATCGCTAGAAGGCCAGAGAATCAGGGCAAGACCGTTGTGGTGCTCCTCCCTGACTCTGGAGACCGATATCTTTCTACCGCAATGTTTACGGAGAACTAGGAGAAAATATGGAAACAAAGCCCATTATTCAAATACAAAATGTAACCAAAAGTTTCATAGGGAAAGACAACACAGTGGAAGCCCTGAAAGGAATCAGCTTAGATATCCAGAGGGGAGATGTCTACGGAATCATCGGTATGAGCGGTGCCGGCAAATCTACGCTGGTGCGATGTTTGAATTTCCTTGAGAAACCCACATCGGGAACGGTGGTGATCGAGGACAAGGACTTGTCACAGTTGAGCGAGAAGGAGCTTCGCCAGACCCGCACGGAGATTGCCATGATCTTCCAACACTTCAATCTGCTGATGCAGAGAAATGTCCTGGACAATGTGTGTTTTCCCCTGGAGATCATCGGGGTGAAGCGCGCGGATGCGGTGACGCGGGCCATGGAACTATTGGAGATCGTGGGACTCCAGGAGAAAGCTAAGAGCTATCCGGCACAGCTGTCAGGCGGCCAGAAGCAGAGAGTGGCGATTGCCAGAGCACTGGCTACCAATCCCAAGATCCTGCTCTGTGACGAGGCTACCAGCGCCTTGGATCCCACCACGACCAAGTCCATCCTAAAGCTCCTTCAGGAGATCAACCAACAGTACGGTATCACCATTGTGATCATTACCCACGAGATGTCCGTGGTACAGGAAATCTGTTCCCACGTTGCCATCATTGATGAAGGGGAACTGGTGGAGCACGGCACAGTGGAGGATGTGTTTGCAAGACCCAAGACCGCAGCTGCCAGAAAGCTGGTATTCATGGTTAACCCCAGAACGGACTTGATGAAAGGTAAGCGTTGTATCAGGATCGTATTTAAGGAGAATTCTTCCTTCGAGCCTGTGATCGCCAACATGGTGCTGGAGTGCAAGTCACCCGTAAATATCCTGAAGGCGGAGACAGAGGATATCGGGGGCATCGCCCATGGGCAGATGATCCTGCAGCTGCCGGAGGATGATGTCATGGCAGCCAAGATGATCCATTATCTGGAAGAGAGAAAACTGACAGTGGAGGAGCTTGATTCGTATGTGGAATAATGCAACTGTGATGATGCTGGTGGAAGGAATTTTTGCCACCCTGTATATGACCCTGGTGTCTACCTTGTTTGCGTATATCATTGGTCTTCCGATGGGAGTCGTGCTGGTGGTCACTGCAAAAGACGGGCTTAAGCCTAATCGGATCATTTACAAAATTTTGGACGTGATCGTGAATATTGTGAGAAGTATTCCATTTTTGATCTTGCTGATCCTGGTAATTCCTTTTACCCGTCTGATCGTGGGGCGGGCCTACGGTGCATCGGCGACTGTTGTGCCGCTTGTGCTGGCAGCGGCGCCCTTTATCGCCAGAATGGTGGAGTCCTCTCTCTTAGAGGTGGACGCGGGAGTTATTGAGGCGGCACAGAGTATGGGAGCCGGCACCTGGACGATCATCTGGAAGGTGATGATCGGTGAGGCGAGAACCTCTCTGATCGTCGGAGCTACCATCGTGCTGGGCACCGTCCTTGGTTACTCCGCAATGGCGGGAACCGTGGGCGGCGGCGGACTGGGCGATATTGCGATCCGTTATGGATACCACCGGTATCAACCGGATATCATGCTGGTCACCGTGGTGCTTCTGGTGGCGCTGGTACAGGTGCTGCAGATAATTGGCACAAAGCTTTCCAAGAAGTTGGATAAACGAATCAAGTAACGGGTCAAATGATAAATGATCAATGGTGACAGACAGTGCATAGCCGTGACGGTGGAATCGTCTGCGGCAGACTGTTTGCATATAAATTTTATTTATCTTATTACAAGGAGGAGAACATTATGAAGAAGAGAATTTTGGCACTGATCGGTGTCGCAACGCTTTCCGCAGGTCTGTTGACCGGATGTGGGAGCAGCAAGGATGACAAGGTCATCAAGATTGCTGCCAGCGCAACCCCTCATGCAGAGATCCTGGAGCAGGTAGCACCCATTTTGAAAGAGCAGGGCTATACGCTGGAGGTTCAGATATTTGACGATTATATACAGCCCAACGAGGTTGTGGAGTCCGGTGACTTTGACGCCAACTACTTCCAGCATATTCCTTATCTGAATGAGTTCAACGCTGAACATGGCACTCATTTGGTAAACGCGGGCGGCATCCACTATGAGCCTTTCGGATTGTATCCCGGACAGGAGAGCAGTCTTGACAACATTGAGGGCGCTACCATCGCAGTTCCCAACGATACTACCAACGAGGCGCGTGCACTTCTGCTTTTGCAGGACAATGGATATATTACCCTGAAGGACGGTGTTGGTCTGACTGCTACGGTAAACGACATTATTGACAATCCTTATAACATTGAGATCATTGAGCTGGAGGCTGCACAAGTTCCCAGAACCCTTCCCGATGTATCCTTCGGCATCTTAAACGGCAACTATGCTATGCAGGCCGGCTACACGGTGGCAAACGATTCTCTGCTGTATGAGAGTGCGGATTCCGAGGCGGCTTCCACCTATGTGAATGTCATTGCCGTGAAGGAAGGCAGTGAGAATGCTGCGAAGATCAAGGCGTTGGTTGAGGCATTAAAGTCCGATGCTATCAAGAATTACATCAATGCAACCTATGACGGAGCGGTGATCCCTTACTAAAAAAGTTCTATAGTATGGATTAGGAATGGTGAATTATGAAAATCTCAACAAAGGGTAGATATGCGGTGCGGGTCATGCTGGATCTGGCACTGAACAACACAGGAGAATGTATCAAGGTAAAGGATATTGCGGCAAGGCAGGAGATATCTGAAAAGTACCTGGAGCAGATCATAGCGGTTTTGAACAAGGCGGGCTTCGTGAAGAGTGTGCGGGGTGCGCAGGGAGGTTATCGCATTGCCAGAGATCCGAAAGAGTACACGGTAGGCATGATCCTGCGGCTGACAGAAGGGTCGCTTGCTCCTGTGGCATGTCTGGAGGAGAATGCGGACGAGTGTGACAGGGTAGACACCTGTGAGACGCTTCAGGTGTGGAAAGATCTGTATGAGGCAATCAACAAGGTTGTGGACGGGGTCACGATCGCAGATCTGGTGGTACAGCACAAACGTCGCCTGGACGTGTTGGATTTTAGTATTTAAACATTCCACAAACAAAAAGATATGTAAAAAAGAAGCCGGAGCGCGGTGGGAAACCACCTGCTCCGGCTCATTCGTATTGGTATAAGATTTCTAATCCTCCGTCTGATATTGGCAGAGCGCATCATAAACGGAAAGGGTGTCGATCAGTTTCAGACCGTCTCCCGTGCGGCGAAAAATCTGTACGGTTCCCACCCCAGTGCCCGCGCCAAGCAGAGGATTTGGAGAGAGCTCGCCAGCAGGGGACTCGTAGGTCAGTTCCATCAACTGTTCTCTGGTACAACTCAAGGAAATCTTGATGACGGCATCTCTATTTTGAGCTTTGATGTGCCAAATGAAGCGTTTATTGGTTCTCTTTATTTCCCACTTGCTGCGGGCAGGATTTTTTGGATTGGCAAAGTGGAACTCAAAGTCTTCGCCCATGTAGGTAAGCTGGATAAAAAGTCTGCGCCTCAAGGGAAAGCAGAAAAGCTTTGGGCAGCAGCCATCGATAGCCAACGAGGAATGTTTGTACTCTCTGCCAGTGATCTTGCTGACCAGATGGCCGGAAGCAAAGCGCAGTATGGGACGGTTGAAACTCTTTCCCCAGTGTTTATCCGCGTAGCCGTAGCTGTCCTCTGGAGTCACCTCATAGGGGATCCCGTTTAGGGAGATGGTTCCCCTGTAAAAGGTGCGAATGCCCTCGCCGTGAAAAAAGCTGGTGAGAGCGCCAATAGCGGTGCAGAAAGGGCTGGAGAGGATGCCGATGTGGAACGACACCGCCTTATGTACCTCCAGATCCCACTCCATGTAGCCTTCGTCCGTCATAAAGGAGCGGTGTCTGGCTTCCTCCTCGGAGATATCGATAAACCCAAAGATGCGGTTTTCGCTGTAGAAGCAATCTTCCACCTGCAGGATAAAAGGAGTGTTGGTGCTCTGCAGGGAAGAAATGGGGTAGTAGGCATTCAACTGCATGCCGTCATTGCCGTTCCCGGTGGGAAAGGTCCCCACTTTGATCAGCACGTAGGAGGGCTTCATGCCCCGCTTTTTATAGTAGGGGTGCTGTCCCAGGATGGGTTGTGTACCGCCCAGGGACGGGTTTAGGATTCTGTATTCCACAAAAAAAGTGCGGGTCTCCAAGGTCTGGGGCTGAGTGCCACGGAAGGTGTGGTACCAGCTCATATAGCCTTTTTTGGCGAGGGGGCCGCGCAGCATGTAAGCGTTTCTATCTAAATCGGATCGGTTCATTCGTATATTCGCTCCTGTTAAGGGTGGCGGGGGTCTATGCATCTATATCTCAGATCATGTATTTCATATTAATAAAACGCAATATATCGTGGTTTATTGTCTTATTATAATACAAGATGTTGTAAATGACAAGAGTGTCAAGGAAATTTCTGAAATCTTAAGAATTTCTTGTTTTTGTGTAATATTTTACATGGGGGATGGGGGAAACGATATAATTGATGGGAAGCTAATTTGGGAAGTTTTATGAGGTATGTGAGGATAACGGTATGAAGAGAAAAATAATTTTGGGCACGATGCTTCTCTCTCTGGGAATGGCGCTTGCAGGGTGTGCAGATTTTTATGCATTGCAGCGGGCTGATGATCTGGCAGAAAGTGGAGGAAGAGAAGATGCGGCACGCACAGAGACAGATGATACTGCAGAAGGCGCACAGGAAGAGCCGGAGAGCGCTTTTGGTGCAGTGCCATATTTCCGTGACGACACCGGAAGAGATGCGCAGGAGGTGGACGGCTATCTGTACGGTTTCTGGGGAGGCAGATTTTGTCGATACGATATGGACACATGGGAGGAGACTCTGCTGTATGAGGCACCCTGCAATCAGGCGGGGAACTTCTTTATTCAGGGGGAGGATATTTACTTCCTTACGAGACACGGCGCAGACTCGCTGGATCATGCGGATATCTGTCTGTACCGCATGAAGCTGGATGGGTCGGATCTTACTCTTCTGTGCGATAATATTCCCGATATTCAGGGACAAATTTGGGACAACTATGAGATTGATATGTATCAGGATATTTTTTATCTGACAAGTTACTACAACTTGCCGGATCTTTTCTATCGCCTGGAAGGAGATGAGGCGGTGCCGGTGGAAGAATCGGAGACGTTGCATGGAATGATCCCGGAGAGATATGAGGCATTGGAAGACAGCTCGTACATCCGTATCCCTTCCGTGGCCTATATGATGCGGAATTATGGGTATCTGTTTGTGCGGGACCGGGAGACACATGATCTCTACCGGTTTGATCCGGGGGAGGGGACGCTGGAACTTTTGATGAAGAGTGATGTCCTGGGAGGTGAAAGGAAGATTACGAAGGACACGATGTTCTTGACCAACGAGGCATTCTATTTTTGTGATGATGCTTATTACAGTAATGAAATAGGACAGTGGTATCGGTTGTCTCTGGAAGGGAGATCGGAGCCGGAAAAGTGGGTACAGACCAGTGTGAAAGGATTGACTGCGAGGTTAGAGATCTTCTGGGATGAGGACGGCGTATGGTTGATAGATACGTTGAGTGGCGGTGAACGTCGGGCATTTTGGGCATCCCGAGAGGATACCCGGATGCAGCAGATAAGATCCTTCCAGAGTGCCTATCAGAATACGGAGGCGGTGTTTTCCGACCAGCCGGAGATGTTTTTCCGAGGGAAGGATAGCTTTTACTATAACAAACGCATGGAGGAGGGTGACGCCATCGTCAGGCTGGCGGATAATAAAAGGGAGGAGGCTGTTACTTTTTATGATACTTCGTATGTGCAGTACGGGCAGCTCTGTGACAAGCGGGTGGAGACTTACGAGATCTACGGTAATCCGGACTCCGACGAATATTTCTTTTGTCTGTACAATGAGCTGCTTTATCTGACGGGAGATACGAAAGCTTCGCGGAAGATCAATGCCTGTTTGGAGCGAGTCTATCAGGAGCAGAAAAAGACAGATCCTTCAAAAGTGTGGTATGAGGAGAAGATTCAGGAATGGATGGAGGACGGAATTGACGGAAACCGATGGAATTTGAAGATGGACGTGGTCTATTTGGATGAAGATCATCTCTGCGTGAGAGTGCGTGAGGGCGGATGGATCTTCACTGCCTGGGTATATGACAATGATGTGACAGAATATTATGTGTTTGATCTTGCCACCGGAGAGAGGTTGTCCATCACTGACCTTGTGGAGGATAGCAAGGAGGAGATATGCAATATCATTGCTCCTTATGTGGAGGAAGAGTGCTCTTTTTCGGAGTGGACGCCGCGGGAAAGTATTTTGGAGGAGAAGCGCTTTTTTTTAGACGAGAGTGGGATAGGAATCCACTATGATGCTGTCGATATGGGTTCGGAGGCAGACAGCGCTTACGAGTTCATCATACCTTATGAAAAATTTATCATGAAAAACGGAAAATAATTCTCGAATTATCGACCAGTATATGGTAAGATAAGAGGGTATATTAATGCTATGGACAAGTAAAATAAAAACAAAAGACAAAATAGGGATCTGTTTGTGGTACTTGCGATACGGAGGTTGGAATGAGCGATACACTCAATGAGATAGATGATGAAGAACTGCGGCGCAAACGTCGGGCGGAGCGCCTCGCCCGCATGAGGGAGGAGAAGAAACGACAGGAGAAGATCAACAAAATAGCCAGAATGTGCTTTTTATACGGGGGCTGCGTTTTGGGCGCGATCGTGCTGGTCATGGCAGGGACACTTTTGTTTGGCGGAAAAAGCAGGGCGACTCTGCCGGAAGATGAAGCTGCGCAGATAGCGGGACAGAACGAGGGAGAGGAGCCGCAGGAGGGACAGATAGAGATTCTGAAAGATGGAGGTGCCCTGCGCTACCTTTTACGGAATGGTGCTTTGTCTGATCTTACGACAAACGTGGAGAATGAGAACGAAGAAGATACAGGATTCATGCCGGTGGCGGCTGCACCAGTGGTTGTGGATGGCCGCGTTCAGGTGGGAGATGTGCAGTTTCTGGCTGATTTCGAAGCGAAAACCACATCCTCCACGGTCGCCGTGGGCGACCCGCTGATCGGCAGCACCAACGCTGTGCTTATCAATGAGAGTACCAATGAGATCGTGGCCCAGAAAGATGCCCGGACTATTCTCAATCCTGCATCCATGACGAAGATCTTGACGATTCTGGTGGCGGCGGAACATATCACCGATTTGGACGATGAGGTCACCATCACGATCGAGATGACGGATTTTGCCTATGTGAATGGCTGCAGTACCGTCGGATTTGCGGTGGGGGAGGTGGTTACCGTCCGCGATCTGTTCTATGGGACGATCCTGCCCTCCGGCGGAGATGCAGCGATCGCTCTGGCCACCTATGTGGCCGGATCCCATGAGGCGTTTGTGGAATTGATGAACGAGAAGCTGGAGGAACTTGGGCTGTCGGACACGGCACACTTTACCAACTGTGTGGGCCTTTACGATAAGGATCACTACTGCACCGCTTATGACATGGCCATGATCTTGAAAGCAGCAGTGGAAGACGACTGGTGCAGGGAGGTGTTGTCCTTGCACACCTACACAACCTCCCCCACGCCGGAGCATCCGGAAGGGATTTCAATCTCCAACTGGTTTCTGCGCCGCATTGAGGATAAGGATACCGGCGGAGAGGTGCTCTGTGGCAAGACCGGTTTTGTGAACCAATCCCGCAGTTGTGCGGCCAGTTATTTTATCTCTGAAGACGGTGTGCCCTATATTTGTGTAACTGCAGGTGCACAAAGCCCGTGGAAATGTATTGGCGACCACGTGGCACTGTACAGTCAATACGGGGAATAAGAAATTTGAATCTCAGGATGGAAATACCGTAAGGAGGCATCACATGTTAAACTGTATTTTGGTGGGGATCGGAGGTTTTATTGGGACGATCCTTCGATATCTTATAGGGCTCTTGCCGATAAAGGTAGAGAATGGCTTTCCGGTCAAGACGCTATTGATCAATGTGGTGGGAGCATTCCTGATCGGTCTGATCGGTGCCCTGGCGGCCAAGAACAAAAATTTCAATCCCCAGCTCGTTTTAATGCTTCGAGTGGGTGTCTGCGGGGGTTTTACCACTTTCTCCACATTTGCGTATGAGTCTGTGGATCTGATCAGGGGAGGAAACTCAGCGGCAGCCTTCTGCTACATATGTGTCAGTGTGATATTGGGAGTGGGTGCTGTGTTTGCGGCGCAGATGATAGTGAAGTAGAGAAAGGTTATATAATGAAGACGCTAAGATTTTGTAAGAAGAATAAATTACGATTTTGAGGTATATCATGAACACCACAGAGATAAGTAAATATATCAGCCTGATCCTGCGGCACAAGCCGGAGGTGATCGGGGTCACATTGGATGAACATGGATGGGCAAATGTGGAGGAGTTAATTGCCGGCATCCAAAAGACGCACTCCATCGACAGGGCGCTCTTGGAGGAGATCGTGAGGACGGACGCCAAGCAACGTTACTCTTTTAATGAGGATAAAACCTTGATACGGGCCAATCAGGGCCATTCTATTCCTGTGGATGTGGAACTGCCGGTCGTGGAGCCGCCTGAAATATTGTGGCATGGAACCGGAGAGAAATACACGGAGTCTATAGACAAAAATGGCCTGATTCCCAAGAGCCGTTTATATGTCCATTTGTCGGGGGATGAGGAGACTGCCCAAACGGTTGGAAAACGTCATGGAAAGCCTGTGATCTACAAGGTGTTAAGCGGGCAGATGGCAAAGGAGGGTTATTCCTTTTATCAGTCTGTAAACGGCGTGTGGCTGACCAAAGCCGTACCTGCAAAGTATTTGGAAAAGCAAATCTAAAGGTTTGAGATTCTATTTGATAACATATGAGCATGTCAGTGCGCAGCAGCGTGAGGAGTAGTTGAATCATGAAAATCTTAGTGATAGGCGGCAGTTATTTTCTGGGAAAAGCGTTCACAGACCTAGCGGTCAAAGAACAGGAACTATATATACTCAATCGTGGCAGTCAACCGTTAAATAATCCGACCATTCGGGAATACCATATGGACAGACACGATGGAGATGCTATTGCATCCATCGAAGAGTCGCATTTTGACGTGATCGTAGATTTCTGTGCCTATGAGAAAGGTGATATCCGTTTTCTGATGGAGCATTTGAGGGCATCCTTTGATCAGTATCTCTTTGTCAGCACCTGCGATGTGTACCGTCGAGGAACCATGCGGGTGATGATGGAGGATGATGAACTGGAGGAGCGAGACTTTGGTGGAGAGGCGGGAGCCTATATTTCCGGAAAAGTAGCCTTGGAGCGGGAGCTTCGAGAGTGCTGTCAGGAGAAAGGTGCGGCTTATACCTCTATTCGCCCCGCTTTTATTTATGGATCGGGCAACTACGCCCCCAGAGAGGGGATTTATTTTAAGTGGATCACTGCCGCGGGACAGATCATTCACCCGACAGACGCGGATGGAGAATTTCAGATGGTGTATGTACGGGATGTGGCGAAAGCCATTTTTGCGGCCTGCGGCAATCCCCTTGCCCACGATCGATCCTACAATTTGTGTAACCCCGAGAAAATGACTTACGATTCTTTTGCGGAACTTTTGCGAGTAGTGACAGGGACGAGTTTTGAAAGGGTTCTTGTCACAGTACAGGACGTGAACGTACAGGGATTGCCTCTGCCGTTCCCCTTGACCAAGGAGGAGTCGAACTGGTATGACGGGGGACGTGTGGCAGAGTTGGGAGTGACATACACTCCGATCGAGGAAGGGATGCGCGCTACTTTCCGGGATTATTTGCAGAAGATTTCGGAAACGGACAGTTGAGATGCCGGAAGGATAAGGAACATTCAGACAAAGGGAAATACAAAAGAAATAAAGAAGCAAATAAAGGGAAAATAATGGTAAAAATAAAAAACAAGAAATGGAGACTAATATGAAAAAACTAGGTTTCGGAACCATGAGACTGCCCCTTCTTGATCCGGAGGATGCAAAGAGCATAGACTATGATCAGATGTGCCGCATGGTGGATTCCTTTTTGGAACAGGGTTTTGTCTACTTTGACACGGCCTACCCCTACCACGGGGAGCAGTCCGAAGGAGCAGTGAAGCGCTGTCTGGTGGACAGATATTCCCGCGATCGCTACATCCTTGCAGATAAAATGCCTATTCTGAGGGTGAAAGCCACGGAGGAGTACCAGATGTACTTTGACGAGCAGCTTAAGCGTTGTGGCGTGGATTATTTTGATTACTATCTTCTCCACAACATGGGGAAAGAGAGATACACAAACACACAGAAATACGGCGGTTTTGAGTTTATCAACAAAATGAAGGAGCAAGGTCTTGTAAAAAAGACCGGCTTTTCCTACCACGACGATGCGGAATTGCTTGACCGCATTCTGACAGAGCATCCGGAGGTGGACTTTGTGCAGTTACAGATCAATTATCTGGACTGGAACAGCACTGCGATCCAGTCAGGCGCCTGTTACGAGGTGGCCTGTCGCCACGGCAAGCCCGTTGTTGTTATGGAGCCGGTGAAAGGCGGAAGTCTGGCAAGCCTTCCCGACGAGGCCCTAAAAGAATTGGAAAAAAGCGGAGCAAAAGGGTCTCCGGCCTCCTACGCCATCCGCTATGCGGCATCGCTGGATAATGTGTTTATGGTGTTGAGCGGTATGAGCAATTATGAACAGCTTGTGGACAACACCTCTTACATGAAGGAGTTTCAGCCGCTGAGTGAGGGCGAGCAGACAGTACTTGAGCGCGTCACGGAGATTTTAAAGGGCGGTGGCGAGATCCCCTGCACCAGCTGTAAATACTGTATGGAAGAATGCCCTAAAAATATCAATATTCCCGCTTACTTTGGCCTCTACAATATGTATGCTACCACTGGGAAAAAGACGAACATGTACTATGAGCGTCATTCCATGAACAACGGAAAGGCACTGGAGTGCATCAAATGCGGAAAATGCGAGCGTATTTGTCCCCAGCACATTGGGATCCGTGAAGAGTTGGAAAAGTTTGCGGAAATATATGAGAGAAATGCTTCCACTTGATTTTTTGACCGCCAGCCACTATGATAAAAATAGAAAAAAATCAGAGTTTTGCCACTCTGTGTAGGAGGTTACATATGCTATACATAGGAGTTGATCTGGGGACGTCCGCGGTGAAACTTCTCCTGATGGACAGCGAGGGAAAGATACAAAATATTGTGTCGAGGGAGTACCCTATTTTCTTCCCCCATCCCGGCTGGTCGGAGCAGGATCCGGAGGACTGGTATGATCAGACCGTGGAGGGTATCAGGGAGCTTTTGCAGGAGACCGATCGCAGTCAGGTGGCCGGCATCAGCTTCGGCGGCCAGATGCATGGACTGGTAATCTTAGACCAGAACGATCAGGTCATCCGTCCTGCGATCCTTTGGAATGACGGAAGAACTGCGGAGGAGACAGACTATCTCAACAATGTTGTGGGAAAAGACAAGCTGTCCGGGTATACGGCTAACATCGCCTTTGCGGGTTTTACCGCTCCAAAGCTTCTGTGGGTCAAAAAGAATGAGCCGGAAAACTTTGCAAAGATCCACAAGATCATGCTTCCCAAGGATTATATCGCATACCGGCTCACAGGAGTACATTGCACGGACATGTCCGATGCTTCCGGTATGCTTCTGTTTGATGTCAAAAATCGCAGATGGTCAAAAGAAATGTGCGAGATCTGCGGTGTGCGGGAGGAACAGCTGGCAAAATGCTTCGAGAGCTATGAGAAAGTTGGCACCGTACTTCCGCATATTGCGGCGGAGCTTGACATACCTGATGGAACAATTGTTGCAGCAGGGGCGGGAGATAACGCAGCTGCGGCTGTCGGCACCGGCACTGTGGGCGACAACAGGTGCAATATCTCGCTTGGCACCAGTGGTACTATCTTTATCTCCTCCAAACAGTTTGGAGTGGATAAATACAATGCCCTCCACTCTTTCGCCCATGCGGATGGCAGCTATCACCTGATGGGCTGCATGTTAAGCGCGGCATCCTGCAACAAATGGTGGATGGATGACATCGTTGGAACTATAGACTATGCAGCCGAGCAAAAACAGATCGCCAAGCTTGGTGAGAACCATGTATACTTTCTCCCCTACCTGATGGGAGAGCGCTCGCCTCACAACAACCCCAACGCCAGAGGCACTTTCATCGGCATGACCATGGATACCACCAGAGCGGATATGACTCAGGCCGTTTTGGAGGGTGTGGCTTTTGCTCTGAGAGACTCTCTGGAAGTTGCAAAATCTCTGGGCATCAAGCTGGAGCGCACCAAAATCTGCGGCGGCGGTGCCAAGAGTCCCCTGTGGCGTCAGATCATCGCCAATGTGCTTAATCTGCAGGTGGACATCATTGAAAGCGAGGAGGGGCCCGCTCTCGGCGGTGCCATGCTGGCAGCGGTGGCATGCGGTGAATACCCCAACGTGGAGGCTATCGCTTCCAAGGTGGTGAAGGTTGTACAGACTGTCACTCCCTATCCCGCGCTTGCCGCCAAATATGACGCCTGCTACGCCAAGTTCAAAGAAATCTATCCGGCCTGTAAGCCTGTATTTGACATCCTAACAGAATAAACCTGAGTTCTATCAACACACCCATTTACAAGGAGGATCCTGCCATGAACAATTTACCCAAAGTAAAATTAGGCATCGTAGCCGTAAGCCGCGATTGTTTCCCTGAAAGCCTTTCGGTCAACCGAAGAAAGGCGCTCGTCAAAGCCTACGCTGACAAATACGATGCCGCTGATATCTACGAATGTCCCGTCTGTATCGTGGAGAGCGAGATCCACATGGTACAGGCTCTGGAGGACATCAAGAAGGCCGGCTGCAACGCCCTGTGCGTCTATCTGGGCAACTTCGGTCCCGAAATTTCAGAGACTCTGCTGGCGAAACATTTTGACGGTCCCTCCATGTTTGTGGCGGCCGCCGAGGAGAGCCAGGGAGACTTGATGGATGGCCGCGGTGACGCCTACTGCGGCATGCTGAACGCAAGCTATAACCTGAAGCTGCGCAGCGTGAAGGCCTATATACCGGAATACCCTGTAGGCACCGCATCCGAGTGTGCAGACATGCTCCATGAGTTTTTGCCGATTGCCAGGGCTGTCATTGGTTTGAACAATCTAAAGATCATATCTTTCGGCCCTAGGCCTTTAAACTTTCTGGCTTGCAACGCTCCTATCAAGCAGCTTTATAATCTGGGGGTGGAAATTGAAGAGAACTCCGAACTGGATCTCTTTGAGGCATTTAACAAGCACGCAGGAGATGAGCGTATTCCTGCCAAGGTAAAAGAAATGGAGGAGGAACTCGGTGTCGGCAACCAGAAGCCCGAGATACTGCCCAAACTTGCTCAGTATGAGCTGACCCTGCTCGACTGGGTGGAGGAACATAAAGGTTACCGCAAATATGTGGCCATCGCCGGAAAATGCTGGCCCGCTTTCCAGACACAGTTTGGCTTCGTGCCCTGTTATGTCAACAGTCGCCTTACCGGTATGGGCATCCCTGTGTCCTGTGAGGTGGATATCTACGGCTGTCTGAGTGAGTTTATTGGCGCCTGTGTCAGCGAGGATGTGGTGACTCTTCTCGATATCAATAACTCCGTTCCGGACGATATGTATGAGGAGGCCATAAAGGGTAAATTTGACTATACGCACCGGGATACTTTCATGGGATTCCACTGTGGAAATACCTGCTCCAAGAAACTTTCCTTCTGCAGTATGAAGTATCAAAAGATCATGGCCAGAAGCCTTCCCGTCGAGGTGACAAACGGCACCCTGGAGGGGGATATCACACCCGGCGACATCACTTTCTATCGTCTCCAGTCCACCGCCGACTGCAAGCTGCGCGCTTACATTGCCCAGGGCGAAGTGCTGCCGGTGGCGAGTAAGTCTTTTGGAGGGATCGGTGTCTTCGCTATCCCTGAGATGGGACGCTTCTACCGTCATGTGCTGATCGAGAAAAACTTCCCGCACCACGGCGCAGTTGCCTTTGGACATTTTGGGAAGTCTCTGTTTGAGGTGTTTAAGTATGTGGGAGTTCCCGTGGAGGATCTGAATTACAATCAGCCGAAGGGTGTGCTTTATCCCACGGAAAATCCGTTTGCATAAATTTTGTTATTTACACTCCCGGCTTATTTCCATGTGAGCAAGGTACCGAAGGGGCGGCTGACAAAGAAAACAGCTTGACCACTTTCCGGTCATAAGTCACCAGTCCATTGACTTCCTCTTCCACATCGGAGAGCTGGGTATAGACGGCGCCGCTCAAACCCTGATCAATAAGTGGGAAGAGTTGTTCCCGAACCAATTGCCGGAATGCAACCTCCGTTTCACCTATAGTGTCAAATTTTTGGTAGCCGTAAATGCGATCCACACTGGAGTGGTCAGGGATGTGGCAGGCGTAGCCGCCGTACTCGGAGATGACAAAAGCGCGTTTTCCGTCCAGTTTGACCTGCAGGGGGCGAAAATAATTGTGAATGCTCCGGAAGTCTCCGCCTTTTTGATCGAACCAGCCGCTGGCGTGATCTACCGGGCGTGAGGGATCTTTTTCGTGGATCATGTCTGCGATCCGTGCGGCATCAAACTGTCCCCAGCCCTCATTGAAAGGTACCCATACCGCCAGCGAGGGGACATTGTACAGATGCTCTATAGTCTCCTGGCACTCTTTCTCCCAGGCGTTCCGACCGTCTGCATTGGCCCGAGAGAAGAGGCGGTAGTGGTGATCCTTGGTGTGGCGGGTCATGTGAGGGAAAAGTGTGGGCATATAGCACACCAGCGGCATGTGATAGGAGGTGCCGCCGCTGACCATGTCCTGCCACACGACCATTCCCAGCCGATCACAGTGATAATACCAGCGCAAAGGCTCTATCTTGATGTGTTTCCGCAGCATGTTAAAGCCGCTTTTCTTAGCCAGTTCAATGTCAAATATAAACGCTTCATCGCAGGGGGCAGTCATCAGCCCGTCCGACCAATATCCCTGATCCAGAATACCATGTAAAAAATAGGGGCGGTGGTTCAGACAAAAACGGGGAATCCCCTGTTCATCTTCTTCCACCGAGTAGCAGCGCATGGCAAAATAACTCTCCACTTCATCTTCGTCCGCCTGAATGGTAAAAGGATAGAGATAGGGAGCCTCCGGACTCCAAGGCTGGAAAGAACCTTCTTCAAAGCGTATGGTCAGCACGGTGCGGCAGGGAAAGCTCGCCGCGAGGGGATGAGATGTAACATTTGTTACGTTGTTTTCTATAGTGACAGTATAGTTCGAATTCTCCTCTTTTAAAGAGCAGGTCACACTTTGAAAGGGCTGTTCGGAGAAAAGTTCTATACGCACCGCGTTCTCATCATAGCATGGCGTGATCTTGCAGTCTGCGATGTAATTTTTGGGAACCCACTCATACCAGACGCTCTGCCAGATACCACTCTGGGCTGTGTAAAACATACCACCCCGTTTTAGAGTCTGTTTGCCGCGGCTATGGTGGGAAGTGTCGCTCTCGTCCTGCACACGTATCTGAAGCAGACAGGGGTCGTAGGAAATATAGTCTGAGATGTCTATAGTAAAAGGCAAATATCCACCAATGTGGGAGAAGGCTTCCTGACCGTCAATATATACAGTCACCTGCTGATCCACAGCACCAAAGTGTAACAGACAGTGTCTGCCCAGCTGTTGTTTTTTGGCATAATCCATCTGGGGAAAGGACAGGATTCGCTGATACCAGAGGTATTCATTGGGTTTTAATTGCCGTCCCACACCGGACAGAAGTGATTCCGGGGAGAAAGGAACCAAGATTTTCTGTGTTTTTTGAATTTTTTTGCCGGGAATGACAGGGTCTTTTGAGATAGGGGCAAAGAGACAATCCCACTCTCCGTTCAACATCTCAAACTGTCTGCGCACCAGCTGTGGTCTGGGATATTCCGCCCAGACATGAGCTTTGTCCAGATGCTCACCCCAGGGGGTGTACAATGGTTTTAATTGATCCTTTGGATGTTTCTGATGCAAACTGGCAATGGCTTCCCGTAGTCTCATATCCTTGTTTCCTTCCCATAAGAAAAATAATTGATATCTACAGTATACTATAACAGATCAGTGTGTTTCAATATTCCAATACTTCCCATTACTTCTACAAACATAACAGATTTTGTCTAAAATGCGGGGAATATGCCAAGATAAGCTGGCACAGAAAAAAAGCTGCCAGAAAGGGAGCCTGCATTAGGAAGTGTGTTATCCAAAAAAGCGATCAATCTTCAGAGCTGTCCGTCTCTGCGGCCACAGCAGACACAACGGAGGTAACCACCGCGATCACAACTGCAATGATGATGACAAGTAATCCGCCTGCTAACAAAATGAACATATCGGAATCTCCTTTACAATTCACACTTTGTACAAGTATAATACTATAATAGTAGGTTGTTTGAGTGTTGTCAATAAAGGAAATATAAAAAAGAGTAGAAAAAAAAGCTGAGAGATAGTATAATCATAATATGAGAACTGTCGCGGAGCGGGTGGGGCATATCAATCAGAGGTGTGAGTTGTATGGATAATAATAAGACAAGGGAAGACGTTATAAATCATTCTCCGCAGAACACGGAGGAGGGCAGGGAAGAGTTGTATCTGGATGCCCTCAAGCGGATGGCGCAGCAAAACGCCGATGACGGCAGATATCGGCTCACAGGGTTGTATAATTTAAAGGCCTTTTTCTATGTGGGCAGTGAGATGATGGTGAAAAATCCGGATAGTCGGTTTGGCGTGATCGTCATGGATATCTCACAGTTCAAAGCGGTGAACGAATTCTGTGGTCGGAAAGAGGGCGATAGGATGTTGACGTTTATAGCCGACTGTTTCCGACATTACGAGGACGATCGGCCGCTTACCTGCGCCTGTCAGGTGAGGGCGGACAACTTCTGCCTGTGTACCGCTTTTGAAGATGCCAATGAGCTCACAGAGATTGCCGTTGATATCAGACGGAAGATTGATGAGTTTCCCTTTGCCTACAGAGTGCTCCCGTCTTTTGGGATCTGTGCTTCCGACGATAATCATGCTTCTGTCAGTTATCTGAAAGATTGTGCCACCATTGCCATGCAGAGCATCAAGGGAAAGTTCTTTGCGGAATATGCGGTATTTGATGATGATATGCGCAAGAAGATGCTGCAGGAGAAGCAGGTGGAGAACGACATTGTGGCGGCGCTGAAAAACGGAGAACTGACTGCCTACATCCAGCCCAAGGTCAATATGCACACTGGGAAGATCATCGGCGGAGAAGCGCTTGTGCGTTGGATCCACCCTGAGAGAGGTCTTATCAGTCCGGGAGTATTTATCCCTGTTTTAGAGAAAAACGGTTTTATCATCAATGTTGATCAATATATCTGGGAGCAAGTGTTTGCTTTTCTTGGCAAAATGAAGCAGGAGGGCAGACCGCTTTTGCCGATATCTATCAATGTGTCCAGAGTGCACGCCTACGACAAACAGCTCTGCGACACCTTGATCCAACTGAGTGAAAAGTACGATGTGCCTGCGGAGTATACTCCGTTAGAACTTACGGAGAGTGCTTTTCTGGCAGATGAAACCGGAATGTATCAGCGGATGAAGATTCTGCGGGACAAGAGCTTTAAGATTTCTATGGACGATTTTGGAACAGGCTATTCCTCCATGTACATGCTAAAGTCTCAGACCATGGATGAGATTAAGATGGATCGTATTTTTATTCTGGATCTGGAGAATGAGAAGAGCCAGATCATTTTGAAGCATGCTACAGCTATGCTCCTAGCGTTGGGGGCAAAAGTGATAATGGAGGGCGTGGAGACTGAGGAACAAAAGCGGCTCGTATTGGAGTGTGGCTGTGAGAATGCACAGGGATTCCTCTTTTATAAGCCCATGCCGATGGAAGAATTTGATGCCCTTTTGCGGAAACAGGAACAAGAGCAGTAATTTTGCGGAAAACAATATAGATCGTAAAGTGAGACCGGAAGAAAAATAATTTTGGTACTTGACAGATGGGACAAAAGAGTGTAAATTGTCAATTACTTAGGAGACGTCTATTCACTAAGTGTCTATTTGTCAGGCTAGTTCAGCCAGTGTTACCAATTGTTTTGCTACCGGTCTGTTTTTATGCTCTTTTTTGGGAAAGCGCGCGTTCCATGAAAACATGAAAAGCAGAAAATACAGGAGGGATGATGAGGACAGAAACTGTTAGTGACAAACAAATTTCCTCGGTGGACGAGGGATTGCAGAAGCTGGTAAACGATTATATCACTCAGAAGCAAGCTTCACTCATGCAGATGAAGAAGGGGGTGATCACAAAGGAAGAATTTCTGGAGGATGCCAGAAAGCATATTGCAGCATATTATTATGTGCCGCCCGGTATGACCGAGAAGCTGGTCAAAGCATTTGAAGAATATGTTTTCGGCTATTCCAGACTGTCGCCGCTGATTGACGATGCGAGCATCTCAGACATTCGGGTGATCAGCCACGACTGTATCCGCGTTAAGCGGGAGGGGAAGCGTATGGATGCCGGTGTCGCTTTTTTGTCTGACAAGGAGTATCGGCAGTTTATAGACTACGTTGCTACAAAGAATCAGGTCAATATTTCAAATCTCAACGCTATTCAACGATTTACGGACTCTGAGAGTCATCCGGATTTCATTCTCCGATTTACCCTTTCTATGCCATTAGTGAACACCTACAGTGAGCCATATCTTTGTATTCGGAAAGTGCCGAGAGTATTTCCACAGGTGGGGGAGTTGATTGAGAGAAAGATGTTGGACAGGAACACAGCGGAGCTTTTGATCCAACGGTTCCGACAAGGTTCCACCTTAATTTGCGGGGGAAATTCCTCCGGAAAGACTACCCTGCTAAATGCCTTGAAGGAGACACTGCCGGATGATATGGCAATTCTTGTGGCGCAACAGGCAGATGAACTGACTACAATGTATCACCCGGATATGATGTTTCTGCATTCTCTGCCGGGGACTGGGGAAAGTCAGGTCAACTACGATCTAAAGCATATCAGTATCGCGGGATTGACAATGGATGTCGACTTTTTCATTATTGGGGAAGTGAAAGGGGCGGAGGCACTGTATCTGTTGAATGCAGCCTGTACCGGACAGATTTGTGCGGCCACTATTCATGCCTCTGCAGCGGACAGAGCGGCGGACAAACTGGTAGACTATGCCATGTATGAGAGTCGGTATTCACGCAATGAATTGATGCGGATGATGGATTGTTTCCAGACTCTGATCTTTATGGAGCATTATCGGGTAAAGCAGGTATTTGTCTGCAAGGGCTGGAATGAGGAAAGGAAGGAATTGGAGTATGAGCAGATGGTTTGAACTGGGAGGATGTTTTATCCTGCTCTTTGCGGGTTTTATTTCTCTGCTGTGCCGCATTCGATGGCTGCAGCAGCTGACAGGGCTTTTAAAGCGCACCAGAGAAAATCTGGATGAGGCATCCAGAAAGAGGCTTTTGGAGAACAGGCGGGGTCTTCAGGACTTGCAAAGCCGTCATTCCCTTTGGATGCGTCTGGAGCAGGAACTGATGTACAGTGGGTGGAAAATTCGTTTTCCAGCGTTGAATGTGGAATGGTTTCTGGCTGGCATGGTGGTACTGGTCACAGGAATATTTCTGCTGCTCCTGCCCTTTATAGGATTTGCAAAAGCGTGTATTGGGGTTGTAGTTTGGTGTCTCGCAGTGTACTTAGTACTCCAGTTGGGGAAGCTTAGCACTATGCGGTCGGTCAACAATAATTTGTTAAAATTTCTGGATTTTCTGGGAAGTTACAGTATCACCGCCGGAGAGATCACCGGTATTTTTCATCAGATCAGCAGATATATGGAGGAGCCCATGCAGAGCGTTTTAGAGGAGTGTTACTATGAGGCGCAGACTACGGGAGACACCAACCTTGCCATGTTGTCCATGGCAGAGAAAATAGAGCATCCCAAGTTTAAGGAACTGGTCAGGAACATGGAGATCAGTCTCCGCTACTGTGCCGATTTTACCGCACTGGTGAGCAACAGCAGGCGGAGCGTGCGGGAATATCTCAGGTTGGGGGCGGAGCGCAAGGGAATGCTTAGGGAAGCAGTTATCAATATGTTTCTTCTGCTTGCAATGTCAGGGTTTGTGCTGTTGACAGTTGATGGCTTGATCAGCGTTTCTATCTGGAGTGTTCTGTGGGAGACTTTTCCGGGCAGACTGGCCATGGGGGCGCTGGGGATCATTCTGCTCCTATTCTTCAGGCAGTTAGTCCGGATCCACCGATAGGGAGGTGTATAATGGAACAAAAATTACATCTTTTTACGATTGTGCTGTCCATGGTGACAGCAGGTCTGGCGTTTGCATTTCTGCTCCAGATCTCTGCGCATCAACCAAGACAGTTGATACTGAAAACCTACGAGGAATTTACCGGACTTTTAAGGACAAAGAGGCCGATAAACAGCTGGTATCTTCGCAAACAGAGTTGGCTTATAAAGAATGGTGTGACTTTCCACCTCGGCGAGTGGATCAATCCTACACGATATCTGGCAGGATGCGTTGTGATGGGAGCCGGAGGTTTCTTAAGTCTTTTGGCAATTTCGCCGGGATATGGGATACTGGCTATGGGAATACTTGGCTTCCTGCCACACTTTTTTCTGGAACATTTGAACAGGAAGGACAATGAGCGGATGCTGACGGAGGTCAAACTGGTCTATCACGCGCTGGAAATGCAGATCCGTGCGGGAGTCTATGTGACCGACGCATTGGCGGAGTGCTATGGAAGCGTACAGGAGAGACGACTCAGACAGGCCCTCTTGGATCTGGCTGGGGATATTGTCATGAAAGCTGACATCTATGAGGCACTGGAACATTTCCAGAGTAAGTTTGACAACCGCTATATCGATGCCCTCTGCATCACTATACTTCAGGCGCTGGAGTCGGGGCAGGCGGTGGAACTTCTTAGCGATATCGGGGAGCAGATCAAGGATATGGAGACCACGGTTCTGGAGCGGAAAAAGAGCAGTTTGGATCGTAGTATCACGTTTTACCAGCTGGGGATCCTGCTGGCGGTGCTCGGTATAACGCTGTATGCTTGTGTCAGTCACATGTTCTCCGCTGTTATACGGTTTTGAGAGCGATGCTTTCTAAGCCGGCCGGACAGGTTATAAGTGACAGGGAAAGAAACAATCTAAAAAACTACCATTTGAAAACAAAAAGGAAAGGAAGAACAGGATATGAGAAATAAAATTTATCAGACGGGGAAACAGATGAGCAGATGGATCCAAAAGGGAACCGATCTCTTACGGTATGCCGCCGCAAGGAAAGAGGACGGGATTGACGGAATCCTGGTGACAGTGGGGCTTTGTATTATCGCACTTCTTCTGTGCGTAGTGATGAAAGATAGCCTGACCGATTTTATAGAGACGATCGTTCAGTCCATGACGGAGAAAGCTAACTTAATCCTAAGCGGTCCCACTGCATAAAATACGGAGGTTGTTATGAGGAAGAGAGAGGGAAATGTGGGCGATCTGTTGATCACAGGAATCTGTATTTTGGCTATGACAGTGGTGATGCTGGCCTACATGGACAGTGTAGAGCTTCTCCAGCAAAAATCTCAGGTGGGACAGTTGGCCAGAAAGTATATTCTGCGCATGGAGACAGTGGGGTATCTGACGGCGGAAGATAAAACGGCTCTGACACAGGCGCTCTCCGATCTGGGAGTGACAGAGATTGACTATACGGATACTACCTTAAGTCCGGTCTCTTTTGGTGAGCCGATCCTGCTAAGAATTCAAGGAAATCTGAAAGGGGAGCATGCTTTTGAAGAACACAGAGCATCCACAGCGAAAAATTAAATGGCAGCAGGGAAAGGTTGAATGGACGGCGGGATTGTTCTTTCTGCTGTTTCTGGGAATCCTTCTCTGTACCCAGCTGCAGATAGAGGGGTATCGCAGCACTGCCTTATATTTGGAGGATGCTCTGGCTGCCTCCAATCTGGCCTCTGCGGTTATAGATATACAGGAGTATGGGATATCACACACTGTCCAAATTGCTGATCCGGCAGCTGCCTATGTTCTGTACGAAGCGGCATTGAAAGTAAATTTAAGTCTAAATGAAAACTGGGAGTGCCCCAATAGGGATCTGATATCTGGTCCGGTCACAGTGGAAGAGTACATCGTATACAACGTGAAAGACGATCTGGTCACCATTTACCATGTGGGGAGAAATGGTTCAATCTGGAAAGAGACAGGAATAGCCGGAGAAGTTCGCTCCCCGGACGGCATATTGATAGAATCCAGCAGCGTGTACAGTGAAATTTCTTTCTCGGTGGAAGGATTCTTAGGCGTCACAGTGGAGGCACGTAAGGGAAAGCTGGCGGACATTGTAGTCAATGAATAGAGAAAGGAAGGCAAAAGATGAAAGTACAAAATAGAAAGAGAGCATTTTGGACAGGAAGCATTATTGCGGCGTTTGTAGCGGCAGCGGCAATCTTTATCCTGATGCTGCAGATTGAGAAAAATGTCCTTGCAAATTATGAGAAAGGGTACATCTATGTGGCGTCCCGGGAGATTCCAAAAGGAACGCTGCTCACGGAAGAGAATATTTTCAGCTATTTGGAACTGAAAGAGTTGGATGTCGGTTGTATTCCGGAAACCGCACTTGTAGATGGAAGCAGTCACGCAGGAAAGAGAGCAACCTTTTCCATCGAAAAGGGAGTGTTGCTGACGGAAGGCATGTTTGAGGAGATGGATGCGGTGACACGGGATATGGTGGAGCCCGTGATCGTCGGTTTCAAGGCAGAGGATCTCTATCAGGTGGTGGGAGGCGTGTTGCGCGCCGGCGACTTTGTACATATCTATGTGGTCACGGAAGAGGGGCAGACACAGCTGGTATGGCAGGACGTGTTTGTGGAGCAGGTCTTTGACAGTGCGGGGAATGTGATTACCAACGGGGATCGGATGACCTCAGCCCAGCGGATCAATGTCTATCTGGATAAATCGGATGTGGAGGAATTCTACACTCATCTGGCCGGCGGTTCCCTGCGTGTGGTGAAGGATGTCTCATAGGCGTAGGAAAAGGAGGAAAAACAGTGAAGAGTAAAAGAGGAGTTATGGGCGTGACACTCCTTCTGGTTGCTCTGCTACTCCTGTCAGGAAGGACGGTGGAGGCAAAGGAGCCGGAGACGATCTATAACAGCCCTTATGTAACTTTTAGCCCGGATGGTCTGGCATGGACGACCAATGCCGATGACACGAACTATGTCTGGTACGATGTGGGAACAGCCGTGTACACAGGAATTCCCTCCAGCCTGAGAAGCTTGAATATCGGTGAACATTATTATCAGATCAGCAGAGAGGGAACAATTCCGATCGGGCGTTGGGAGGTTGCTCATAAAACAGGAACCTGTATTCATCATGAGTATCCGCCGGAAGGCACACTATGGCACGACGTGGCGTTTGAGAGATCTATATGTGAGAGCTATTATTATTCCGGTTGGCTGGCATATTGTGCCGATTGTGGGGAACATCTCACCACAGCACTGATCTATATGAGCCGGGAAGCCGCCGAATCAATAGACTATCTGGAGTTGGGAGACTCTGGTGGTCGCCCGGTAGATTATTATTACCTTTGCCCTTGGAATAATAATTTGGAACAAGGGGTAACCTTGGGGGAGCACTACTGTAAGGAGGTGTCTTGGAATCAGTACAGGGTGGCGTATGATCCCAATGTGGAAAATGATTACAGCGGCTACATGGAGGAAAGCATCCATATGTACAACAATGCCACAGAGTATGAGGGCAATCCAGTCACACCGGCTACACATCTGACTAAGAACTCTTACACCCGCATTGGTTACGAGTTTGTGGAGTGGAACACGGAGCCGGACGGGAGTGGTACAAGTTACATGGATGGAGCAGAGATATTTAATCTTACGGACAAAGATTTCAAGGTTCACAGGAACGAGGCTGTGGTGACGCTCTATGCCCAGTGGCGCCGTTCTGTCAGCTATCTTGAAATTGAACCAAACAATGGAAGCTACCGGGGGAACCCTGCGACAACTATTGTGACAGGCAGCTACGGGAGCAGTTATGAGGCGGATCGGGAAGCGGTAGAAGCGCCTATGGGTCATACGGTATTTTTTGAAACAAATGGTGGAAATGAGATTGAGCCAATTACCGGTACACAGCACTTTGTAGAATGGAGGCAGGAGCAGCCCTTTGGAGGCCGAATGGAGGAGGATAAGTATTATTTTATTGCTCCAGACCAAAACCGTGATACCATTATTGCAGAGTATGCTCCGGATCCCATCATCCTGCCGACGCCGGAGAGGGAGAATCATTCCTTTGGCGGTTGGTATTACGATCCCGAGTTTATGGAGCCGGCGGGTGTAGGAGGGGATACCTTTATCCCGAACCAGGATATGACTCTTCACGCAAACTGGGTGGAGTTGACGCTCTACGCTCAAAACAATTACACTGCAAACGAGGGAAAAGGTGCGGTGGATCTGTCCTGGGAGCAACCGGACGGGCGGGGCAAGACCTACAAACTCTACCAGAGCAGGGATGATCGTAGTTGGACGCAGATCAATGCAGCCAGCGACATCGACAACGAGTGCGAGGTGGAACTCTCCGATGATTACACGGGAACCATTCGTACATACACCGTGCCACACACTGGATTTTACACTATTATCGCGGATGGTGCGCAGGGGGGCAATTATACTTCCGGGAAAAGGAGCGCCTCCGGCGGTCTGGGCGGAAGGGTGTCCGCCAGAGTGTGGCTGCAGGCGGGGGAGGTGATCACCTATATTATAGGAGGACAGAACGGCTATAACGGCGGAGGAAGTGCCGACAGATTTGCAAATGGCGGTGGCTGCACTATGGTGTCCACGGATAGAAAAGGTCTCCTTCTTATTGCCGGAGGAGGCGGGGGAGCCAGCGCCGGTCAAAACGGCGGGGCGGGAGGATCTGTTGCGGCAGTGCTTCCTGATCCTACGGGCCATGCCGGAGGTAAAGGAAGTGCCGGAGGCGGCGGAGGTTATCGAGGAGGCGTGGCAGGAAGCTATACGCCGGAAAAAAAAGGCCAAAGACTCCGGTATTTGACATTTGGCGCCCAAACTACCATCTATGTGTCGTATCATTTGGAGAATGGCGCAATTACGGAGGGAATGGCGGACGGCAGGACGGTTTACCTGTACATTGCCAATAGTAAACGACTGATGCAGACAGGGGAATTTGTGCGGGTGACAGATACTAAGGATTACATTGAATACAACGGTGAAAAATGGTATGTAGAAGGCGGTGAAACTACCACGGTGGCCTATTTGAACCGATACCCGCTCTCTTCTGTTCCCCTCACCTACTCGCCCGCTTATGGTACCCAAGGTGGATTTGGCATGTGTTGGCCAGGATTTTCGGAGGGGGATATCAACGGCAGTTTCCGTCTCTATCAGGAGACGGAATATGTGGACAAGCCGGAGACCATCACTCCGGCTTACGGTGGCAGCAGCTACATCAATACCGATTATATAAGCGACTATACCGACTCCGCGGGGGTGAGGAGCGGAAACGGGACGTTTACTATTAAATCGGAGATCATCGGTTTTGTTGACAGTCTTGCATTGGATGGAGTGACCGCAGCGGATGAGGCATCTCCCGATGCCGTCTCTCCTAAGACAATAAAAAAGGAAGCTCTCCAAGGAAATCGGGTGAATGTGTCGTGGAAAGCGCCTGCGGACAACGGTACGGTCTATTACCATGTGGCAGAATCTTACCTGACGGGGAGCAACACTCTGCTCTGTCGCTCCAATGTGACAAGAAATGTTTTGACCACAGGCATCGGAGGGTATTATTGTCTTGTGGATGACAGTGATCACACAGCGGTGACTCATACAAATGGAAGTTTTACGTCAGGTCAGGACTGGACGGTGACGCTTAGGGAGACGATGCAGTATCTCCATGTGGCACCCATTGATCGGGCCGGAAATCTAGGAGAGACGATCCACATTTTGCTGGAGCCGTCAGATACTGTTTTCCAGTGGCCACTGCATACCAGACAATTGGAGATAGAAGAGGGCGATAATGTATATATGGCCTCCGATGGCCACATCTACGTGAGAAGCGACGGGGAGACTCCCTTTGTATTGAATTATCAGGCGTATATGGAGGGCTGGGCGCGCGATGATTATCAGATCAACTATGCTGTATTTGAGAGTAATGCGTCGGGATGCATCACCCAAAACATACTGCAATGTGTGAGCGCTCCAGTGCGGCAGGGAAGCTTTTACCTTTCTGCCAATGACCTGACGCTCACAGCTTCGGGAGAGTCTCTGCTGGCTGCTTATCCGCTAACGTCTGCCTGCAGGGAAGAGGAAAATCGTGAACTTAGGGTAACACAAGCATTTATGCTGGAGCGTGAGGCAGATGGTGTGGAAGTGGCACTTGTACCCATTGCCGGTGCAGATTGGCAGGGCAAGGTGGTGTACTCTGACTATAGCGAAGACCGGAAAAACGGTTTTGTGATCACAGGAGACGGCTCGGCACCTGTGATCCGGGGGTTGGAGACACTTTCCACACTCTCTCTTCTTGACAGGCGGGAGAGAACTGTGACTCTTCGGATGACGGCGGATGACGACTTGAGCGGCGTCAAAGACTTTTATCTGGAGATATACAACACGGACAATGTGATCCGGGAAATCTACCGGCCTGATGCGGACGGTGTCATTCGAGTTGACATTACCAGAGATGAGCCTATTTTTAGCGGGGATTTTGTGGTTACGGCGTACGCGGTGGACAATGTGGGAAATATAGGAAGCCAAAGTGCGGGCACTACAGAATTTGACTTGCACAGTGATATCGTACGGATCTTAGAGCCTCACGAACCTGTGTTTCAGTGCGGGGAGAGCGGAATACTCACCATTATCACATGGGGCTACGCGGATCGAGTGGAAGTAGAGTTTCCAGAAGAACTCATAGCGTTGAACCCGGATCTGGATCAGATCTTTGTATACACGAATACTCCTGCTTACCGCCATGTGGAGGAACTGCAGTTTATGATCCCTCTGCGCACACCGGAAAATACTTCCTATGAGATCACGGTCAGAGCCTACAAGGGAGACCGAAAGATGGAGGATCATCCGTCATTGAGCGTGATCGGCGTGTCTGGGACGATAGTAGATGATGTGCGAACCAGGCTTCGCTAGGAGAGAGTGAGGATGCATACATTGATGTGTCTTCTGTGCGCGGCGCTGTCAGAGACCGTTGTATTTATTCTCTGTCTTGCAGTGGCAAGACGACTGGATGAAGAGGAGAATTCGCGATTGCATCCCGGTCAGAAAGCTTTCTGGATGCTTCTGTGCGTGGGAAATAGCTTTCCGATCGTTTTGCTGCTTGTGCGGACACGGTGGATGACGGAGAGGGATGTTGTGCTCCTTGGAGCGGCAGCAGGAGGGCTTCTCTTTGCCTGTTTGACGGACACACAGCGTTGTAAAGTCTATGATTTCGTGTGGTGGCTGGAGTTAATGTCGGGAGTTCTTCTGATGTATCCGGAGCCGAGGTGTTGGCCTTTCGTATGGGGACAATTTGTCTGTTTTCTATTCCTGCAGAATTTTTTGTTTAGCCGGTTTTATGGAAGGGCGGATGTCTATGCTTTCTGCACTTGCGGGCTCTTGGAGAGCGTGTTTGGAATGGGGATCTTGGGGGAGTTTCTCCACATGGCAGGAGCATTTCTGTTTTTGGCAATTGTTCAGGGATTTCGGAACAACATTGGCACAGACGGAAATCTGAAACGACCGGTTCCCTTTCTTCCTTATATTGTCCTTTCCTTTTGGACAACGCTTTTGGCACATGATCTGTTGCGATAGCCCAATTGTACTTTATGACAAAACCACATCATAAATATTCAAAATTTTTAAAAAAGAGGATAATGGCTTGTGCCTTTATCCTCTTTTTGGTACAATTATAAAGATAACGCCTTTTGAGCCTATGTGTGTTCGACAGGTTTATTGTAGATTTTTGTCCAAGATCTTGTAGGAGAAAGAGTGAAGATAAGGTATGATTACGATCTCCCTTTGCATGATTGTAAAAAATGAGGAGAAAGTGTTGGCGCGATGTTTGAACAGCGTGGCTGACCTGGTGGACGAGGTGATCGTCGTGGATACCGGCTCCACTGACCGGACGAAAGAAATTGCCGCTGGTTACACGAAAGCGGTCTACGATTTCGAGTGGATCGACGACTTTGCTGCGGCACGCAATTTTGCCTTTTCCAAGGCAAGTATGGAATATGTTTACTCTGCTGATGCGGACGAGGTGCTCTCGGAAGAAAACAGGGAGAGGTTTCGGAGACTGAAGGAGACGCTTCTTCCCGAGATTGAGATCGTGCAGATGAAATATGGGAATCAGTTACAGTTTGGAACGGTCTACAATTATGATGAGGAATACCGTCCCAAGCTGTTTAAACGGAAGAGAGATTTTGTGTGGGAGGAGCCCATCCATGAGACGGTGAGACTTCTGCCGGTGGTGTTTGACAGCGATATTGTGATCACCCATATGCCGGAACAGAATCACGCAGGGCGAGATCTGCAGGCATTCCATCGGCAGACGGAGCGGGGAGTGCGTCTTTCCAAAAGACTTCACAATATGTACGCCAAAGAGCTGTTTCTGGCGGGTAGCGCAGATGACTTTGCGCAGGCCAGGGCCTTTTTTAGGCAGTCTGCCGCTGACGTAGAGCGCAGCGCGGATGAAGTGAAGGAGAGTTGTCTTGTGTCAGCCAGAGCGGCGAGGCTTGCGGGAGATGAGGTGGATTTCTTCAAGTATGTCTCCAAGGTGATCGCTGAGGAGGGGTGTTCTGAGGCGTGCTGTGAGCTGGGAAGCTTCTACGAGCAGCGAGAAGATTACGATGAAGCTGTTATTTGGTATTATAATGCGGTGTATGAGACAACGCCTGTTTTGAGAAAGGCCTCCGGCGATGTGGACAGCTTAGAAGGTCTGATCCGTTGCTATGAGGCGCTTCATATGGAGCAGGAGAGCGCAATCTACCGGGAGGAATTGGCCCATAAGACGGAAGCACTCGGTTAGCCCGTGCGATAGGAAAACAGTATGAAAAATCCTATTGGTATTTTGGAATGGAGTATATTATGAAATGGGAAGATAATGTGCGAAAGGTGGTTCCCTATGTGGCCGGGGAACAGCCAAACAAGGAACGCATGATCAAGCTGAATACGAACGAGTGTCCTTACCCGCCGGCGCCCGGTGTGGCAAAGCTGGCGGAGCAGTTAAACTGTGATGCCCTGCGTCTTTATCCGGACGCAAACACGACACCTTTGGTGGAGGCACTGGCTTCTTACTACGGCGTGAAGAAGGAACAGATTTTTGTGGGGGTGGGGTCTGACGATGTGTTATCGCTGGCATTTTTGACATTCTTTAACAGCGAAAAGTCCATACTATTTCCGGATGTTACTTATTCCTTCTACGATGTATGGGCTGATCTGTATCGTATTCCCTACAGGACCTGTGCGCTGGATAAGGACTGGCACATCCGTCCGGAGGATTACAGGCAGCCAAACGGCGGAATTATTTTTCCCAATCCAAACGCTCCCACCGGTGTGCTGGAGAGTCTGGATATGGTGGAGGAGATCCTTAAGGCGAATCCTGATGTGGTGGTGATCGTGGACGAGGCCTATATTGATTTTGGCGGTGTCAGCGCACTGCCTCTCTTGGAGAAATACGAAAACCTGCTGGTAGTGCAGACCTTCTCCAAGTCCAGAGCTATGGCTGGGCTGCGCATCGGTTTTGGCATCGGCAATGAGAAGCTGATCGGTTATTTGAATGACGTAAAATTTTCCTTTAACTCATACACTATGAATCTCCCATCTCAGGTGCTGGGAGTGGAGGCCGTGAAGGATGACGCCTACTTCAAGGAGATCACGGGGAAGATCGTGGCCACCAGAGAGCGGGTGAAGGGAGAGTTGAAAAAGCTGGGTTTCTCTTTCCCGGATTCTCAGGCTAACTTCATTTTTGCTTCCCATGAGACAATCTCCGCATCACAGCTCTTTTACGCACTGCGCGAAGCGGATATCTATGTCCGGTACTGGGACAAGCCAAGGATATCCGAATCTTTGAGGATCACTGTGGGCACCGACGAGGAAATGGATGTCCTGCTGGCATTTTTGAGAGATTATGTGGATAGATTTTAAATACAAAATAATAATAAAGGACGGGGTGCAGTTATGTTAAAAAATTTTTTTATCATCTTTTTCATTTCCATGGTTCCACTGATTGAACTCAGGGGGGCGATACCCTATGCGGTGCTGTTTGGGCTTCCGCTTCTGCCCAGCTATATTGTCTGCATTATCGGAAACATGCTTCCGGTTCCCATCATTTTTTTATTTGCCAGAAAGGTGCTGGAATGGGGTGCTGATAAACCCGTGATCGGAAAATTTTTCACCTTTTGTCTGGAGAAAGGGCATAAGGGAGGGGAAAAGCTGCAGGCGAAGGCCGGAAGGGGGCTGTTTGTAGCGCTTCTTTTGTTTGTAGGCATCCCTGTACCCGGAACCGGTGCGTGGACAGGAACCCTTGCAGCAAGTCTTCTGGATATGGATTTCAAGTCCAGTGTGATCGCAGTGCTGTTAGGAGTTGTGCTGGCGGGTATCATCATGGGACTTGTGAGCGCGGGAGCGCTCGGTATTTTTGGAGTGGTGGGTTAAATGGCGGAAGTTTACTCGGATTTTGCGGCGGTCTATGACGAGCTGATGGACGATACCCCCTATGCGAGCTGGTGTGATTTTATTGTAAAGGCCATCGAGAAATATGGTGTCTCCCTCCCTGTGCGGAATGCGGCGGAGGCCCTGGAATCGGAGCGGAATTTGGTGGTGGACTTAGGCTGTGGCACGGGAACCCTCACGGAGCTTCTGTATGAGAAAGGGTACGATATGATCGGTGTGGACAATTCCGCCTCCATGTTGAGTGTAGCTATGGAGAAGAAGGCGAGACACGGCTCCGAGATCCTGTATCTGCTTCAAGATATGCGGGAGCTGGATCTGTATAGCACGGTAGGAACCGTGATCAGCGTCTGCGATTCGATCAACTATATGTTGGAGGAGAAGGAGCTTCTTCAGGTGTTTTCTTTGGTGAAAAATTATCTTTATCCGGGCGGCATTTTTCTTTTTGACTTTAACACGGAGTACAAATATCGGGAAGTCATTGGAGACACTACTATCGCGGAGACCAGAGAGGACTGCAGCTTTATTTGGGAGAATTTCTACGATTTGGAGAGAGGGATCAACGAGTATGATGTGACAGTCTTTGTGCAGCAGGAGGGAGAGCTCTTCCGGCGTTTTACGGAGACTCACTTTCAGAGAGGCTACCATGTAGAACAGATGCGGAGACTGACGGAGCAGGCAGGTCTTGTGGTCGTGGAGGTTTTGGACGCGGACACCGGACAAGCTGTAACGGACACCAGCGAGCGGGTGTATATGATAACGAGAAAAGAGGATGACAAGGAAAGAGGATAAAATGGACGACTACATGGTTCGCGCGACGGCAGCGGACGCACAGATCAGAGCTTTTGCCTGCACTACCAGAGGCGTGGTGGAGAAGGCGAGACAGGCTCACAACACAAGTCCGGTGATCACGGCAGCCCTTGGGAGGCTTCTTTCAGGAGGAGCTATGATGGGTTCCATGTTAAAAGGTGAGAAGGACATCCTGACGCTGCAGATCAAAGGGGACGGGCCGGTGAACGGCATCACAGTCACCGCAGATTCACAGGGGAATGTGAAGGGATATGCCAATGTTCCGGTTGTGGTCATCCCCGCCAAGCCAAACGGCAAGCTGGATGTGTCGGGAGCTGTTGGGAACGGATATTTAAGTGTGATCAAGGATTTGGGACTAAAGGAACCCTATGTTGGACAGACTGAGCTTCAGACCGGTGAGATCGCGGAGGATCTGACTTATTATTTTGTGGCATCGGAGCAGGTGCCCTCCTCTGTGGGTTTGGGCGTTTTGATGGAGAAAAACAACACTGTGCGTCAGGCGGGAGGTTTTATCATACAGTTGATGCCCTTTGCGGAAGAGAGTGTTATCGCGAGGCTGGAGCAGAATTTGGCGAAGGTGAGCTCTGTCACGTCTCTTTTGGACGCGGGCAACACTCCGGAGCAAATGTTGGAGATTCTGTTGGATGGGCTTTCGCCGGAGATCATGGACACGATGCCGGTGTGCTTTTCCTGTAATTGCAACAGGTCTAAAATTGAGAAAGTGATCATCAGTATCGGAAGAAAAGAACTGCGATCCATGATCAATGATGACAAAGAGATAGAGGTAAATTGTCAGTTCTGCAACACCAACTATGTGTTTAGTGTGGAGGAGTTAAAGAAAATTTATGAGACAGGGTTTTATCAAGGTGGCGGCGGTAACGCCCAAGATTAAGGTGGCCGATCCGGTGCACAACGCGGAGGAAGTCTGCAGAAGGCTGGAGGAGGCATGTGCAAAAGGAGCCAAGATCATAGTGTTTCCGGAGTTGTGCCTGACCGGCTACACTTGCGGAGATCTGTTTCTACAAAGATTACTATTAAAAGAGGCGCTTGTGGCGCTGCGGCACGTGACGGAGGCAACCGACGGAAAAGATGCTCTTGTGATGGTAGGACTTCCCGTGGAGCGTGACGGCAAGCTTTACAATGTAGCAGCGGTGCTGCATAACGGCGAGATCTTAGGGATGGTGCCCAAGGCGAACATCCCCTCCTATGCAGAATTCTATGAAGGACGACATTTTGCGGAGGGCAATAGACAGGTGGTAACTTTCTGCCTGGACGGGAAAGAGATTCCGTTCGGAACGAATCTACTTTTTGAGTGTATCAATATGCCCGGTCTGACGGTAGGGTGTGAGATCTGTGAGGATCTGTGGGTAGCTAATCCTCCGGGAACTGACCATGCGCTTATGGGTGCCACGGTGTTGACCAATCTCTCTGCCTCCAACGAGACGGTGGGGAAGGACGAATATCGGGAGCTCTTGGTGAAATCGGCCAGCGGCAGACTTTTATGCGGTTATATCTACGCTTCCGCCGGTGAGGGAGAATCCACGCAGGACCTGGTCTTTGGAGGACACGATCTGATCGCGGAGAACGGTACTATTATTGCCCAATCCAAGCGATTTACAGGTGAGACGGTCTACGGCGATATCGATGTCCAGAAGATAAACGGAGAGCGCAGACGCATGGGAACTTTCGGCAGTGAGCCGGATCTGCCCTACGAAGTGATGCCCTTCAGGCTGACGGTGGAGGAGACCGCTCTGGACAGAACCTTTGGCTGTATGCCTTTCGTGCCTAGTGAAGAGGAAATGCGGAATCGCCGATGCGAAGAGATCCTTTCCATTCAATCCTATGGTTTGAAAAAGCGCTATGAGCACACGGGACTTCGAACGGCGGTGCTGGGGCTTTCGGGCGGTCTTGACTCCACGCTGGCATTGCTCGTGACGGTGCGCGCTTTCGATATGCTGGAGCTTGACCGAAAAGGGATCGTGGCAGTTACTATGCCCTGTTTTGGCACTACGAACCGGACTTATGACAATGCCTGCAAGTTGGCACGGACGCTGAATGTTACTTTGAAAGAGGTGGATATTCGAGAGTCCGTCACTTTGCATTTTCGGGATATTGAGCAGGATGTGGAGAATCACGATGTGACTTACGAGAACGGGCAAGCCCGTGAGCGCACACAGGTTTTGATGGACATTGCCAACCAGTTAAGCGGTCTGGTCATCGGTACGGGCGATATGTCGGAGTTGGCTTTGGGCTGGGCCACCTACAACGGGGATCACATGTCTATGTATGGTGTCAACGCGGGTGTACCCAAGACGCTGGTGAGACACTTAGTGCGCTATTATGCGGATACCTGCGGGAATGCAGAGCTTTCGGAGGTTCTGGGAGATGTGCTGGACACGCCCGTCAGTCCGGAGCTTCTGCCGCCGGTGGAGGGGAATATCGCGCAGAAGACGGAGGATCTGGTGGGCCCCTACGAGCTTCACGACTTTTTCCTATACTATATGCTGCGCTGTTCCTTTGAGCCTGCCAAAGTATATCGACTGGCGGTGAGAGCTTTCGCAGGACTGTACGATGAGGCGGTCATTCTAAAGTGGCTTAAGACTTTCTACCGGAGATTTTTCGCCCAGCAATTTAAGCGTTCCTGCCTGCCGGACGGCCCCAAGGTGGGAAGTGTGGCGGTTTCTCCAAGAGGAGACCTGCGCATGCCTTCCGATGCCTGTGCGCACATTTGGCTGGAGCAGCTGGAGGAGATCGGTTGAAAATGTTACGTTAAAAAAGTTGCATGGAACAGCCCTCATGGCGATTCCAAGCAACTTTTTTCTTTCAAAGGAAAAATGATCTTCGGAAGGTTTATTTTGCGGTATCCCTGTTAGGGTCTGACTGCTTTTTCCAGAGAATTGCGGATTGCCTCCAGCAGAACCAGTGATGTGTACTTGCTGTCCGAGGAGTAGGTTACCTGATCCAGAGTCTGGGTCTCGTAGATCTGTTCACAGATGGAATCAAAAGTGGGCTGCAACAGAGGATACATGGTGGTGATCGCTTCACTCAGGTTGACCAGACTGATGGAAGTGATAGAATTTGCATCCACGATGACTTCCACGTCCACCGACTGTCCTCCCAGCACTAACTCCGTCGTGTAGATGCCGGGTATGTAGATGGATTCCGAGGCTGATTGAGTGGTCTGTGGAACATCTGTTTCCCGCCCATTGGAAGTGCTTTCGCTTTCCGACTCCAACCCATCGGAAGAGATTCCGCCACTCGTCTCTTTGTCCGGCAAAAACATCAAGATCAGCAGCACGACAAACAGGATGCCAAGTAAGGCAAAAATGCCTGTATAGATCAATTCCTTCATATGAAGTACGACAATTTTTGTTTTTGCACTCATCGATACGCTCCTTGGATCCTTTTGAAAGGATATTTTATTACTTAAGAATATGCGGGCGTGTCTTGGTTTATGCTCGAAGATTATTCTGTGTCACAAAATACTTTTTGTAAGAAACTTGTAAGGTTTTTCCGTATTTTTTTGTAAGAATATCTTGCTATAATAAAAATGCAACGGTTCAGGATGTAAACACTATCATGCAGATGAGGAGAATTTAATGCCTAAAGATACAGATTCAGGAGAACGGATCCTGGTGGTGGATGATGACAGGGACATTGTAGCCACTTTAAGGATTCAGCTGGAAAAAGAAGGGTATTTAGTAAAATGCGCCTATGATGGACAGGAAGCCTTGGATGTACTTTCCACAGAGGACATTCATTTGATCTTGATGGATGTGATGATGCCGAGGCTGGACGGTTTTTCAACCATTATGAAGATTCGGGAGAAACGCAACATCCCTATTTTGGTCATGTCTGCCAAGACCGAAGAATCCGACAAGATACTGGGGCTGTCCATCGGAGCGGATGACTATATATCCAAACCTTTTAATTATAAGGAGGTCATGGCACGGGTCAAAAGCCAGCTAAGGCGTTACATGCAGTTGGGCGGTATAGATTATGTGCAGGATGAGGTTCAGCTGGGGCGGCTGCGGTATGACTTTGCGGCGCATGTACTGACGGTAGACGGGGAGCCGGTGAAACTGACTTCCACCGAAATGAAGATCACGGAACTTCTCATCCGGCATCCGGGCCGAATTTTCTCCGCTGAGGAGATCTATTCCGCAGTCTGGAAAGAGGATGTCGCTTACAGCGGTGAAAATACTGTTATGGTACATATCAGACGTATTCGTGAAAAGATCGAGATTAATCCGAGTGAACCGGAATATTTAAAGGTGGTGTGGGGTATTGGATACAAATTTGAAAAAAAGTAAGAAATTTAAAGCATTCTGCTATCGCATGATTGCTGTGGGAGCGCTAATTACAACAATCGCTACAGCCTTTATGGGCAGGGAGGCCTTTGTCAATTTGAGCCGTGAGGGAAGAGGCACTTTGTCGGGAGATATTTATTATCTCACAGAATTTCGGGAATATATCAGCTTTTTGTATGAGAATGCACTGATCGCATACGCAGGTCCCGGTGATGATGCGGGCTATCCCCTGGTCAACCGTTATTCTGCCAGCATTGTTGAGCAGGCGCACCGGGAAATTCAGGCCAAGATTAACCTGACAAGAGGAGATCTTTTCTATTCCATTCAATATTTTGATCAAGAGGTGCAGGAATGGGAGGATTTGGATCCTTATAGCACCCATGTCGTCTTTTCCCAGGAGGGAGGCTATCCGCTTTTGCCTGAAAATATGAAACTTTGCTGTTTTTGGGATGGCGGTGCGGGACGGGTTTATTTCTTTTCCTCCGGCCAGACGATCAGAGACTGGGGGGTCACGGAAGAAAACTCTATAGGGAAGCTTTTTCCCATAAGACAGCTCTATACATATTCCGATCAATACTACACCGCTCAGTACCGCGCAAATCGGGAAAATGTTGATAAACTCCGTCTGGTTTTTGCCGTGAGGGATGACGGTATCTATAGCTCCCATTATCTAAGGGAAATGGCAGATCAGGCAAGAGGATATCAGCATATTTTGATCTTGTTCTTTGTCAGTGGACTGTTCACGGTTGTATTTGGAGTTCTCAGCCTGGTCTCTCGCAAAGCAGCTGTAGAAGCGCAAAAGGATTATGCTGCTTTTACCCGAAAGATATGGCTGGAAATCAAACTTATTTTATTGATAGGCTTCTTTGCAGTATTGGTTTTCTTCGACTTAGACAGGGGAATGGATGCAACATCTTTGCGCATTGGACGCTATTCCGTCATGTGGCTTTATTTTCCTGCGGGCTGCATTTTGTATTTGTTTATTGCGGATCTGCGCTGTAACCACATTACTGCACTCAAAAATTTCTTTCCGGTTAAACTGTTTAACTTTGTAAAAAACTATGTTGCCGGCAAACCCTGGCACCGCAGGGCCATGAATATGTATGTGTTTATCGGCGTGAGCGCTGTTTTGACTTTGCTTGGCGGTATTGGGAACCTGTATGTTTCAAATTACATGTATGAGTGGCGGCAGGAACTTCAAACCAAAGAGTTAGGCGCTCTGTTTGTTGCGGTGGGCATCGTATTAGCACTTGTGTTTATACGACTGCAGAGATTTGTGAAGGACAATAGAAGGTTGACCGATGAGCTTTCCCGGCTGCAGGAGGGGAGGCCGGGCGGAAACCTTCAACTTTCCGACAAGTCTCTTCTGAAACAGGCGTCCTCTGACTTAAATGCGTTGGAAGACGGCATTGAAAACGCAGTGGAGCAGAAAAACCGCTCCAATAAGATGCGGGTAGAACTGATCACCAATGTGTCCCACGATTTAAAGACTCCTCTCACCTCCATTATCAATTATGCGGACCTGCTTTGCGAGGAGAATTTGGAACCGCCTGCCGCCGAGTATGCAGAAGCTTTGCGGGGTAAAGCATACCGCCTGAAAACCATGGTGCAGGATGTGTTTGAGCTGTCCAAGGCTACCAGCGGGAACCTGCCTGTGGAAATAGTTAAGTTGGATCTGGTTAAGTTGGTTCGCCAGACTTTGGCTGACATGGACGAGAGGATCCGGGAGAGCAGCCTGACTTTCAAACTTCATGTGACAGAGGAAAACTTGTTTATAGAGGCGGATGGAGAAAAACTTTACCGGGTATTCCAGAATCTTTTTGTGAATGCCCTACAGTATTCTCTGGATCATTCCCGGGTACATATTCTGCTCACTGCAGAGAATGGTTTTGCTCTGGCGAAAGTAAAGAATACCTCTCTCCAGGAACTGGATTTTGATCCTGCAGAAATTGTGGAGCGCTTTGTCCGCGCGGATTCCGCCCGCACCACCGAGGGAAGTGGTTTGGGGTTGTCCATTGTGCAAAGTTTCACGGAGGCCTGTGGCGGAACATTTCAGATCGCATTGGATGCGGATCTGTTTACGGCATGTGTGTGTTTCCCGTTGACGGAAGCTTCTGTGTCCGCCGCACTGCCTGAATTGCCTGCTTCGGAAGAAGAATAAGGAGGCCTTTCATGGAACCTAAAAAAGCAAGAAATTTTTCTGTACCACAGTTAGCTCTTTTTTCGGAGAGCTCCCTTGTGATACTGGCCTCAGTTGTCACGCTGCTCCTGCAGCTGATTTCCTTTGTAAATACCTGGAACGGCTCTCAGGTTTATCTGGAGGGCATCTTTCCTTTTGCCTCCCTTTTGTTTGCCGTTGCCATACAGTCCACCGCATACTTTTTCAGCAACTCACTGCGTGACAGTATACGGCCGTTGAAAGTGGCAGCTCTGACCGCCGCTATGTGCTGTTCTACCTACTATGCCTATGTGGGTATTTATAACTCCGTCAATTCACCTGTGACCTATCTGCAGGAAAATTATCTGCGCATTACCCATGATCTGACGGATGTTTATGAGGAGAGTTTGCAGGGAAATCTTTCTGCATCCAGGCAAGCCGTAAGCGGTGCAGTCTCTCGAATAACCGCCCGGTATGCATCACTCATGGGACAGCAGGAGAACATCAATGCTTGTTACGAGACCCTTGCAGGTTTGGAAAACTCCTATTCTTCCGGTATGGGAGTCCCAAGGCAGTCTTCCTATGAAAACTATGAAGATTATGTAGAAGCTTATCAGGCGTATGTGGCCGGTATGTCTGCCGGAAACACTGCGGAAAGTAGGTCTGCCAGACAGAGTGTGCTTTCTTCCTATGGTTTTTCCTCCATGGAAGCCCTAAATCAGGCGCGATCGGAAAATACCGCAGCTCTGAGCGCTCTGGAATCCGCGCTTGGTATAGCAAACCTCGGGGAGGCCCCTACAACACAAGCTTTTATGGCGGCATTATCCTCTCTGTCCGGAGAATTGACGGACGCCATTGAGGAGGCTTCACAGGGACGGGCGTTTACTTCCGCCGACACTACCGCATTAAACAGGCTGTTTCAGGCGGCCAGGCAGTGCGGGTACGAGGATGATCAGCTCTCCCAAATTCTTCATGCCATCGACCGGTGTGCGGAGACTTCTTCTTCTCCCCTTATGGCAGAGTATGATGTGTTGGTCAGTTATTTGCCAGAGAGTCGTGTGACTTCTGCCAATACCATGGATTTAAAAAGCTCCATGGATTCGGAAATTTTAAGCGCCTTGATCAAGATCAATGCCCTGCTGCCGGAGGAGGAACAGATTTCTTTTTCGGATACTCGCTTTTTGATCACGGATCTGCACCTGATCCCCATTCGTTCTATTCAAGATCCGACTACCAGGACCACTGCCCTGTTCTGCTTTGGCGTAGCGGCGTTGATAGACCTTTTATCTGTACTCTTTGCAGTTTCTCTTCGGGGACAAAAACCTCTCTGGAATAGAAGACGCCTTTCTGACCAAAATCTGGAGGATTATCTTCCCCAGATTTATGCAGCCCTGCCAACAGCAGGCTCACCTGCAGGATCGGGAGATTCGTGGGCGCATGCTTTGACAGACTTCTTATCCCGATTTCTGCCCAGTCCCAAGACGGAGAAAGACGGCTATATGATGCAGGCGGAAATGAGCCGACTTCAAGGTTACTACCCTTTGACAGCCCTGCTCTGCCAAATTAATCTGGCAAAGCTGATTCCTGCAGGTTTTTTGGACAATGATACGGAAATTCTGCTGTTGAAGGCCCGCTTTGTGTTCTGGGCCAATGAAATGATCTATGAAAGGTAGGATTGAAATGAACAGCTTGATTTTATCCTTTTTTGCGGCCTTGGTATGGTGTTTCCATCTGTGGGTAAACTCTCATATAAAAAGCGGAAAAATGAAAGAAGGCTTCTGTGCCCTCTGGTGTATTGACGCTGTCTTTGCGGTGTGTGGAACCATTATCAGCTTTGCTATTTACCGATATACCTTCTTCCCTTTCTTGACAGTGCGCAATTTTATAATAGGCGGTGTTTATCTGGTGCTTACCCTTTTGTTTTTTCTGTTGGCACCCTCCGGTCTCTCTCTTTTGGTCAAAAGGAAAGCGTCCTCGGAGGAAACGCTTCTCCTTGCGGAATATAGCTTCAACGACACCTTATGTCTGGTGCGAAATTTTTTCCTTGCACTGCTTTTTGTCCTGCCCATTTTGTTTGCACTGATGACGCAGGGAAGCAAGTTTCTGGAAATATCTATTTTATGGCAAGAGGGCGATGTCTGCGGCGGTTTCTGTTTCACTGCGTTCTTGCTCCTGCTGCCCATCAGCCTGCGTCAAACGTTTTTCTGGTTAAAGAATCTGATTGCTTCACCGACGGAAATAGAAGAAAAAGTATTAAAACGGTACCGGGCAGGACTGCACTATCGACAAAAAAACAGGGTTTTGTAGTTTTTTAATTTCTATTGACAAGGTATCAAAACGGTTGCTATCATATGATACAGGACAAAGGTGTTCTTACAGTGGAGTAAGAATGCCTTTTTTATTAATTTTTTAAAGAGCAGGATATAGTGGAGGTAGCGTATGAAGAATTATACCAGAGAAGATGTTATGAGGATTGTGGAGGATGAGGATGTTGAGTTTATCCGTCTGCAGTTTACGGATATGTTCGGCAATTTGAAGAATATTGCGGTCACGGCCAGTCAACTGGAACGGGCGCTGGACAACCAGTGTATGTTTGACGGCTCTGCGATTGACGGCTTTGTGCGCATTGAGGAGTCCGATATGTATCTGCACCCTGACTATTCCACTTTTGAGATCTTTCCCTGGAGACCCCAGCAGGGCAAGGTGGCCAGGATGATCTGTGACATTTATCGGCCCAATGGAGAACCCTTTGCGGGAGACCCCAGGTATATTTTAAAGAGCGCGATCAAGGAGGCGGAGAAGCTGGGTTATACATTTCAGGTGGGTCCGGAGTGTGAATTTTTCCTCTTTGACACCGATGAGAACACCAAGCCTACCGTGGACACGCTGGAACAGGCGGGTTATTTCGATGTGGGACCTTTGGATTTCGGAGAGAACGCAAGGCGTGATATGGTTATGACGCTGGAGGAGATGGGCTTTATCATCGAGGCCTCCCACCATGAGATCGCCCCGGCGCAGCACGAGATCGATCTGCGCTACGATGAGGCGCTGCAGACGGCGGACAATATTATGACCTTCAAGCTGGCCGTGCGCACTATTGCAAGGAGATACGGTCTCCACGCCACCTTTATGCCCAAGCCCAAGTCCGGCGTCAACGGCTCCGGTATGCATATCAATATGTCTCTGCACAGGGACGGGAGAAATATCTTTGGAGATACCAGTGATCCTCTGGGATTGAGCAAAGACGCCTATTATTTCATAGGGGGACTGATGAAGCATATCAAGGGCATGGCAGCGATTACCAATCCGTTAGTCAATTCTTACAAGCGTCTGGTGCCCGGCTATGAGGCACCGGTTTATATCGCATGGAGCACCACCAATCGAAGCCCTTTGATACGTATCCCTGCTGCCGCAGGAGGGGAGGGTACCCGGATCGAACTGAGAAGCCCGGACTCTGCGGCCAATCCCTATCTGACGCTGGCTGTGTGCCTGCGCGCAGGTTTGGACGGAATTGTCAACAAGATTGAACCGCCCGAGAGTGTCAGCGGCAACATTTTTGCCATGACGGAGGAGGAGCGTCAAAGCATGAGCATTGACAAGCTGCCCTACTCGCTTTTGGAGGCGATTGAAGAGTTGGAGAAAGATGCTCTTATCCGACAGGTCTTGGGAGAAGAATTTGCTCAAAAGTATATAGATGCCAAGAAGCGCGAGTGGCAGGAATACCGCGCACAGGTATCCCGGTGGGAGATTGAGAGATATCTGTATAAATATTAAGTTCTGCCTCCTGTAAGAAAAAGAGGAAAGGAGGTGGGCATGTGACAAATATTATAGTAGTTTTACCGAAATTAGAAGATGCCAAGGGCATAAAAAGTGTGCTGGTGAGAAACGGTTTCAGCGTGACCGGTGTCTGCACTACAGGCGCACAGGCGATCAGCCAGGCTGACGGGCTGAACGACGGCATTGTGATCTGTAGCTATAAGATGATGGACATGGTCTATTCCGAGTTACATGAGTGCCTTCCTCCCGGATTTGAAATGCTGCTCATGGCATCGCAGCGGCTGATCGGCGAATGCTATGGCAATGATATTGTATGTCTGTCCATGCCCCTCAAGGTGGGGGATCTGATCAATACGGTGAATATGATGTCGGAGAACATCGTGCGCCGCAGACGAAAGCTGAAACAGAAACCCAGAGTGAGGAATGCAGAGGAGGAAGCGCTATTTCGGGAGGCAAAGGAAGTGCTGATGGCACGAAATCACATGACGGAGGAGGAGGCACACCGCTATTTGCAGAAATGCAGCATGGACAGCGGAACCAACATGGTGGAGACGGCACAGATGGTGCTTGCCATGATGAAGGATTGAGGAAAATGAGAAAAGCCGATAAAGGGCTTTCAAAGTGGAGGAAAAATCATTATAATAGATATAGCAGTATCACGTTTGAAAGGCGCTGCGTGAAAAGGGAGGATATCTGATGAAGTTTACCAAGATGCACGGGTGCGGAAATGATTATATCTACGTGGACGGCGCGAAGGAGTCAATACCGGAGCAGGAGAAGCCGGAGATCGTGAGAAAACTGAGCGACAGACATTTCGGGATCGGCGGCGATGGGGTGATCTTTATCAATCCCAGTGATGTGGCGGATTTTGAGATGGAGATGTACAATGCGGACGGAAGCAGGGCGGAGATGTGCGGAAACGGCATCCGCTGTGTGGCAAAGTATGTATATGACAAAGGACTCACCGACAAAGAATGCATCACCATTGTCAGCTGCGGCAAGGTAAAGACGCTGGAGCTTACAGTGGATCGGCCAGAGAACGGAAGCCGCGGCAGGGTTGTCAAGGTGCGTGTCAACATGGGAAATCCTATCCTTGCGCCGGCGGAGATTCCGGTGAGAGCGGAGGGCGAGTGTGCAGTGGATGAGCCGATCCTGGTGGACGGGACAGAGTACCGGATGACCTGTGTGTCCATGGGCAATCCTCACGCGGTGATATTTGCGGAAAACGTGGGGCAACTGAAGCTGGAGCAGATCGGACCGAAGTTTGAGGATCATGAGAGATTTCCCAATCGGACGAACACAGAGTTTGTGGAGGTGCTTGACAAAAGAACGGTCTTTATGAGAGTCTGGGAGCGGGGAACCGGAGAGACGCTTGCCTGTGGAACCGGGTGCTGTGCTACGGCGGTGGCCTGCATCTTAAACGGTTTGACGGAAGAGGAAATAACTGTTAAACTATTAGGCGGAGAGTTGCAGATCGAGTGGGACCGGGAAGAGAATGTGGTTTACATGACAGGGCCTGCGGCTACAGCATTTGAAGGTGAAGTAGATATATAGGATGGATAATTTTTTGCAAAAAATACAGAGTTTCTTCCTGCGGGTAATTTCCGGAGTGGGGCTGATCGTTTTTTTGTTTTTGACATACTATTCTTGGCGATACACAGTCAGACTGCTGCCAGATGAAAATGTGCTGGATGTCAGGGATAATGCGTGGATCACGTTGCTTATTTTGTCTATGATATGCATTGTGTTTTGGGGAAGCGGCAAATTGGCAGAGCGGTTTTTGAGGAAGGGCATGTTGACGCTGGCGCTTGTGGTGGCTCTGGTGATGATGGTGACAGCCTGGATCTTTGTGAACGATGCCGCCACTTTCGCGGTAATGGATCAGGTTCAGGTGTATCAAGCTGCCATTGCGCTGGCAGAGGGAAACGGCGCGATCCTTCAGGCACAGCCCTACTATGTGGCATATAGCCACCAGCTGTTTCTGGCGGACTTGATCGCCGCCGTTTTCCGGCTGACGGGAACCACCGAAGAGATTCTGATCTACCATATACAGGCGGTGCTTGTGGGGATGACAGCTTTTGCCGGTTTTGGCGTGACGAGAGAGCTTTTTCCGAATAGAAAGGCGGAACTGTTTGCGCTTATCCTGCCGCTTATATTTTTCCCTATGCGGGTTTACGCCAGCTATTTTTATGGTGAGACATTGGGTGTGTGTGCATCGCTCTATGCTATTTGGTTTTTTCTGCGGATGAATCGGAGGGACGAAAAGGCCGGTTTTATCCTGCTTTACGGCGCATTGACTGCGCTTTGTGTGTGTTTGGCGGTTATGGCCAGAAATGCACTGCTTATCGTGTGGATCGCAATGTGTATTATCCAGATCCTTCTGGTGATAAAGCGTAGAAAAGTGCTTCCGCTTTTGATGATCTTTGCAGCCCTGACACTTTATTTGGGTGGGATGCAGCTGGTGGGAAGCTCTCTGGAGAAACGCACCGGTATTCGTCAGGAAGACGGAATGCCGACAATTCTGTGGGTAACCATGGGTTTTCAGGAAAATTACAGGCCCGGCAAGGGAGCCGGAAGCTACAACTATTACAATATAGAGCTCTTTGAGGCAATGGAATACGATGGTGAGGCGGCTGCAGCATATGCGAGGCAGGAATTGCAGTACCGCTTGAAAGCGTGGTGGAAGGATCCGGCTGACATGGCAGAATTTATGCGGGCAAAGCTGCTAAACCAGTGGAACGAGCCTACCTACGGCTGTATGATCATGACTGACTATCGAGGGGAGTCCAAAGAATGGGTAGAAAGGCTCTATGAGGGTGGTACGGCGGAGTGGCTGTTTGACTTTTTAAAACAGTATCAGGCGGTCACCTATCTGATCCTGCTCACCGGTTTTTGGATGCTTTTCAAAAAACGACAGGAGCCCACACATTATTTGATCGGTCTGATCACGATCGGCGGTTTTTTGTTTTCAGCGATCTGGGAGGCCAAAAGCAGATATATTTATCCCTATGTTGTGATCGCCATACCATTTATTTCCGGTAGTGTTTCCGTGTGGTGCGATACGCTGGAACGGTCTTTTAAAAAAGGAGTACAATGGATAACAAAACATTCAAATAAATAGAAGTAAAAGAGAAAGAGAGGAAAAATACATGTTTAAAGTAAACGATAATTATCTGAAGTTGCCCGGAAGCTATCTTTTTTCTACTATTGGAAAAAAGGTGAACGCATATAGCGCTGCACATCCCGAGGCGAAGATCATCCGTCTGGGTATCGGCGATGTGACACAGCCGTTGGCTCCCGTGATCATAGATGCCCTGCACGGAGCGGTGGATGAGATGGCGAAAGCGGAGACCTTCCACGGCTATGCGCCGGATCTGGGCTATGAATTTTTGAGAAGCGCCATCGCGGAGCAGGATTACAAGGCACGCGGCTGCGATATCAGCGCGGACGAGATCTTTGTGTCCGACGGTGCAAAGTGTGACTGCGGCAACATTCAGGAGATTTTCAGTTTGGACAACAAGATCGCTGTCTGCGACCCGGTGTATCCGGTTTATGTGGACTCCAATGTCATGGCCGGAAGAACCGGAACCTACGACAGCAACACAGAGACATGGAGCGATGTGATCTACATGCCCTGCACCGCAGACAATGGCTTTGCGCCGGAGCTTCCAAAGGAGACACCGGATCTGATCTATCTGTGCTTCCCCAACAATCCTACCGGTGCCACCATCAACAAGGCACAGCTTCAGGAGTGGGTGGATTATGCTAACAAGGTGGGAGCTGTTATTCTCTATGATGCGGCTTATGAGGCATATATATCTGAGCCGGATGTGCCTCACAGCATTTACGAGTGTGAGGGCGCCAGAACCTGTGCCATCGAGTTTCGCTCTTTCTCCAAGAATGCGGGCTTTACCGGTGTGCGCCTGGGCTTCACTGTGATTCCCAAGGACTTGAAAGCGGGGGATGTGTCTCTCCATGCACTGTGGGCGAGACGCCACGGCACGAAGTACAACGGGGCGCCTTACATTGTGCAAAAGGCTGGCGCTGCCGTATATACGGAAGCTGGCAGAGAGCAGCTGAAGAAGCAGGTGGCTTACTACATGAACAATGCCCACTACATTTATGAGGGATTAAAGGAGGCGGGATATACTGTGTCCGGAGGTGTCAATGCCCCCTATATCTGGCTGAAAGCGCCGAACGGCATGACCAGCTGGGAGTTCTTTGATCATCTGCTGGAGAATGTCAATGTGGTAGGTACTCCCGGATCCGGATTTGGGCCCAGCGGCGAGACCTACTTCCGTCTGACTGCTTTTGGAACCTATGAGAATACGGTGGAGGCCGTTGACCGGATCAAGAATATGAAGCTTTGATATTACATGTCTCTGAATAGTTACAAATAAGTTAATGAAGCATAATAATGCGACGCCAAACCGATAACGCTTCAGGATACCAATCAGTGTAATTGTAATCGTCAGGGAACAAAAGGAATAGGGGGCAGATCATCATCACTTCCAGACAAAGCAGGCAGATCACCGTGCCCCAAATTCCTCTTTTTGCATTGGGAATAGTTTCGCCCAGAAAACCGATCACAAGGAAAGCAAAGAGGGTCATTATGCAATAAATATCCATGCGATAGCGCTCTGCAGAGCCGTTTCCGGGCGCCCATGCGATCTGCATGACCGTTATGAGGATGGGCAATATAAATAATACCATCAGAAATGATCTCATTTTGTATTCGTTTGCCTTTTTCCGCGCACTCTCAGAAAAAACAGCAAATCCAATGAGCAATATGGGGAAATTGACAAAAACACTGTTATAGTATACGTAGGGAAATTCTCCAATTATGGGCGTAAAGCCGATGAAATTATACAGTAAGCCGTTTACGGTGCGCACCGTGCTGAAATTTTCAAAAAAATTGCCATATTGACTTTGATCAAAAGCAGTGAGCTGATATGCCTGACCGAATTCAAATGGGTCTTCAAAGCGACAGTAATTGTATAACATGAGCAGGAGCCCTACGATCACGTATGGCATGGCGATGATGCAGATCCGCCCGGCCAATTGCATTATTTTTTTCTTGGAACCGGAGTCAGGCAGCTCGGTTCGCAAATATTCTATAAATAACGGAATGATGATAAGATTAGCCAATGCGGCAGTTGGTCTGCACCCGAAAGCGAGGGCACCGAACAATGAGCCAAGCGAGGCCAGAATGACTCTTTTCCATCGTTTTTCTGCGGAGGTCAGATAGACCGCCCGGATAAAGAAATAAAAACTCCAGACGACCATGCAAACACCGGAGGTTGTTGCGGTACAGTACAATGCCGGCGTTCCAACGCTGAAATAGACACAGATGGTGGCAAAAGCAGTGCTTAAAGACAATAACATAATGAAGGACATGGTCGGGAAATATTTTTTTGCCAGCTGTCGGAAAAGCAAAAAGATGCCAATGATCGCAAAGGCGGCAAATACCTGCGTGCCATGATAGGTGGTCAGATCCTGCCCCGTGATAATAAGGTAGGGCAGATACAGCAGGATCACGGGTACCACGCCAAAATACATGTAATAATGCCCCTTGTAATAGGCATTGTCGGAGTAATAGGAAGCGCCTGCTTCGAGCCGCTGTACCGGATCGTATGGATTGATCTGCTCTAATATGGGATCTACGTCATCATATTCAATATAGATATGTCCGTTCTTCATGGAGCGTGCCAGAAGCTCATATTGATTTCTGTGTTGCGGGAATTCACCGTTATAAGCCGGGGCCGCCCCCATAGGAAGGATACAAGCCAAAATAAGAAGGGTGCATACTGCCGTGGTAATGATGTTTTCTCTTTTAGTCTTGCGTTCATCCGTTGTAAGAAAAGGCTGATGATGAAGAAGAGAAAGGGGATTGATACAGAATAAATAGTATAGGATCGCTCCCCAGAGAAGGCATCCAAGCGCCTGATAATAACGTGATGTTAATACAAAAAAAATTCCCAAAAGCACGAGGAGTGCTTCCACGGTGATAAATAAAGCGGCTATGACTTTTGATTTTGCAGATCCCTTAAACAATTTCATTGTGTTTGCTCCTTATTGGGGTTTCTCAATAAATCAAATTATAAAAAATAGATGGAATTTTAAAGATCATAAATTTTATACCATATATATGAAATTTTGTAAAGGGATTTCCACAATAAAAAACCTGCCTGGAAATAGCTGAAATACAACACTCTGATGGATTATATAATTGGCTGCGGAACCTGTTACAAGGTGATGATCTGGGGTGTTGTACGCACAAGAGGAGGAGTTAAGGTGGCAATTTGTAAATGTCGTGTTCGTCCGAGGCAAGGCAATTTTGAGGTGGGAAGGTATTACACATGGTATTATGCCGTGACCAAGACACAGCTAAAGCCAAAGAGTGTGAGGGACGCTGAAAAGGAGAATTTCCAGTTTTCGCCCGGGGAGTATTCCTACTATTTTAAGGATATTGAGTTTGCCTATACGAATATAGCAATTTATATTGACAGGAAAAAAGAACTATTGTTTGTACCGGAATTTCGGTATGAAGAAGGATTTGGGGTAAGTTTAAGCTATTTTAACAGGTTGTCAGTAAGAAAGAAAGGGAAGAGGCAGTTCCCTATTTTAAACTTGCCACAAAGGGCAAAAGCTGGCGTGCTTTTATGTCAGGACGGTGGCTTGTTAATGTGCAGTTTATTCCATCGGAAAATGAGATGATGTTTACTTATTGGTATAAAAAAGGATATTATTTTGGTTTAGATGCCAGTGATCCTACGATAGAAAGAGTTTTGCCGATGTCGGCATCCTGTGAAGAGATTGGGCATACCGTGCTTGCGCTTTTTGAGGAGGCGGGGATCAGTTAATTCGTGGGAAAACGGAGGAGAAAAATGAACAGGTTTTTAATGATAGTGGTTTCATCTTTGATGGTGGTTGCGTTGTCAGCCTGTGGGAAAACGGATGGCGATGGAGCGGTGGAGATCACACCACAGCCGATAGAAACCGTTGAAAAACCAAACGATGCAGAGGATAAGGGTACGGGAGGGAATGGAAGTACCTCGATGCAGGGCGTTGTAACACAGCCGGAAACAACGCATAATGAGACAGAAGAGTTTGATCTTGCTGCAGAGCTTGAGGAGGTTGAGAAGCAGGCGGCCAGGCTGGAGCAAAAATTGCAGGATGCTATTTCACAGGCTGACATGAATGGAGCAGCAGAAGAAATTTTTGAATTATGGGATAGTGAGTTAAATGTCATTTGGGGCAGACTGAAAGAGGTATTAAGCGAGGAGGAGATGGCAAAACTTACGGCCGAGGAGCGCGAGTGGATAGCGCATAAGGAGTCGGAAGCCGAGGCTGCGGGCACACAGTATGAAGGCGGAAGTATGACGGCTCTGATCGTAGCCCAAAAGAAAGCTGAACTTACCCGGGAACGTGTCTATGAATTGGCCGGTCAGCTCGGTGAAAGAATAGGTCAGACGGTCTCGGTTCCTAAGACCGATGATTATACGGGTTTCTATGCTGATATGCAGGGAACAAGCGATGTGTATAGCGAGTTGGTGCTGACCTATCTGGGGGATGGAATATATGAAGCCACCATCGGTCTGTATCGGCTGACCACATTGGAAGGAAAAGCCAGGGTGGACGGGGAGGTACTCTCCTTTGAGGATGAAGATTTTAAGGTAAAGGGTGAAATCTATATTCAGGACGAAGGAGTGGTATTTACTGCCACGGAGTCAGAGTTTATCTATATTAAGCCGGGGGATGTGTTTGAGTTTCCTGAAAAACTTTACTAATTTGTATCGGGATTGGAGTACTGTCTGTAATAAAATAGGGATAATGCAATGAATTATAGAATCAGAAAAATGGATCAGTCGGAGTATCCTGTTTTAAGCGATTTCCTTTATAATGCTATATTTATTCCCGACGGAGCCTGTCCACCACCGAGGGAAGTGATAAATCGCCCTGAATTACAGGTATATATCAATGATTTTGGTGATTCTGAACATGACAGGGCATTTGTTGCGGTCGTCAAAGATAAAATTGTTGGGGCGGTGTGGGTAAGGATCATGAATGATTATGGTCACGTGGATGATGAAACACCGTCCTTTGCTATTTCACTGTATCGGGAATATCGTGGATATGGTATCGGCACTGATCTTATGAAAACTATGTTGTCGGAGTTGAGGGAAAGCGGATATAAGAAAGCTTCACTATCTGTACAGAAAGCTAATTATGCAGCGAAAATGTACAAAAAAGTGGGGTTTAAGATTGTGGATGAAAATCAGGAAGAATATATAATGATTTATAACTTTGAAAGGGAAAGTTAAAAACAAAATAATAGTTTTCGTGAGAAATAGGCGGAGAAAAAATATAAATGCTATATCAAATAGTGGGAATCGTCATCTTGGCGGCATTTTACGGCTACTACTTTGTAAAGATGGTAAGTCAAAAGAAAAAGGGCATAAAGACAGATCAGATATCCGATGCCAATGGGATCCTGAGAGAGATTTGTCTGGTAATCCAATGGAATACCGTTCCATCCAGCTTGGGCTTAGAGGGCGGGCAGTATATTCATATAATATATGTTATTTAGCGTGACAGATTCACATTTATTGAAATGATTTGTAATCTATATTTATTAATATGGGAGATTTTTGTCTTGAATTTACGCAATGAACGTATAGAGGAAAAATTCATAACTGTATTTGATGATACAGTAAAAACAATATTTGGAGAGGATATGATCAAAACAGATGATTGCCGTGCTTTTCATCACATGGGATATTTTGTGCTGACTTATAATTATCTGCCCCATAACTATACAATAAGGCTTGAACATGAGAGAGCATTTATCGATATAAGGATTATGGATTCGGAGAATGCGTGGGCTTCCTTTACCCAAATTACACAATATCAAATTGATATTTACCCATCCTTTAGAAAAGATGATATAAATAAATCCTTGCTGCTTCTAAAAAATTTGTTAGAAGAAAATGAATTCACCTTTTATTTTACCCGGGACAATAAATTATACAGTAAAAATGCAGAGGGTATCAAGAGAATAAAGAAACAATGGTAGCATTCCAACTATTCTCTTGTTTGATTAAACCAACTAACCGAACAAAACATTCCAAAATATTGTTGACAAAACAAACAGAAAGAGATACAATCAACTCATCAAGAGTAATCAATGAAGCGTGCTGTCAGCACATTCAAGGCAAGTTCTGCCACTTTACTCAAAACAATATTCAGTCGAATAAGTGGCAGAGGTATTGTCAGTGCGTGCCGGGTGTAGGGCTTTGATTTTCCTCTGTCCGTACAGAGGAGGAAATATATGGGGAAGATCAGTAACTCCATCAACCACTACCTGAGCGACAACCGAAGGTTTGCCGATCTCTTTAACGGCATATTTTTTCAGGGGGAGGCGGTAATCCATGCGGAGGATCTGTTGGAAACCTCGCAGATATACCACGGAACCATTGGAGAGGCTGGGAAAACGGGAAGTCGCAAAGAGCGTATCCGCGATGTCTGTAAACTGCTAAAGAGCGGTGAGACGCTGCGTGTATTGGCGGTAGAAAATCAGGAGATGATTGATTACGGCATGCCGTTTCGCTGTATGCAGTATGATGTCATGGAGTATGGAAAACAGCTGGATGCTCTGAGAAAGAAGAACAGGCAGGAGAACCAATTAAAGACCATAGCCGAAAGAATCTGCGGAATTAAAAGAACGGACCGCATTGTGCCGGTATATACACTATGCTTGTATCACGGGACAGAGCCGTGGGATGGCCCCAGGTCTCTTGGGGATATGATGAACTTTGAATGCAGGAAGGATATCTTCCGAAAGATTTTCAAGGATTATCCTTTGCAATTGTATTGCTTGAACGAAGCGCGGAATCTGCAGGTGTTCCATACAGAGGTGGGAGTCTTGTTTCAGGCATTACAGTATCGCAAGGACAGAGAAGGATTAAAGCGCTTGGCAGAGAGCGATTCCAGATACCAACAGCTGGATGCGGATACACTGGAAACATTGTCTGTGATGCTGGAGTGGTCCTCTGTGTGGAGACAGAAAGAGAGATACATAGTGAAGAATATGAAGAATGAGGAGGAATACAATATGTGTCAGGCATTGAGGGAATGGGCAGAGGAAGAGAGAAGTATTGGTCGCATGGAAGGTCACAAAGAAGGGCGTCGGGAAGGGGCAGATGAAAGAACTCATACTATTGTCAAAAATATGCTGATGCGTGGTATGGAGGACGCGGACATTATGGCAATTGCAGAGTGCGATCAGATATTCCTAGATAAAGTTCGGATGACCTTATGACGGGCACTATATTTTCTCAGTAGATCTGTCAAATGTTTTTAGACATGTGGATCAGGTTCCTGAAGGAGTTTTTGGTCATGGATAATAGAATTGTATTGCGTCTTATGTATGATATAGTAAAAATAACTTTTGAAATAATAAAGAATGGTGTGAAGTGGTTTGTCAATGTTTTGAACCGGAAAAAATGATGTATGACGGAAAAAGAACCCAGTATAGCAAAGATACTCTATATGAATATTTAGAGACAAATATAACAACTGATAAAATGTCTTTGACTTTGACAAAGGACAAAAATAAATTTTCGATTGTAAAGGATGGTGTAGCCTTAAGAACAGTTACACTGTCAATCAATTTGCTGAAAGAACAGACTTCAGAACCGGTTGATCAATTAATAGATAAATATATGGCGGAAGATGGTATTGTAGCTTATAAATGTACAATGGAAGATTTCTTTTGGCAAAATGAGACCAGCATTTCGTCTTATACCTGTAGAAAAAGAGGTTTGGAAGGATTAAAGTTTACAACGAGCAAAATAGGATTACCAGAAAAAATAGTGGATATCGAATACAATCCCGGACATAGTCACAGATATGAAGGGGTGTGGTTTGGTTCCTGCTATCAGATGTGGTTTGGCAGGCCGTACTATGAGTTTATCAGCAAAGAAAGGCTGCAGAGTTTTCGGAACTGCCATGAAAATGTGGAACTGGAGAATGATGCCATCCGAATTACCCTCTATGAGGATATCTGGGACTTTGACAATCCTGCAAACAGGGAGCGCCAGTGGGATTTTCGGAGAAGCATGGGAGTGGATGAAGTGGCGCATGCTCTGTTGGAGAAGCCGAGGAAATCGAGAAAGCATGTGGAACCCATGGTAGAGTTTCAGAAAAAAACAGAAAATGGCGTGGAGTATGAATGGGTAATCAACTATGCAGATGAGAAAAACAAGCCTATCGAGAAGTCCAAGGCAGTGAAGAAAATAGTTTATGTATATGTTGAAGGGAACAATGAGCCGGTTGATACCTTTGAGGAAACTATGTAGAGGGCATAGCGTATTCTGAGGGGTAAGGAAATTTTCTGCTATCATGTGGGCATGTAGGAGCTCCGGATTCATTAGACAGGGTTAGTGAATAATGTATGATAATTTATATTGCAAAATGTTTATTGATACAGATTTAACTTATGAAGAGTTGTTTGCACTACTATTGAAGTATACCGATGGAAAAAAGCAGGCAGTAACTTATATTAATACTCAGTGGTGTGATATCAGCGTTCAAAAAAATAGGGAATATGATGCTGAACGCTATTTCGTAGATCCTTCTGAATTTTTGTACTGGAAATATTATCTTGACATTGAACCAAATGACACTAAAGAAAGTATATATATTAAAAAAATATCAGATTTTCTTGGATATATAAAGGAACATTGTAATGATGCGATAGCCGCCTGCGATTTTGAGGATGATTTAATTAATCTGTAGTATGATTCTCGGTCAGGAAAGTATTCAAAGGGGATAATTTTATAATGAACATCAATGAATTGTATAATGAGCTGGAGCGATTAGGGATTTCACACGATATATATTCTATAATGCCGATTGGAATGCCAAATGAGAAGTTATGTTTGGCGTGTGAGGACGAGTGGAAGATATATTATAGTGAAAGAGGAAGCAAAACGGGAGAGAAGTCTTACTCTACTGAAGAAGAAGCATGTGAGGCTTTTTTGGAAAAAATGAAGAGATTCTAAATTTATGATTTACGGAAAAACATTGGTCTTTTGACAGAGGACCATTTAGGTTTGTGGAGATCAGTGATTCGAAAAGTCATGACACCTATGGATTTGAAGAACCAAGGGAGCATTCCTGTTAAGCAACAAATAACGGGTTTGCAAAAAATGAGTGTCCCCCG
>JAFLRM010000109.1 GCA_022511465.1 Acetatifactor sp. | reverse complement strand
ATAATGTTTCTGATTACCTGTTACCAGATAAGCATCTTCATCCCTTTTCTCCATTACAACTTCATAGAATATCAAATCATCCATATCTACCAATATCTCACCTGTAGGCTGCGGAAAGATCTCTACACCGTATTGCTTAACTGCATTTATGATCAACTTGATCGTCTCCTCTTTAAAATGAAACTTACTCCTATGAAGCACTTTATCGTATTCTGCTAAAATATCCTCATGATACAGCGGTATTATTGTACCATCCAATACAGCATCCAAGACCTGTACTGTAGCGGCATCTGCTTTTTTGGAAAGCAAAGCAGAGATGAAAACATTCGTATCAATCACTGCATAATAAATCATAAGCACTTACCTTTTTCTTTCTGCTCTGACAGCTGCTATTTCAGCATTAATTTCATCAAGAGTCATCTCCGGTACATTCGAGGCTTGTGCTCTTAAATCATAGAACGCTTTCCTTGCTTCGGCTCTTGTTATTGCTGCCTCCGGTAAAATAGCTTCAAACGGAAGACCCCTCACCATTTTACTTTTGTTCATAAACATCCGAAATGCTGTTGGTAAATCCATCCCCAGAGACTCATAAATCTCTGTCACCTCTTGTTTTAATGCTTTATCCGCACGAAATTGGATCAGTACCTGCTCGGCCATCACGATTCTCCTCCTATTGATTTTGCAGTTGTTTTGCATGTGTTTGTAATGTTATTATATAGCGAAATCCGGATTTTATCAATAGATATTTTCCTCGTCACTTACTTGCGTCTTCCTTGTAACCGCTATGCTCTATTAGCTACTTTACCATAAGGCTTCTAGACCATTTTCTTTGGCAGTGGATATCCGTTGTTCCAATTGCCGGCTTGACCATACCGAACAAATATATTCTTCCATATACCAGTTTCTGTCATTATCGAAGATTTCGCACAAAAGCCGCTTTCAAACTCCTTTTGTAATTTGTCAGGCAGCTTATACCATTGCAAAATTGACTGTGCTGTATGCCTGATTTCTTGACATCAACAGCGTTTCTTTTATCTCCGAGTAGATATCCTGGTAAGGAGTAGTTTTAGTATTGTCCACTGTTTATGCCTTCATTTCTATTTTGTTCAAGCGAATAATAATATTGTTTGGCAAATTCTTTAATTTCGTCCTCGTAAGCTTTTCTATACGCCTTTTCCCACTCATTAAAATTTGGATTGTTGTTAATGCATCTTTTTACAATTTCAGCGATAATGTTATATTGCGCAATCATAGTAAATTATTTCGGTTTTTTCCTCTTTCAATATCTTTCATTCAGCTACCTTAATTATCCCATGTTCCATACATTTTCCGGTAATGAGTGCTTCCACGCCGCTGCGCAAGGCTCCATATTACTTTCCGAATAAAATGGATCAACAAATTCATTTTTATAGATTTCTTTTTCTTTGTTACCGTTCATTGCGGGAGCTGGATTCCAGTATAAAGCCTTGGTTTCATATGCAAATTTAACCTCTGCATATTCAACGCGGCCATATTTTCCAGTATCAATACCTTCAAGATATTTATGTATATCAATTTCAAATACAACAAATTTTTTACACAGATTATACATACTTCTATACTTTTGACTTGTCTTATCCATGTATGTCCAGAAATCATATACTTCTTTATGAAATGTTGTCGATTTTTTCTTCTCTTTTGGTTCTGATATCATCAATTTGAAAATTTCAAGAAGTTCTGATTTGATATCTTTACTACTGCCTACATGTAGACATGTCCAATTATCAATCCCTTTTCCTTTGCCAAAAATAGCCCACAATCCTCTGTCTGTTCCACATAATGTATTATAATCCTTAAGCAGTCCGGTCACATCAGTTTCTTTAAGTTCCGAAAAACTACACATTTTTTTCAGTCCGTTCAATTTCCTGAGATCATTATCAGTAAATTGCCTTAATGCTTTAATCTGCTCATTATCCATTATGACTGCCTCCCAAATAAATATCATTTATCACTTTGCGCAATATGTTATCACAAAAAATTGTATATTGTTATCAAAATTTATCGAAATCTTCCTGCGCGGTCAAAAGTGATATTTTTCTTAGAACTCTGTCAAAATTTTGCGTATTAGTCAAAATCTTTTGGTAAAACTCATATAATTTGCCGAAACACCCTGACTTACGCCAAATTGTATGCCCCAAACTCCTATTACCCTCTTTCACCCCTCTCGATAATCTGCATCATTTCCGCTTTCTTACGTTCCTCATCAATCATATCTACGATCTTAAAGTACTCATCAATCTCAGCCTGCGCTTCTTCCTCAGATAGATCAAAATGCGCCATGAGCAGGTGCCGGACTGTTTCAATCGTACAATCCTGCGAGAATTTATCCCGTATTAAGTCCATTGGATCCATAAGTCGTTCCTCCATACCATCATTGTTCTCAGGGTTGCTCCTTTTACAGCACCGTTTTCAGGAAAAACCTTAATGATAATTCATTCTGCAAATTTCTTTACGACCTCTCGTAGTTTATAGCTTTGTCACAGTACCACTCAAAGTATTTTTCCCAATTATCAGAACTGAAATCAGCATCATAAGTGTCATACCCAAACACAGCATCAATAGAAACCTTTTTTCTCGTGCTATTTTTGAAAATTAATGTAATTAATCTAAAATTTTAGTTTCATGTATGTAGTTCCTTTACACCACCCATCATCAAATTATTTACCAAAACCTCTTCATTA
>JAFLRM010000108.1 GCA_022511465.1 Acetatifactor sp. | reverse complement strand
TACGCTCGGTGCGCTTCCCTTTCTTCCTGATAGGTTCATGGTAAACCTCCGAGACCTCCGTCAGTTCTTCCGCTTTGACCACCGCCTCTCCCCGAAAATACACACCATTAAACAGGTCGGCGAATCTCCTGTTGTCAGAAAAGTAGTGGTTTACTGTGTTGCTGATCTCTCCCATTGGGTTCCTCCTTTGTTCTTGACAGAGGAGTTCGGATAGAAAATCACTGCAATACGACATTGAGCAATATTTAACGTGTCCAACACTGATCCTGCAATCCTCTGCCACTATAATATTGATCCAAATCTTGAGTAAGGTGGCAGATTGTGCCTTGAATGTGTCGATAACACGTTTCACTGATTACTCTTGATGAATTTATTGTATATTCTTTTATTCCTTTTGTCAATAACATTTTTAAACTATATTTCGTTCACATTAAATAACACGACCATCATAGTAGAAAAGAGACAGCTATTCTGCTGCCTCAATCTGCTCCTGCTTTATATTTTCCACATACTGTATCAGTCCGTTGTCTTCAAATACGGTGACTAACGGGCGGGATTGGGATCCGACACCCCGGTCCAGAAGAATCGTGTCGTCCCGGATATACAGCGAGAGATGAACATTATGACCGCAGTGTTCATCAAAATGTATACTCAGCCAAACCTTTTCCCACACTTCACTTTTAGGTGTCCAATGCCACTCAATGTATTCCCGCTCCTTTGACTCATCTGACACTATTGTGAGTTGTCTGCACAGATTAAGAATCACTGCCTGTTCTTCCTCGGTGGGCATATAAGATTGATTTTGTTCCTTCCAGACGATCCGCATATATACGGGTTCCTCCTCCCAGATTGCAGAGGCGATCATCATACAGTGAATCTGATATGCTCCCACAAGCGCCACGGACATCACTATCCCTGCCGCCAGTATCGCCAACCTCAGTCCAAGCCGCTTGCGTCGCAGGAAGCAGACAATCTCTGCTACTATGACCAATAACGCCACCAATATGATCAGCCGACCATAGAATTGGGGCTCATTGCCGAACCACAACCAGGGGCTCCCAAACCTTCTCAATTGTCTGTCAACCACATGCCGAGACCAGCCTGCCACAGCATTTGCAAGCAACAGTACGAACACCCAGAAGATGATCCAGTCTCTTTTCGTATTGATCCGAAATTTGGATAAATCAAGTTTTATCATCTTGCCTCGACCTCCTCTCTTGGCATCTCTGAATCACCGGTAGAAACAAGTGCTTCTATCTCCTCCGGCAGCTCTCCGGTCTCATAGTAGATACCCACCATTTTGGCAAACTCCTCCGAAATGCGGTAAGTCGTTCCCTGTTCGGTGGCCAGATAGCACTCTTTATAATTTACCCGGTAATATCCCACACGGTAAGGCAGCCATTGCAACTGCAACGGCACTTCGTTTTCCACATCCCGCTCCACCTTCGCCGGCTCAAGTCCGCTGTAAAGCAATCTCCGCAGAACTTGGGAATTCTGGCTGCCAACTACTCCTCCACCGTCTGCGCTGCCATTTTCAAGTTTGCCATAATACAGAAAAAAGTCGGGTTCACCCAACAGCCTATCATTGTCGGCTACCGCTTTCGCATTGATTCCATAGGACGCGCCTATAGTAAGCAGGATCACGACACACCAGCAGCCGGCAAATTTTAAGAACCTCTGTAGGGTGAACACTCTCTTATCCCCCGTAAAATACGCTAAAGATCCATAGATCGCGCCGCCGATCAGCACAGTAGTAACGCACTCTGCCATGATATCAGCCGGTCCGCTGTGCGGGAAAAAGAACATTTGAAGTATGGGATCCGCATCCGTTCCTATGATGGACAAATAAATGGCCTCACTGATCTTATAAGGTATTGCTAAGACCAGTTTTGTAAGCAAAAAGGAATCATTGGTATAAGTATGGCTGAAGGCCCCCATGATCAGTCCCACCACCGTAAACACAGCGATCCGCAAGCTCCCCGACTTGAATTTAAAGATGCGATCCTTCAGTTTATTATCATCTCCCTGATACACAATTTCAGGAATCTCTATCTTTTCCGCATTTCTTTGCCCGTTATCCATATTGCTCCTTTCCACTGAGCACGGTAATGTAAATGCCATCCCTCAGTCATTTTCAGCTTTTTTATATATTTCTCGAAACTTCTGTCTGGCCCGATGGATGCGGCTTTTTACTACCTCAGCCTTTAAGCCCATGACCTTAGCGATCTCTTCGTAGGACAGCTCCTCAAAGTCACGCAGCAGAAGCACCGTCCTCTCCTGTTCTGTCAAACACATCAAACAGCGATGCACTTTCTCCGCCTGCTCCTTTTTTAAGGCTTCCTCCTCGGGCTGGTTGCTGTTTATATCCGACATGGGTTCCCATCCCTGCTCCTGCAGAAGAATAGGACGCTTGCGTTTGGCATAGCTTAAGAACACGTTCCTGGCGATGGTCAACGCCCAGGTACGCACACTTGATTCTTCTCTGAACTTTCCCAGATGCAGGAACATACGCAGAAACACCTCCTGGCTCAAATCCTCCGCCAGCTCCGCGTCCCTTGTCATGTACATCAGATATCCGTACACTGCATCCCTGCTCTGCTCATATGCAGCCGCAAATTTCATACCGCTTCTTCCTTTTGTGTGTTTGTTCTGTCCAAAGCGCTGCTATGGAGCTCCACCTGCCGTTTGCAGCGTTCATCCAATTAGACTTCTCGTTTTCAAAAAGGTTACGCTTTTTATAGGCAAAAATTTAAGAGGCAAATTTTTGCCCCTTAAATAAACTTATGCTATGCTTACAGATTAACTGTTCTGACATGGTCTATAAATTCCCGATCACACTCCGCGATCGCCATAATATCCTCGTCCGCCATACCGCGGT
>JAFLRM010000107.1 GCA_022511465.1 Acetatifactor sp. | reverse complement strand
AGATAAACTGTACCAGTTTTCCGTCTTCTTCCAGTTCCTGACGAAGTCCTTCCGCGTCATAGCGTCCCTCCTTTGGTGCATTCTGTCAACCGGTTTAAGGAATCATACCGGTATATTTCTTCCACTCCTCCCGCTACCCTGCGACTGCGGTTCCCGGCCTTGTCGTAGTAGAGTTCCTCCGTGTAGGAAGGGTACTCCACCTTGGTCAGCTGGTTTACAGTGTCGTAAGTGTAACGTGTTATACCATTTATCTGCTGTTTTTCCACTTGGTTGCCATTGTAATCATAACGGTAACAGTTATCTGCCAGCATATGTCCCCCAAGCATGGTCTTTAAGCCATGGGGTGAACAATAAGGTATTTGTCCTAAAAAGCATAGATATAGTTATTTTGTTTTTAGTAAATTATTTATTATATTATCGCTCATAATTTTTACAGCGTTTTCGGGGTATCCAATATCATTATAGGGGATAGTATAAATTTCCCTTCCTTGAAATAGAAATCTTAGTATATAGTTATCCTCATTCCTATTGATTTGATTATATACCCAACTACTTTTCCTTATAAACCTATCAATAACTTTGTTTCTTGGTATAAGCCACTTTGAATTAGAATGCTCCACAATCAAGGTATCATATTCTATTGGAAACTCCGGTTTAAAAGTTTCACTCTTCGGTATTTCAAAATAGTATAGATCATTTTTTTTAAACATAATGCCCTCTTCCACCAATAAATCACACGAACTTTTTACTATATCTCCATCATAATACTCAATATAACTACTTTTATTTTCTTTTAATGTCATTGAAACTTTCCATGGTTCAATACCACACCATCTGCTTCTAAACCCAAACTCCCAATCAATATATTTTTTTTCATTAAAAGCTTCACATCCTTTACCATGCAGTCTATAACTAATTCCTCCTGCCTCAAACTCCATTTTTTTTATTTTTGACCTATATGCCATAAAATCATATTTCCCTTTTAAATTAAGGTTTTCTGAACAGTTAATACTTTTTATTAAAATATTGCAAACATTTTCAACCCCTTTTACATAATCTTTTAAAACAATCTGCAATTTTTCTTCCATAAACTCATCCTCATAATATTTCAAATTTTGTAACTGTTCAGAACCTTTTTACCCAAATATGATATCTGGGTTCCCAGCCAGCGCCTCTCGGATAGCTGCGAAAGTATTGATTCTGTTGTGGTCAAGCTTTTGTTGTGGCCAAGCAGACCGATGCCTTGTAATTCTCCAGTCTGCAAATCAAATTTAATACTTTGCTCTTTTTTCCTGCGACCGCGCTTTTTCGCAGATATTTCAGGCAGGGAGTTTTCCTCATACGCAGTTTTCAGGATCTCGTCATACTGCTTAGCAAACTCGTGTAGATGATAGCAGCTGACTTTCTGTTTACCATGGGCAAATGCCTTTTCCTTTACCTTTTTCATGGAAAGGATCCTGCTTTTACGCTACCGCACAAAGGGCACTTCTCCACAACAACAAGTTCATGTGCCGTGATATTTACCGTGACTTTCGCATCAATTTCATGGCGGTTTTCTTTAATATATGCTTTCGCAAAGCAACTATCGTGATAAAGCCGGTTAGAACAGTAAGAGTGTATATGCCGCTCCACAAGATCCGGATTTGCAATGACGGAAAGACTGACACCATCATGACCAGACTGCGCACCCGGTTTCTTCCCGTTTTTTTGCCGAAGGCTGTGATCCTTGTTTACCGGGGGGATTAAGGACATCACTGGAAGGAGGTTAGGAACTGTTGCTGGAATTCTTATTGAGCTTTTCCCGAAGTTCCCTGATGGTCTGATTAAACTCTTTAATGGTGTCAGCCATATCAGCCACCTTCCTTCCAGATTTCTATGCCTATATTGAAACAGAAAAACAGGAAAAAGGCGAATCAGCTGTTTTTGTGCAATAGGCAAAATGAAGGTAGATAAGTATTAAATTTTAAGATATAGTAGTACAAAAATGTTCATAATCCACCGATTTAAGAGGATATGAAGTATAATCTGTTTGGTGCATGGAATGTTTTCCACAACCAAAAACAACTATGGGAAAATACGAAAAGTTATCCCCATGTTGGCAGATCGACCGTGAAAAGAAGTTTTTCAAATTCTCTATTTATTACAAATACCAAAGAGCCCCTAGATGGAATTCTGAATAGTTACCCAAATTTTATTCACATATCCCTAACCCATCTAGCAATTCCTCTAACGACCTATAGTATGCTCCATTTGGATATGTTTTTCCTAGCTGAGAACTATGTAAATATCTAATTGGCACTCTATCATAGCCTAATTGACGGAAAGCCTCCAATCTATGATGCCCGTCAACAACCAGCACCTGCCCATTATGCACTCTTATTGCAATTGGGTCAACAGAATTGGGTCCATTTTGTGCAATCCTTTCCATTAAACCAGAAACTATATTGGCTCTAGTATATGGCTGTGTCCTCTGTAATTTGTCGATATCATAGCTATTACCACTTATCTGTGCAGATGGATTGGTTACTATGTTATCTTTAGAAAGATCCCGCAGTATTATGGTTTCCCCTGGGCCGCTTTCTTTTCCTTTTGCTATGTTTGCAGCTCTTGCCATCAGCTCTAACTGCGATACATTACTGTCAGCGGGCTGTTCAGCAGCCAGTCTCTGGTATATTTGTTCCTTATTGTCACACCAGTGTCCGCTGGGATCTACATAGCATACAGGATTATTCCGGCAATAGGCATACAGATTCAGCCCATCTCCACGGTAGGTATCCTCTTGCGTAAACCGTGCAATGACCGGGTTATAGAATCTTGCCCTCAGATAATACTGCTGGGTGACAGGGTCATACTGCTGTCCGGTAAACAGGAAACGGTTGGGCACACGCTCCTCACAGACCGCAAGATTCCCCCATACATCATACTCGT
>JAFLRM010000106.1 GCA_022511465.1 Acetatifactor sp. | reverse complement strand
TCCGTCAGTTCACATGGGTTTGCATCATACAGACCGCCCTGCATGGAACGGGCACCCTTAGCCAGCGTCATGGATTCTTCCGGTGTAAAGCCATAATCACTCATTTTAAGATCATCCACGCCGCAATCTTTCTGGAGTTTCAGCAGTGCGGTAATAAAATCTTCTGCTTTGTCGGCATCTTTGATTCCCATTGCTTTTGCCATTTTAATAAACTGTTCATCACAGACATGACGCTCCACAAAGAAACTGTAAAACGCCTCGGAAATCATGATCAGTCCGGCACCGTGAGGCAGATTGTGGTGGTATGCGCTCATGGAATGCTCCATGGAATGTGCGGTCGTGGTACTTGTAAGCTGCATCGTAATACCAGCAACTGTGCTGCCATATGCCACATGCTCACGGGCTTCCAGATTCTTACCATCCTTCACCGCAACAGGAAGATATTTTGCAATACTCTCAATGGCAGACAGGGCAATCGTCTCGCTCATGATATTGATGCCTTTGGAAATCATGACCTCAGTATTATGGAATAATGCGTCAAAGCCCTGATAAGCCGTGTATTTAGCGGGAACCGTTGTCATCAGCTCCGGATCAACGATGGCAAGTACCGGAGTAAGCCCCGGATCGCCAAAGCCTATTTTTTCTTTCGTTTCGAGATTGGATATGACGCCAAAGCCATTCATTTCAGAGCCCGTACCGGAAGTCGTTGCGATCGCTACAATGGGAAGTCCGGGATTATTAAGCGGCTGACATTTGCCCGTTCCGCCAAATACATAATCCCACAGATCGCCGGAATTGGTTGCCATAGCAGAGATTGCTGCACTGGAATCCAACACCGCACCGCCGCCCAACGCAACGATAAAATCGCAGTTGTTTTCACGGGCAACCGAAGCGCCTTCCATGATTGCTTCTTTTACGGGATTTTCCATGATCCCGGCATATACCACATAATCTACGCCGGCTTTTTCAAGCTGTGACGTGGTACGGTCAAGATATCCGTTAGCCTTTGTTGATTTACCATTAGAGATCAACAGAAGTGCTTTTTTGCCGGGGAGTTTCTGCTCACCGAGGGTATCTAATTTACCTGCACCAAAAATTAAGTTTGTCGGGTTGCTGAAGTTAAAGCTCATGTTCATTTTAGTTGTCCTCCTGATTTTAATTCTTTTTTTAATGTGTAGGTCAGAAAATCCAGACAATCTATCTGCTTCTGACCTGCGTGTACTGTGTCCAGCAATGCCTCTCTGTGTCCTGAGAGCAAACGCAGGATATCTGTTTTTTTATCCTCTTTTGCCAGAGACATACATTGCTCTATTGTTTCTTTGTCACATCCGGCATCTATCAGATTCTGGTAAAGGATACCGAATGTGTCCAGTGCCTGCGCCATCCTCTCACCTCCGATAAGTGAAGTATAATCTTTCTTCCTTGATATGTCTAATACTTATAATTCATATCATGTTATTCTTGACCGGAATATCATTGGTCAGTATAATAAAAAGAACAAATGAAAGCAGAAAAATTATATTTTTTTGGAGGTTCAAATGGAAATCCGTGTGCTTCGTTACTTTTTGGAAATTGCAAGAGAAAACAGCATGACAAGAGCAGCCGATTCGCTTCATGTATCACAACCCACTTTGTCCAAGCAGATGAAAGAACTGGAAGCAGAACTTGGGAAAAAACTGTTCAGGCGTGGCAGTGCCAATGTGACCCTCACAGATGAGGGTATGCTGCTGCGAAAGAGGGCAGAGGATATTCTGGATATGGTTGATAAGACCATCAGCGAATTTAAGGGATTGGATGATATTACAGGAGGTGAAGTGCAGATTGGCTGCGCTGAATCTTACCATATCCGTTATCTGGCACAGGTCATCAAAGAATTTAAGAAAAAATACCCCGGTTTCCGATATCATATCAAAAGCGGAGATACACAGCAGGTGACGGAAAAACTTGACAGGGGACTTTTTGATTTTGCCGTGATTGTTGAGCCGCCTGACTTATCAAAATATAACTATCTGACTCTGCCGGAGCCTGATACATGGGGTGTCCTCATGCGTGGGGACAGTCCGCTTGCAGACAAGGAGACCATTCACATTGATGATCTGATCGGGCTTCCTATATTTTGCTCTGAACAGGCTGCTAAAGCAGATCTTCCAAGGTGGTGTGGTGAAAAGGCGGACGAACTGGATATTGCGGGTACATTTACTTTATTTTACAATGGGTCCGTATTTGTGCGTGAGGGATTGGGATATATGCTGACTTTTGACAAACTTGCCGATACCGATGGGGACAGTCCGCTTTGCTTTCGACCGATAGAGCCTCCATTGGAAACACGGATGTATGTGATCTGGAAAAAATATCAGGTGTTTACTCCCATTGCAGAATTACTATTGCAACAGCTTAAAACAAGTTTATCTTCCAGACAATGAATAGAAAACCAATAGAATATTTAAAAAGCCATTGCTTTTTATTCTATCAATCAGCCTGCCGCACCGCAAAGGAAAAGGATATATATTTGAGAGGCAGCTACTCGCAAAGCCTTGAAAAATGGGGGAAATTTATGGAGAAAGCAAATAAATAAGAATTTAATTGCATATCAACTTTCAATATTCGGCATAATCCCTAATTTTCTCTATAACTCCCAAAAAGTCGTGAGCGGTACCGCTGAATTGTTCGGGGTTAATTGGGTGATGAATATTATAAAGGATTCCTGTTTTACCCGTTCTTCCCAAATCATTTTCATCAAGATGACGTTCGTCAATATGCATATTGACAATTTCAAGGCATATTAAAACATAATCATTTCCCTCGACAATTTCCTTTTCCCACTTAAACCTGCATTCAAGATTAATAAAGCATTCCTCTATCATTGGTGCATTTACCATATCTGCTTTTACAGTGGTTAAATCAGCCGCCGCAATCTCATCAACATCAAACTGATTATATCGTATGGTCGCCATACATTTATCGTAAATATCAGCAGACATAAAGTTGATAACTGCTTCTTGCGTTTCGTGAAGTGTCTGATATAAATGACCGTATTTACTAACGGCCGAAACAATCGCATAAAAACCATTCTTACCGCCTGAAAACGTAGTCCAAGATTGCATACAAGCGTTTGGCAGTCCATTGTTTTTGTATGAGGTTATTATATAAAGTGGAGAAGGGATCTGCGCCACAAATTCCATCCAATGAAATCCATACATTTCCATTTTACTCATAGATTCAGGCAATGCACAATACTTTCTTTTCACGTTTAATACCTCCGAAAATTC
>JAFLRM010000105.1 GCA_022511465.1 Acetatifactor sp. | reverse complement strand
TGCTCAGCAAGCTGAGCATTGACAGTATATCATACCAAGGCTCAAAAGTAAATTGCGGGATTATGATATTTCCTCTGTCGAAAAATTTTTCAAACTCTCTGGATGACATATAAATAGAGATGAGGTATAATAGATTTCGCAAATTCTAATTTCACACAAAAATAGACATGGTCTATGCCGTTTGGTAGAATTAAGTTACCACACAAATGGAATGGTATAATCTAGGTACGCGCCATAGTGCATTTACATATCTTCACTCATCTTATATTTTCTTCCTCAAAATAAATCAAGGAGCATTCCAATCTCCCAGAATACTCCTCTTCGTCTTATCAGTCTCCATATTCAATTATTGTCTATTGGTTCTAAATGAATCGTCTTAATCTATATTTTAACATGCCCCCTTACCAAGAATTGAAAACATAGAAAAGTTACCCAATTTTATTACCAAAAAACACCTCAGAGGAGACAAAACGCTGGAAATCTGTGTAAATATGGGACTCCAGCATCTCTGTTGTCTACTCAAACTCAAATCCATTTTGTATGCCATAGATGCATTTAGTCATATGGCCAATCACTAAATCTCACAACGGATTACTCTTGGAAAAACCTGCTGCCTTCTCATTCAACTCCTCTAATGTAACACATCCACAACCACCAGAAGGGCAATCTTGTTATCATCAAACGGATCAGATTATTGATCTGCAGGTGCCGTGCCATATTACGCCTTGAATATCTGGCGCACATTACAAAAACGGTGGATACGGGGGATGTCCGACAAATATCCAAAAAGCACTAGCTCTCCGTTTTCGTTCACTGCATCATTCTCAATGATTCCATGAGGTTCCCCTGCCTTTAAGTCTTGGAATTGGATACAGTCAAATCCACCTCTCCTATCAGGATTACACAGTAGTTTCAACATTGCCTCCCCACACAATTTATCCCGGTAGTACATTCGCAAAAGCCCCCTTTCTTTAACTGCCGTATCAATGTCTCCTTGTAACTTAGGCTGCTGGCAAGTCTGTATATCAGTTCTGTCGGGCTTTCTACGCAGACAGCCACCCATGTAAGAATCCGGTAGCTCTGTGTATCCCTTCTTGGAAAATAGTATCCAATTCCCCCAAAATGACCTCCCCTTTCGTCCGTTTTTTACCGTAGGGACTAAAGACTTCGGTAATTCCACGCTTCAAACCGCCCCCGCAAAGGCGCATTTTACAAGCGTTCCGCCACATTTTCAGATATCAGGAAAAAAAGAGCAAAAAGGCTCAAAAATCTGATATGTTTTTTGGCTGTTTTCCCGTTCCAAGGGCTACTTTTCCAAGCGTCCTTTCTCCATGATGTAGATACGGGTACAGTCCTTTTCGCCCTGCTCGGTAGTATTGAAAGCAGACATATAGATCACCTTCATACCCCTCGCCCGCCGAGAAGAACAGCAACTTGACTGTATATGTCCGCCCTTGTTTTCATGGCATCACTCCTTCCAATACGTAATCAGTGTGTAATCCATGCGTATTCAAAATCTGTCTCACTGCCAAGTGCGCAATCTATGCGTAATCCATACGCTTTCCGCACATCATATACTACTCAGTTGGAAAAACGGGACTTGAAAATAGAAAAACAACCTGTTATCCCCGTTATCCCTCGTTATACCCTTGATGTTTTTGAATATTAAGGGTATAATTGGGTATAACATATGATGGAGGTGTACTTATGGCTGAGTTGGATATCATAGAGCGCATCAATGAACTGGAACGCGAAATTGCATTATTGCCCCCCGGCAGCATCGCTGTTAAGAAAATAAAAGGTAAAGATTATTACTACCACCGCATTACGCAAAATCAGAAGCGCACCGAAACGTATGTCGACTTTAATCAGGTAGAAGAGCTTCGTGCCCAGATCGAAAAAAGAAAAGAATTAGAAACAGAACTGAAAAAACTCAAGAGACTTGTCCCCTCACCGGAACGCACGAGAGAGGAAAAGGCTACGCATCAGTTTTCCACCTATGTGCGGATCGGTTCTCAGCTGAAAAGCCTGGCGGCTCCCGTGAAAAAATACAAACGACGAGAATGCTATTCTGTATTACACGATTTCGTATTTGGCGAGCAGCAAGATAAGGTGTTTATCCTTTACGGTTTGAGAAGAACGGGTAAGACCACATTGATTCGTCAGGCAATATTGGATATGACGCCCGAACAGCTGAATGCGGCGGCGTTTATCCAAATCAAGACAAAAGATACGCTGTCGGAGATCAATGCGGATTTGAAGTATCTCGAGGAACAAGGATACAAGTATGTGTTTATCGATGAAGTCACCCTCATGGAAGATTTTATCGAAGGCGCCGCACTGTTTTCTGATATTTATGCCAGCAGCGGTATGAAGATCGTACTGTCGGGTACAGATTCACTTGGGTTTATCTTTACCGAATACGAACAACTTTACGATCGATGCATCCTGCTGCACACCACCTTTATCCCATACCGGGAATTCGAAACCGTTCTCGGCATTGAAGGTATCGACGAGTATATCCGGTACGGCGGAACGATGAGCATGGGCGGCGTCAATTATAACGAGAAGTCCTCTTTTGCTACGACCAAGAGCGCCGGCGAATATATCGACAGTGCTATTGCGAGGAATATTCAGCATTCATTAAAATATTACCAGGAAGGCGGTCATTTTCGCCATTTATATGAGCTGTATGAAAAAAGAGAACTAACGAGCGCCATCAATCGTGTTGTAGAAGATATTAACCATCGATTCACCAAAGAGGTTCTCACAAAAACATTTGAGTCTAATGATTTGGCCATCTCTGCGCGCAATCTTCTCCACGATCGCAATGAGCCTGTTGATATTACGCAAAACATCGATAAAGACGCCATAACTGAGTTTGTCAAGACAATGCTGGACATCCTCAATAAAGAAGAACAAATGGTTGAGGTAGATGATACACACGCATATCAGATCAGGGAATATCTGTCTCTGCTTGATTTGATCATGGAAGTAGATCTGCTTCACTTCCCGGACGTCAATCATCGTGAAAAGATTACGGTGATTAGTCAACCGGGTATGCGCTATGCTCAAGCAGACGCGCTGGTCAGCAGTTTGTTGCTGGATGAAAAATTCAATGCACTTTCTGCCATGCAGCGAGGCCGCATCCTTGAGCGTATCCTAAGCGAGATCAAAGGCAGGATGATGGAAGATATTGTTCTGCTTGAAACGAAACTTGCCAATCCTAAAAAACAGGTATTCCAACTGCAATTTGCAGTCGGTGAATTTGATATGGTGATTTACGATCCCATCACACTTACTTGTGAAATTTATAAAATCAAACATAGCAATGAAGTCGTGGCGAATCAGTACAGGCATCTTATCAATATCGAAAAGTGCGCCGAGACCGAGCACCGTTTTGGTACGATCACCGGTCGGTATGTCATCTACCGCGGCAAAGCGACCGAGTCTGACGGTGTTCAATATTTGAATGTCGAGCAGTATCTGAAATCCCTTGCATAATAGCAGTATAGCATGGCAAAAGCCTCGGAAT
>JAFLRM010000104.1 GCA_022511465.1 Acetatifactor sp. | reverse complement strand
AGACTGAACCGCACAGGTCATCCGTCGCTCTGGACACCGTGACCGTATAAGGCAGTAAATCTAAAAACGCCTCCGCTGCGGTGTTGTCATATAACCTGGCGTGGATGTCTGTGCCGTTCATATTCAGAATGATGTACGCGCCTCCGTCACTTTCGGTTTCCGTGCGCTCGGCATTCTGCATGCTGTTTTCTGTCAGTGAGCCTTCTTCCGTATCAGGCAGGTCTGAACCGATGCCGCAGGCGGCGATAGAAATCATCAAAAGAATTGTCATGATTACAAGCGCAAATTTTCTCATTGCTGTACCTCCCAATATCTCCTTTAATGATCAAAGTGCTTCGACACAGTTTTGAGATTTTTGATGATAGGCAAATGCTGCGGACATACGCCCTCACACTGACCACATTCGATGCAATCCATGGCTTTGCCGAATTTCATTGTTAAAACGCCGTAATTTGCAAAACTTGCCGTCCAGCCTTTTTCTGCCATATCTTCCCGCATATTCTCATTATACAGCGAAAAATACTGCGGAATGGCGATCTTCTTTGGACAACCTTCTGTACAGTAAGAACAACCGGTGCAAGGTATAGCAATCTGTCCGTTAATGATGTCCGCGACCTTATAACAGAGTTCCTTTTCTTTTTCGGTGAGCGGTTTAAAATCCGACATATAGCTGAGATTGTCTTCCATTTGCTCGATACTTGACATACCGGAAAGTACCACCATTACGTTATCAAGCGACGCTGCAAAGCGGATCGCCCAGCTCGGTACGGACATGCTCGGATTGTGATCCTTGAACAGCTTCTCCGCTTCCTCCGGAACGCGCGCCAATGTACCGCCCTTGACAGGCTCCATGACAATAACCGGCTTGCCGTGCTTTACAGCCACCTCATAGCACGCACGGGACTGCACCCATTCGCTCTCCCAATCCAGATAGTTGATCTGCAGCTGAACAAATTCCATTTCGGGATGTTTTGTCAGGATTTCATCAAGCAGCTCGGCAGAATCATGAAAAGAGAAACCGGCGTGTTTCACGAGACCCTTTGCCTTTTTATCAAGCAGCCAATTGAAACAGTCAAACTGCTCATATTTCGGCAACATGGCTCCTTCAATGCCATGCAGCAGATAATAATCGAAATATCCTGCACCGGTCTTTTCAAGCTGCGCATTAAATACCTTGTCCCGATCCTCCAGCGAATTGAAAAATGCTGCGTGCAGCTTCGTAGCAAGCGTAAAGCTGTCCCTTGGATAACGATCTACCAGAGCGGTTTTCGCTACACTTTCGCTGACAAAGCCATTGTACATCAATGCAGTATCGAAATAAGTAAATCCTTTCTCAATAAATAAGTCAACCATCTTTTTGACCTGCTCGACATCCACATCAGCAGGGTTTGTCTTGTCTAGTACGGGCATACGCATTAATCCAAAACCAAGTTTTTTCATATTGTTATTTCTCCTTTCATTTAATCCAATTCTTCCCACCAGTGCTCGTTAAATAAATCTATTTGTCCATAATCAACCACTTCACCGATTTTTGGAGTGGCAATATTAACACCAAGCTGTTCTGCCGCCTGGGTCGCAATCTTCGGCGGTTCATCCCAAGCATGATTTGCAAGCACAAATGCACCCCAATGTACAGGAATGAACCACTTGGCATGTGCGTCCTGCGCCGCCCGTACAGATTCATTTGGATTCATATGTGTTGTTGCCCAACCCTCATCGTACTGTCCGGAATCTGCCAGCATAAGATCGACTTCACCGAAGTGTTCATAAACACGGGTAAAAATGTCGTAATATCCACAGTCACCCGTATAATAAACACTATGGCTGCCATCCGTAAAGTGAACACCACTCCAAAGAGCAGCATTGGGTTTCAGAGGATTTCTTCCTGCGTAATGCTGTGATGGAACAAGAGTGTATGTTACGCCATCCAGTTCAATACTTTCCCACCAATACAACGGATGCAACTTGCTCGCATCAATACCCCAGCTTTCCAAATAGCTGTCAACACCTAAAGGAACAACATAATGTTGCACTCTCGCATCAATCGTCGTGATCGTCTTATGATCCAAATGATCAAAGTGGTCATGAGAGATGAAAACAACATCAATATCCGGAACATCCTCCAAGTCAAGTGCTATCTCAGAAAAGCGTTTCGGACCGGCAAATCCTACAGGAGAAGATCTCTTGGATAAGACTGGATCAATAAAAATATTTTGATCCCCAAGCTGAACTAGCGCAGATGAATGACCATACCACGTTATGGTCAGGGACCCCTCTTCACCTCTTTGAATATCCGCATTTTTTACCACAGGGATGGTGTCCTTTGGATAGGCTCTGTCACTGGTTTCCTGTGCCTTTCCTGTCATCACGGTAAATTTGTTTTCATTATGAAATTGACCGTCAAAGAACAGATCTGTTTTTTGTGCAAAATCCTCCTGCATTTCCTTGTCCGGCGTTTTTCCAATGGATGGATAAAATTTTAGAAAAAGCCATACCAGCAGTAAAATAACCAGGAAAAAAATTACAAGAAACAGCAACATCTTTCCACAGATTTTCAGTATTTTCATAATAGGTTCCTGCTTTATAACCTCATATTTTTTTCGCCGCCACTTCGTTGATACAACGCAACGCATTTAAAGTTCTCGGATACCCAATAAATGGTAAACACTGTGAAATAATCTTAATCAGGAATGCTTTATCATTGCCGATTCTCATATTTGCTTCAATGTGACTGATCAATTGTGGTTCACATCCACCCTGTGCTGATAAGAAACAAAAAGTAATCATTTCTCTTTGGTTATAATCCAGACCTTTTCTTGTGTAATAATCACCGAAACAATTACCGGCCAGCCACTTATTGATATGTCTCGATTCTTCCGGTCCGGTATTTTGGAAGCCTTTCATATGATCACCAAAGATATCTACCTGAGCCTGATTTCCTTTTTCTATTCGATTGGCCGGGTTCGTAGTTCCTGTCTGTTCTAATGGTAAAGTGATACCGTTATCTCTGCAGAAATCATTGACAGCCTGTATAAACGGAAAAGTTCTGCCGATTCCCAGATAAGCGGTAGCCTGATATACGATTTCTTTCATCTCTATAGGGGTTACTCCTAAATTGTAGGCTGCAGTCAACATTAATTTAAATTCATCAATCCCCTGACATCCGAGTAAAGTAGCCAAAATAGCCATAAGTCTTGTTTTGTCATCCAAATCATCTTGATTAACAACTTCATCAAAGGCAAAGTTGTCAAATAACTCCGTAAATTCCGGATCGGTTTTGGCAAACTGGGATTCATAGCCCGGAAACATCCTGTCATGATACTCTTGTGCGTTTTTACTGATAGCCATTCTAATTCCTCCTGATTTCCATTTGTTTTTACAGCCCCGCTGATCTGTCAGCCAGTTGTCTGCCTCAAAACCGTCTCATTACCCTTTATTCCACGAGTGAAAATACCGCCGTGATGCTGTCGCTTCCCAGCGCATCTTCCCAGCCGGTCAAATCATCGATCTTCCCAATTCTTGTATAGCTCCACGAGTTAGAGCCATAGAACATGACAATCT
>JAFLRM010000103.1 GCA_022511465.1 Acetatifactor sp. | reverse complement strand
TCCTTTCATAAAACACAGTTTTTCAAATAATATTGATAATTTTTAATTATCAGTACCATTGTTTCGATTTGTATATTTTACAATGTCAAAATATTATATATGTATATTACCATATTATTCCAAAATTTTCTATACCAATTTTATGGCAATTATGGAAACAAAAAAGGGGCCAAAGTCAGGTACACTCTGTCACTATAATGATGGCCATGCAACAGTTTATTTCGATCTCCGCTTGCAAACTTGTGCTCTACCTCTCCGTTACCGACTGTATTCAGTTCCTTATGGTGCCCTCAGCAATGTACTATATCCACTTTATGACTCCCCTCCTCGTGCCGAACAAAAAACACGCAGTCCCTCTGCGTCGTAGCGGTTGATCTGGATATTTCCGCCAAAGGTCTCCACTATTTTGCATGCCTACTTATAGGGAGGATCTTTTTTATTCTGGAATTCGCGCCAATGCGCGAATTCTTCCTTGTTTGGAATCAGAATTGCGAACTTGTTTCGCAATCACCTAAGTAAAATTGAATAAAATAATAAACCGGATTTATACAATAAAAGTGTACACAACATGTAAACGCTTGTTACAATAAGTCAGATACGCAAAGAAAATATCTAACATATGTCCCCAAATAACCATGGCACACGGTACTACATTTACATTCAAGCAGCTTCTGGCTTCAAATATTTGTCCTCTTTTAAGACCAGAAACGTTCCAGTTTCTCAAAAACCTCAAAACCCATTTCATGAAATACTGCGTATTTTTCTTGTGAAAATCTTTCCATATTAGAAAAAATATATATTCCATTATTACTACTTTGAATGCCATTGAATTTATTTGTTCTGCTCTCCGTTTGCATTGTAGACGTAACTACAATTTCTTTGATTGTTTCACGATGACAAGGCATTTGTATTATGCATACTTGACCAATATTTAACATGCAATCAACTTCAAACCAACTGACTGTACCATCATATTTACTTACTTTAATATGTAAACAATATATGTCAATTTTTCCTGTATTTTTAATATTTATATATACAATATTGTTTATTGAATTGTCTATTTTTGATTTCCAGATAATTTCATCCTTTACTGCATTTTTTAAATATACATCAATATTATAACTGTTATTTTCCTGCTTTTTCACTATAGCATTTTGTAATAAAGACATGAGAACTGGAATAACAAATATGGATAAATACAAATTAATTGTTTCATTTATTTTATTAACTGATAACCAAGCAACAAAACCTACAATAATTAATATAATTAATACTGTATCAAACTTTAAAACCAATTTTTTTATTTTTTTCATAAAAATCTCCCAAATTGCTTTAACATCAACTCGTTTTCATTATATAATAAAAGTATACAACTTTCTACCGTTGCATACAATAATTTTTTATTTATTTTGTAACCATATTATGATGCTTTTACCTTTTGAAGGAAAAGGTTAAATCACTTCAATACATTGTCCGTGAGTTTCCTTCTCGTGTAGAAATACCGGCAGGAAGAGAAATACGGAAAGAGATGAAAGCCCTCTATGGCACTTCAAACCGTTCTCAGCGTATCTGCTTTGCCCACAAGAAGAAAGCGGAACGATTTACAATAAATGAAATATCCCTCCTGCTGCATTGTAAGCGCAAAGTAGGTTCTTTCCACATTTTGTTGATTTTGCAATATTAAAGTAATATAATAATTCTGGGTGATATTTTATGGAGCAGGATATTATAAAGCTATTAGATCCGGATTTAGAATGTATCCGGTGTAACTTCAAAAATAAACAGATTGTTTTCGAAATCCAAAACACCAGGGAAAAGGCCCCATGTCCATACTGTGGAATTCTTTCATCAAAAGTACATTCCAGGTATCAGCGTGAAATTCAGGATATTCCCATACAGGATAAGCAGACGATACTTTTATTAAATACCAGAAAGATGTTCTGCATCAATCCCAATTGTGACCATAAAACATTTTCTGAGAGATTTGACTTTATCGCGCCTAATGGAAGGAAAACAAAGCGGCTTGTTGATAAAATATTGATGACCTCTGTAAAATTAAGTTCTGTCAGCGCCTCCGCTTTATTAAAGGCAGATTCTGTCAAAGTCTGCAAGAGCAGTATCTGTGACCTGCTCAAAAATAATGCCGGCAATTGTGGATAAGTCTGGTGTAACCAAGATTTGTGTGGATGATTTCGCTTTTCGAAAAAGGTATACCTATGGAACCGTGATGGTGGATCTGGAAACCCATAGGATCATTGACCTCCTGGATTCCCGGGAGACTGGCAAAGTGGAGGAATGGCTGAGATCTTACCCGAATCTTCAGGTCATTTCGCGTGATGGCGCACAGACCTATGCATCCGCGGCGACAAATTCCCATCCGGAAGCACTACAGATCAGTGACCGTTTTCATTTGCTGAAAAACCTGTCCGGGGCAGTGGAAGAATATATGTACCGGCTGTTTCCCTCCCGCCTTGCAATCCTAGGCACATCACAAACTCCAGAGATGCAGGCTTTGTACGATACAAGAAACCGCCCGGAAAGGATACGTTTTGCCCGGAAAAAGCGGTCGGAAGGCTATACAGTTAATGATATTGCACTTCTTTTGCATTCTTCTGTAACTACCATTAGCCGATATCTTTCGATACCGGAAGAAGAGATTCCGGAAATAAAAGAAAATGCCCGCGAAAGACAGCATCTTGAACAAATACGAAAGAAGCAGGAAGCGGTCCAGGAAGTCCGTAAACTATACTCCGAAGGACACTCTATTGAAGAGATCACCCGAATCACAGGTCATGTCAGAAAAACTGTAAAAAAATATCTGAAAGAAGGCTGCTCCCTGATCAATGGGCATTATGACCAAAGACTTCCGGGGAAACTGGCACCATATGAACAGGAAGTCATTGAAATGCGATCAAAGGGAATCACATATACTAAGATTCATGAATACATAACGCAAAAAGGCTACACCGGCACCGTTGCGTCCTTAAGAGTCTTTATGCAGAAGGAACGGACACACCAGAACAGCATCATTAAGCAAGAAAACACTCCGGTCGAATATATCCCCCGAAAAACAATGTGTCAGCTTATCTACCACGACCTTGAGAAAGTGAAAGGTATCACAGCAGAGCAATATGAGACAGCAATAAAAAAATATCCTGTGCTTGGCCAGTTGTATACATTATTGAAAGAATTTCACCGTATCATCTTTTCCGGTAAAAATGATGAATTGGACTCATGGATAGAAGCGGCAGCAAAATTGGAAATAGATGAAATAGACCGTTATATCAACGGTCTTAAACAGGATCTCCATGCTATAAAAAATGCCATTGCTTATCCATACAATAATGGTCTGGCTGAGGGCAGTGTAAATAAAATCAAGCTTACCAAACGTATCATGTACGGAAGAAACAGTTTTACGCTACTAAAGGCAAAACTGCTCTTAGGTGAATACTTTTATCAAATCAACTAAATGTGGAAAGAACCCTTTGAGTGCTTACAAGAGAGAGAAAACTTATATCCACGGTGAGTGCCAGTATAACATGGATATTTCGGCATTGTCAAAATAAATACTTTGACAAAATTCACGAGACTGTTTCAAGTTTTGTGTAAACTCTAAAAATCTGATATAAGATATGTCATTAGTTACTTAAGGGCAGAGCCGAACATGCGGTTTCTGCCCTTATCTGCATTATACAGGTTTTTTCGGGCATGTCAATCAATGCCCTGCCATTCAGGACGGTTTTACAGATTCCTGCTCTCCAGACGTTCCTCAAAATAGATCTCTAACTGGGAATG
>JAFLRM010000102.1 GCA_022511465.1 Acetatifactor sp. | reverse complement strand
CGTAGATAGTTCCGTCCTCAACAGACTCCTTCTGCCAAACCTGTTTTAATTTCTGGTAGGCCATTTCCGCAGCCGGATACATGCCCTTTTTGACAGAAGTCAACCTGGGATTGCTGATCATAGCCATATCGGTGTCATCATATCCTGTCACGATGACATCATCTGGAACATTAAATCCTGCATCAGCCAGCTTACGGATCGCTCCGAGGGCCATGCGGTCATTGGCGGCCATAATGGCTTCGGGAAGCGGTCTGTCCATTTTCAGAAAGTGCTCCACTGCCTTAATCCCGTCCCGGTAAGTGTAATCACCGTAATAAATATAATCCTCCTGCCAGGGAATCTTGTGCTTGTGCATGACAGACTTATAAACTTCCAACCGCTCCCCGGCATCAGGATTGTCAAGCGGACCCGCTATATAATAAATACTCCCCACATTATGCTCATTGATCAGATGTTCCGCAATTGCACGAGTCCCCACACCACTTTCCACAGTTACGTTGATGGCGCCCTCAAACTTATCATTCAGTGACACACACGGAACACCGCTCTCCGCAATCCTCCGGGTAAGGTTATCCACCGTCTCCAAGTCATGTATTGTAACCGTATCTATGATTATACCGTCATACTGCTTAAAGTCCGGCAGATTATAAATATTATATTCTCCTTTTTCATACTTATAGCGTGTCCCGTACCCCCATGCGTCGCATGTAAAGATGTACACATCCGTTCCATCCGCCTGTGCAGCATCCAAAACACCGTTTATGAATCGTCTTTGATTGTAGAATCCTGTCCCGCCTATTAAAACTGCTATCTTCATCCTGTAATTCTCCTTTTTATCTATATATTCGTTTATCTTTCTATATATTATCATACCGGAAAAAGCAATCTATATTATAATATAATCACGCCAATTATATCATAATGCATTATATTATTCCAGACCTATGGATTTATTTGACGGATAATTTTGTAATGTTACTTTTTAATTGTCTTAACTAAACCAGCATAATGGTGTAAAATGAGACAAAGAGAGCAAATTGATATGGAGATGCGTATGAAAAAGGCAATTTTTTTTGGAGTGGCAATAATCTGTACAATGAGTTTGTCGGCATGCATAGTGCCGAATGAAATGCGATATGTACACGAAACGGAAGAGGGTGTTCCAGAGGATTGGCAGCAGGATGATTATTTTTTTCCAAAGGGAACCACTTCTCAGGTGTATAAAGCTACTTTTGCAGACTTTGGGCCGCAGCAGGAAGAAGAGGTGACTCTGTATATTACGGAGATACAAGCCTTTGAGGAAGGTACTTTATATGAACTGAAAATAGACAGCGATGTAGAAGCACCGGACACCCATGCCGGTTATAGAGGGGACTGGCGGAATTTTGGACTCTTTTATGTACAGGGAGATGAAATCTATTTTATCCGTGCAGAGGAGGCAAAAGGCAAATATGAGACAGCTGAGGAGATTTTAAATGCCGGGGCACTGGTGTGCAGTGAAGTCGGCGAAGAGGATGCGCTTGGTGAGGATGAGAGAGGCTGGCATGAATTTATTTTGGTAGATGGAGATAGGCGAGAGTATCATGGCTATAGTACTCTGGTGGAGACAGGATACTATGAGCACTTTTTTTGGGAAGAAGGAAAAGGACTGGTCAAATACGAGAGTGGGTATGGAGCATTAGCGGACGGTATAGAAATGTATTTGATGGATTAAATAGGTGATAAAGATGGATTGCATTATACGTGAGTGGAAAACGGAAGATAAAAACAACTTGGCAGCGATGTTGAACAATAAGAATATCCTAAACAATTTGCGCGACGGACTGCCATATCCATATACGGTAAATGACGCGGAGGAATATATTGCTGCAATGTTGTCGGCTGATAAAACTAAAACATTTGCGTTTGCTATAACATTGGATGATGTGGTTATTGGCAGTATTGGTGTATTTCGCTGTGACAATATTCATTCTCGAACTGCGGAAATGGGTTATTATATAGGGGAATCGTATTGGGGTAAGGGCTATGGAACAAGTGCAGTAAAGCAGATCAGCAAGTATATATTTGAACACACGGATATTATCAGAATATTTGCCGAACCTTTTGCTTATAATACGGCTTCTTGCCGTGTCCTTGAAAAAGCGGGTTTTCAGTTTGAGGGAACATTGCACAGCAATGCTGTGAAAAATGGGAAAGTTGTGGATATGAAAATGTACGCTTTAGTGAAAGGGCAAGTGACGGAGTTAAATAAAGTATTTGTATATACAGACGGCAAAAACCAAGATTTTGTTTCTTTGTGTCATGAACTGGATGCCTATTTAAATAATATTGTCGGCGGCGAAGAGAATCGAGCACAGTATATTCCTTATAATGCTTTGGATGATATCCATGACGCTATCGTTGTATATGATGGAGATAAGGCGATAGGATGTGCCAGCTTTAAACGATTTGACAATGAATGCGCAGAGGTAAAAAGAGTATTTATCTGTGAGAAATATAGAGGTCAGGGGCTGTCAAAGAAGCTAATGGAATTATTGGAACAGTCGGCCAGAGAGAAAGGCTATTCTTATTTCATTTTGGGATCCGGAGAAATATTGGTCGAAGCAATGTCATTGTACAAAAAGATTGGTTATAAAGTTATACCGAACTATGGGCAATATAAGGATATGGCAGAATCTGTCTGTATGAAAAAGGAACTATAAACGAGAATCTTGAGGTATAAAATTATGAGAAGAAAAGACAGAGAAGTAACAGATGCTATGAAAATAACAGACATCATAAGAAGATGTAGCTGCTGCAGAATCGGTTTTTACGATGATGGAGAAGTATATATTGTTCCGTTAAACTTTGGATATGAAATAAAAGATAATGCTTATGTTTTCTATTTCCACGGAGCAAAAGAGGGAAGAAAAATTGATTTAATACATAAAAGTCCAAACGTTGGTTTTGAAATGGACACAGATTATGCTCTTTATTCACGTAGTGAAAACGATATCGCTTGTAACTACACCGCACGATTCCAGAGCATCATAGGCAATGGCATTATGAACATAGTGACAGAGCTTGAGGAGAAGAAGAAGGGACTTTCTCTGCTCATGGAACATAATACAGGGAAACGGGAGTGGAATTTTGATGAGAAGATGGTCAACGCAGTTACTGTTTTTAAGTTGCAGGTCACGAAGATGAGTTGTAAGGAACATCAGTAATAGCAGGATCCAACTCTGTAAAGAAAAAAACTTGATATGAATTTTCGAGAAATGCAGTAAATAAGCCATTTTCAGAGGGCATAAATTTGACTTTGTGACAATCTTGTGACAAATTGTAAAATGTAGGTATAAGAAAGGACTATCAGCAACTGTTTATGATTTTGCGTAAATGCTGATAATGTGTTGCCGTTGTCGAAAGAAATTTGGAAGTTATTAAAAAAGGAGTTGGGTTAAAATGACAATAACAGAGGAACAAGCCAAAAACGGGTATCCTCTCGAAGCAGTACGTTTTTTGGATACTTTTGATAGTTATCTTTCAAATTCTGTTGATGAATATGGCATAAAAAAATGCGAACCTGATTCATTCAAAGTTTTTGAAGAAGCAGGGCCAGACATTCCACAAAACCTGATGTCGCAATATGAAGAAAGTGTCAAGGCAATACATGAGTATATGGACAAAGGCTATAAATTGTAAAGGCATCGTTATTTAGGTGCAAAAGTGATTTACCACCAGTCAGATTGCGGTGGTTGGTTTTTCTTTGCAGGCAAATCATGAATGGATTATTGATAATAGAAAATAAGTGTGCTATAATCCGATACATGGGAAACCAGAGCCGGGCGGCTTACCCTCTGTTTATCGGAGGGGCTAACCC
>JAFLRM010000101.1 GCA_022511465.1 Acetatifactor sp. | reverse complement strand
ACTATAACTTTTGGAGGTGAATTGCTCCTGTGGAGTTTAAATTACATTCAGAATACCAGCCTACCGGCGACCAGCCCCAGGCCATAGAAGCCCGCGTAAAAGGCTTCAAAGAAGGCAACCAATTCCAGGCTTTACTGGGGGTACGAGCTCGGGCAAGACCTTTACCATGGCGAACGTGATTGCCGCGTTAAATAAGTCCACTTTGGTCATTGCCCACAATAAGACCATCGCTGGTCAGTTATATGGTGAGTTCAAGGAGTTCTTCCCTGAAAACGCAGTGGAATATTTTGTGTCCTAGTATGAAATCGTCATTTTTTCAGTGCTGTCTAGTCCAGAAAATACTCATTTTGTGCAGGTTTTGAGGATTAAGCAGATATAAGTGGACAGGATAAAACTAAGAAAAAAGGAAGTCACGGGTGACCTAAATTCGTCGTGAGGTAAAGAAACGGATTGAGAAAAGTGCCTTTCTGGTGTATAATAATTTTAGGATGATATGTTTGAAAATTGGCTTTAGAATGGTAGTTTAGGTTTTAAAGGCAAAATAATGATATAGTTATACTGAGTTGCGTATAATAAAGGCAGTAGAGAGACTGACTCGTTTTATAGAAAGGCGGTGTTTTATGTTGACATTACAAGAGCAGGTAGTTCAAAAGGTCAGTGACTTATCAGAGGATAATTTGCGTTTTTTATTGGATATGATAGAGCGTTTTATGCAACCTGATACTATGGAAAGAAAGACGACGGTAGTTGCAAATAGAGTTGGAATTGCAAGAGGACAGGAGTTATATGATGATGAATATGATTTTGATGAGATGAATCCTGAAATTGCAAAAATGTTTGGGGTGACAGAATGAAGCTGTTATTGGATACGCACATTATCTTGTGGGCATTGGATGATAATCCCAAATTACCTAGCCAGGCTAGAGCCTTAATAATGGATGCGAACAATGATATTTATTACAGCTCGGCGTCCATTTGGGAGACGACGATAAAATATATGTCAAAGCCGGACAAGATTCGGATTAGCGGCTCGAAACTGTCGGATCTATGTCAGGAGATGGGGTATCAAATGTTGCCGATTGCTGATAATCATGTATGGACATTGGAAACGCTGATATACCATAATCCGAATCAGGTGCACAATGATCCGTTTGACCGGATTATGATTGCGCAGGCGAAGGCAGATGGATTAAAATTTATTACACATGATTCAAAAATACCATTTTATGAGGAATCTTGTGTGATGGTTGTATAGTGGAATGAAATATGATGGCAGATGAAAAGGGTATTAGATATAGTCTTTTCTTGAGAGGAAAATGGATCAAGTGGGCTTTTCTTTGCTGTCAAATGTGTTTTTATTGTGGAAAGAACCGATCAAAGAACCTACTTTGCGCTTACGAACCAAGGGACAAAAATTGAATATGGATACTGATAAGGCGAAAAGGAGTATTCTGGGAGACCAGAGTGTTCCTTGATTTATTTTGCCTAGATATATGTTTCAGTTACCATAAAATAGGTGATGATCGAACGCATTTTCTGTTATAATATCCTTAGAACCCATTATGAGTTGCCTAAAATGAAAGGCAGGATTGCAAATAGGGAGATTCCATATGACTAAGCAGCACCAATATATAGCCATAGACCTAAAATCTTTTTATGCATCCGTTGAGTGCGTGGAGCGGCAGCTGGATCCCATGACCACAAATCTAGTGGTGGCGGATGCAAGCAGGACAGAAAAGACTATCTGCCTGGCGGTATCCCCATCCCTGAAAGCTTATGGAATATCGGGGAGGGCCAGGCTGTTTGAGGTCGTGCAGAGGGTGAGGGAGGTCAACAGAGAACGAAAGAGCAGGGCGCCGGGCAGACAATTCACCGGGTCCTCCTATCATGCGCTGGAGCTTAACGAGCATCCGGAACTGGAACTTGCCTATATCATAGCGCCGCCCCGGATGGCTTTTTACATGGAGTACAGCACCGTTATATACAACATCTACCTGAAATACATCGCCCCGGAAGATATCCATGTTTACTCCATAGACGAGGTATTTATGGATGTGACACATTATCTGCAGACATATCGGCTTACGGCTCGTGAGCTGGCATCAAAGATCATTCAGGAGATCCTTACCTCAACCGGGATCACCGCCACTGCCGGGATCGGAACAAATCTCTATCTCTGCAAGGTGGCTATGGACATTGTGGCGAAGCATGTTACGCCTGACGAAAACGGAGTCCGCATAGCACAGCTTGATGAAATGAGCTACAGGAGGTATCTGTGGGATCACAGGCCCTTAACTGATTTCTGGAGAGTAGGACACGGCTATCAGCGGAAGCTGGAGGAAAATGGGCTTTTTACCATGGGGGATATCGCTCGATGTTCCCTTGGCGGGCCGGGAGAGTACCACAATGAGGAGTTACTGTACCATTTGTTTGGGATCAATGCGGAACTGCTCATTGACCATGCATGGGGCTGGGAGCCCGTCACGATAGATCTGATCAAAGAGTACAAGCCGGAAAGCAACAGTTTGAGCTCCGGTCAGGTGTTGAAATGTCCTTATGACTTTGAAAAAGGCAGATTGATCGTCCGGGAAATGACGGACTTGCTTGTGCTTGACCTCGTAGAAAAGAAGCTTGTTACAGATCAGATGGTGTTGAGCATAGGATATGATATTGAAAATCTCACGGACAAGGAGATCAGGAAAAGCTACAAGGGAGAGGTCACGGTAGACCATTACGGCAGGATGGTTCCCAAACATGCCCACGGCTCCACCAATCTGGGCCGTCAGACTTCATCCACTAAGCTGATAACAGATGCGGTGATGGAGCTGTATGACAGGATCGTAGACCCCAAACTTTTAGTCCGCAGGATCACGGTGGCGGCTAACCATTTGGTGGAGGAAAGCACAGTAAAGGAGACCCCGGCCTTTGAGCAGCTGGATCTATTCACAGATTATGCGTCTCTGGAAAAGGAGCAGGAGGAAGAAAATGCGAGGCTTAAAAAGGAACGTAAACTTCAGGAAACCATGTTGTCAGTGAAAAAGAAGTACGGCAAGAACGCCATTTTAAAGGGCATGAATCTTAAAGAAGGTGCAATGACCATAGAGCGGAATAGCCAGATCGGAGGCCACAAGGCATGAATGATGAGCATAAATATGATGATATCATCGATCTTCCCCATCATGTGTCCACCAAACATCCGCAAATGTCACTGTTAGACCGTGCAGCGCAGTTTAGCCCTTTTGCGGCCCTGACCGGACACGATGCAGCGATCAGGGAAACCCAGAGGCTTACGGAGGAATGGGTGGAGCCTGACGAGGACAAGAAAGAGCTGCTGGATGAAAAACTGCAGATGATCCGGGAGAGTCTGACCGGTGGAAAGGACGTGTATGGTTTACCGGAGATTCTGTTCACCTACTTTCAGCCGGACGAAAAGAAGAGTGGCGGCGCTTACCTCTCCATTCAGGGCAAAGTGAGAAAAATAGATGAATACGGTCATCAGGTGATCCTGGAGGATGGAACGTCCCTGACCATTGAGCATATCGTGGACATAGAGGGAGAGTTATTTCGGGGGCATGAAGACTTAGAATATAATACTTTCCATAAAGGCCGGCCTCCTTTCTCAAGGGTGAGTGATAGTATTGCAGCGAGTCGAACAAATGTTTGTTCCTATATAGACAAATGAGAGGCAATATGGTATAATCAAACCCAATTCGTTTCTTAAACTTATGATATATACGGAGAATAAACTTTGATGGTTTTTCAGGTTGTCCGTAGGAATTTACAATTTCCGTGTGGTTTCTGGCAAATAGACGAACTTTTTACTATAACTTTTGGAGGTGAATTGCTCCTGTGGAGTTTAAATTACATTCA
>JAFLRM010000100.1 GCA_022511465.1 Acetatifactor sp. | reverse complement strand
TTGCCCGCATGATAGAGGAGGCGAAATAAATGCTGCATTTTGGAATGAATATGCCATTTTATTTAATGGCATTATATGGAAGTATTATGATCGTGATGGTGCTCATACTGCGCGCACTGTTAAAAAACAGACTGCCAAAGTTTGTTTTCCCCTTACTGTGGAGTCTTGTGATGCTGCGTTTTTTGGTCCCTTTTTCTATCAGCATCCCCTTAAGTATGCCGGTTCCGGCCAATCCCCTGCCGAACGATAATATGGCATCAGCGGTCGTGTTGGTACAAGATCAAGACTCGCTGACACCAGCGGTGCCGGGAACGGCGCACACTGTCTGGGAACAGGGGGCGGTATCTACAACCGCTGAGACCACGATTGCCTACGGAGACAGCATGGGACCGTATTACACTCCCTTTGTCTGGGAAGACATCATACCGGTTGCTTATATTCTTGGACTCTTAGTCACTGCAGGAATTTTGGGATGGCAGAAGTATGCTTATGCCCAAAAGCTTAAAAACGGGTTTTTGGTAGAACAAAATGAGACGGTAAACACTATACTCCGGAGCATGGGAATGGGGCATGTACTGGTGTTTACCAGTGATGGGATTGCCACTCCCTTGGTGTGTGGTCTGTTGAATCCTCGTATTTACCTGCCGACGCAGATGGATTTCCAAAACAAGATGCTGCTGCGCCATGTGCTTGTCCATGAGACGACGCACATTCGACGCAGGGATAACTGGATGAAAGGCATCCTGTTAATTGTGCTCTGCCTGAACTGGTATAATCCGTTGGTATGGCTGATGGCGGTTTGCCTTGCGTCTGACCTTGAAGCAGCCTGCGATGCCGCCGTGCTGAAGACCTGCGGTGAGGAGGAGAGAAAGGACTACGCTGCCAGCCTGCTTGCCATGGCCCTCACCGGGCGGCGTACAACGCTGCTTTACAGTGCATTTTCCAAGACGGAGGTGGAGAAACGTGTGAAGAACATCCTCCGTTATAAGAGGGTGACGGCGTTTGCCCTGCTGTTTACCGTGCTGTTCCTGACAGGAAGCATGGTGGCCTTTGCTGCAGTAGGTCAGGCCCCTTTTCTGGAGGATCTTACCTCTTTTTGTGCCAGTGACAGCTCCAGATGGGGTGTCAGAGTCACTCTCGCCCGAGACATTGCACTGGGAGAAAGAGCCCAGGATAGGGCGGAGAGTGTGATCTTTTCCATTTTGAGAATGGACGACACCAATGATCCCAAGGTTATTGAGGATAGGATCCGCGCTGAGCTGGCAGAGAAATTTGGTGTGGAAAAGGGGGCATTTCACATCGAACTGCAGCTGTGTCTGAGTAGAGAGGAGCTAGAAGAAGAATATGCGGCATGGGATATTACCCGGGCAAAAGACGGTTTTTGGATGTATCAGGGGCAACCGATCCGAATTTATAAGGATAAGATGCTGGGGGCTTACCAATCCAGAGAGGAAGGGACAGTTGATATCTCTGTACAGAGGGATGAACTGGGAGAGATCATTTCCGTTATCGTTTGGCGGCAGGGAGATCCTGAATTTGATGACCGCACCAGAAGGATTAGGGAATACAGATGGTATTCCTCTGGGGCAGAGATAACGGAGGTTTTTGAGAACAGGCCTGTTCTGTTAGAAGGCAATGGCAAACTCAGCCTTTTTGATCACGACTACTATGAGTATTATCTCTCAAAAGAAGAACTTATTGCGGATATTGAACAGGGCTATATCTTTAAGGTGGATACAGCATTTACAAAAGAGGTGGATCCTGAAGGTACTAAATATGTAGCGCCATATGTTTCACGGGGAAATTGGCCTTTTTACGTACATGAGGAAAATACAGTCAATCTGGAGATTGCATTTTCTGATCTCCTTACAAAGTCAAATAAGAATATTTTCCCGGGGAGCGAGCGGATCATGGTTGATGTGATCTCACCGGACGGACAGAGTGTTTATCATTTTGAAAAAGAGGGAGACGAAATTACAGAGGATACTTCCATACAGGAACAAATTCCCGTTACCCCGGGCGAATGGACGTTACAAGTCAGTTTCGCATATGTTTGTGGAGAAATACCGGCCCGTTTGAATATTGCAGCAGCTTATGAAACGCCATCAGAGGAGGATATTAACTGGCTGAAAGAGGAAAGATTAAGGAAGTAGGATAACAAAAGGACTAAAGATACCGCCGTACAGTGTTATTTCTGATACGGCGGTATCTTTACAAAGCCTTTGTCCGATGAAGCTTTGTGCCCTGATTCACCTGTATGAATTTTTTTATAATGAGGATTGTATTTATAAAGAATAGCAACTGTCTCTTTCTATAAGCTTACAGGGGAATTCCACTCGAAGGCATTCGCTATGGTTGTGTCTTATTCGATCAAGAAGAACATTGACAGCCATTCGTCCCATATCTTCTTTGGGGATGCTGACCGTGGTAAGAAGAGGGCTTGATGTTTGGGACTTGGAAATATTGTCAATGGAAATTACCGATATTTTTTTGTTGCGTTTGTCAATATCGGCATCGGGATATAACTCGGATAATGCCTTGAACGCCCCCAGTGCAGAAATATCATTGGCACAAAATACCGCAGTGATATTCTGTTGTCTAAGTTCCTGCATAGCTTTATAGCCACTGTCATAGGTTTGGTCGGTGGAACGGATATAATTGTAGTTTAATGGAATGTTGCGGTCGATCAAGGTTTCACAATAACCAACATAACGGGACTCGGAAGAGCAATCGCCAATATAGCCGATCTCTCTATGGCCTAAGGAAAGCAGATATTCCATTGCTGTTATTGCGGCAGTTTTGCCGTTGCAAATGATTTCATCCATCTTGTAGCTTGTTGGATTTCTGCCTATTCCAACGATATTGTGTGTATATTTTCTTATACAATTCAAGATCTCATCAGGGCATCGTCCTAAAATAATAATACCATCCACTTCCTTCAGCTCATAAAAATTTTTATGTTCCGTATTTTCTATGAGTTGAATTGTACAGGAATGCGAAAATAAACTTTCTTCAATACTTTGAAAAAGTTCAAGAAAAAATGGGTCGGTTTCAAGGGAATTAAAACGTGCCAGGATAATTGCGATCTTATATTTTTTTTCTTGATCATGTTTTCTCTTTTTCAGATTGCGTGCATTGATGTCCGGAACATAATTCAATGTACGTGCAGCTTCCCATATTTTTTCTTTCAGTTCGGGAGAGGCACATGTTGAAACTGTGTTATTTAATACGCGCGAAACGGTTGAAGGAGCAACTCCTACCATCTGGGCAATTTCTTTTAATGACATAATTTCCTCCATTATACGCAATGATATTTAACAATAGCTCGCCCGTTCGAAAGCAAACGTTTGCTTAAAAATATGTTGAAATAAAATAGCAAATTTAGTTATAATACTTATAAATTATATAAATTATATTAAAATACAAAGGAAAATACAAGAAAAATTCGAGTCAAAACAAATTTTTTTGAATGGAAAGGAGAAATTGTGAAAAAGAGGAAAGCAAACGTTTGCGTAACGTTATTATCAGTTATTTTGGCAGCAGGAGTGATGACAGGATGCGGTGACACCACAGACAAAAACGCCGGATTGGAGATGTTGAATGTTTCTTATGATCCTACCCGGGAACTATATGCAGCATATAATGACTTGTTCATTGAATACTGGAAAGAGCAGACAGGTCAGGATATAACGATAACCCAATCACACGGAGGTTCCGGTTCTCAAGCACGCTCAGTGATCGAGGGAAATGAGGCCGATGTGGTAACACTGGCACTTGCCCATGATATTACAGCGATTGAAGAGGCAGGCTTGATTGAGGAAGGCTGGATAGAAGAATTTTCCGGCAACAGTTCACCTTATACATCAACGATCGTATTTCTGGTGCGCAAAGGAAACGAAAAAGACATACATGATTGGAATGACTTAGTAAAGGATGGTGTGGGAGTGATCACACCAAATCCCAAGACCTCAGGAGGCGCCTGCTGGAATTTCCTTGCCGCATGGGCTTATCAGCAGGAACAGGACAGCAATGATGAGGAAGCGACCAAAGAGTTTATGAAAAGGCTGTACCGGAATGTGCTGGTTCTGGATTCCGGTGCCAGAGGAGCAACGAATACGTTTGTAGAAAACGGACAGGGTGATGTACTGATCGCATGGGAAAATGAGGCTTATCTGTCGATGAAGGAATATCCTGACGAGTATGAAATTGTCACTCCAAGCATCAGTATTTTAGCGGAACCTTCGGTTGCCGTGGTGGATAGTAACGTAGAGGAGCATGGTACGAGAGAGATTGCAGAAGCTTATCTGGAATATCTGTACAGTGACGAGGCACAGAGAGTGGCAGGGAAGAATT
>JAFLRM010000010.1 GCA_022511465.1 Acetatifactor sp. | reverse complement strand
ATCGTTCCTTTTTCAATCAATTCCAACAGCATCTGTGCCGATTTTTCACCGCTATCCTCATAATAGTAATGAATTGTCGTAAGTGACGGAGATACATTAGCGGCCAATACGGAATCTCCCTGCCCCGCTAACAGCACATCTTTTCCAATGTCTCTGCCTTGTTCCTTTAAATACTGCATGGCACCTACTGCAATTTTGTCTGTTGCACAGATCACTGCATCTACATCCGGATGTTTCCTATACAATTCTTCCATCTTTTCACGACCGGATTCAATCGTAAATTCTCCCGTCTCAGCATTTCCTTCCGGTACAGGCAGGCCCGCTGTGGCAAGTGCATCCTGAAATCCCCGGAACCGTTCTGCTCCAACGGCCTTGTCGCGGTTTGTTACGCCAATGTAACAAAAATTTTTACATCCCTTTGACAGCACAAGCTTTGTCACATCATACATCGCATGATAATCGTCATGATATACACAGTTGCACCCTTCCAAACGCTGTCCCGCCATCACAACCGGAACGGACATCTGTTTTATCTGTTTTTTCAATGCAGGAGAAAAAACCGTGGCAAGCAAGATAACACCATCCACCTGTTTATTATCAAATAGATCCAGGTATTCAAGCTCCTTTTTGGAACTTTGTTCCGATACGGCAAGTAACAGTCGATAACCTTGTTTCTCCAGCACAGACGTAATACCTGCAACCACCCGCCCCACAGAACTGGAATCAATCCTGGGAACGATCACTCCGACAGTCTTCGTCCGCTTTGTCCGCAGAACCTGTGCCTGCAGGGAAGGGCGGTAGCCGGTATCCTCTATCACTTTTTTGATTGCTTCTCTCTTTTCATCACTGATATAACCATTGTTAAAATATCTGGACACTGCAGCACTGGATACGCCGGCTAATTTTGCAATCTCGCTAATGGTCATGGCTTCACTCTTTTCTCTAACATTATTCAACATGAAATCCTTTTCACAAACAGATTGTACCATATTAAAAATATTAGTCAACAAGATCCGTCTTATATATTGTCGGAATTGCTGTCTTTATCGTCTAAGCGCAGCCAGTAAAATCCGTAACCGGGTACATCCACTCCCCTTGCAAGCATCCTCTTTCCGGTGATCAGATCCACATACTCCCCATCTGTTTCGTTGATCCATGCTGTTTTATCGTGTTCACTAAAATTGAAGATGCCAAGTATTTTTTCACCATCACGGTAACGTCCCATGCACAAAACACCCTGTTCGTAAGTTGGAAGCGTCCACGCATCGGCATCTGACACAAAGGCAGGGTGTGACTTCCTAAGTTTCTCAAGAGTCTGCAAACGACCATATATCCGCCCCTCCACCGAATGGGGATCCGCTGCTTTTTTGGCATTTTCCCAGTTCATGGCACCGCGGTGCAGGTAGCGAGAATCCTCCCGTTTATTGACATCTTCTTTATAACTATAGTCATTGACCTGTCCAATCTCATCACCACTGTACAAGATTGGGATCCCACTCTGCATGAACATATATGCATGGAGCATAACATCTAAATCTATGGCCTTTTCCATTCCCTGTTCATCTTCTTCAAAACCTGCCTTTTCAATCCCACAAAGGGAGGCTGTTGTTCCGCAAAACCGTGCATCCTGCGTAACCGGGTCATAGTTATAAAGTTCTCCCCGGCTGTTGCTGTCACCGGCAATCCCTAAAAAGTATTCATTCAGATATTTCTTATGGGGAACTTCCAACATCCCCTCCTTTTCAAGAGTATCGTAATCAAGCCCCCAGCCAATGTCATCATGACAGCGGAGATAGTTCAAAAATACATACTCCTTCGGAAGTGCATTCACAATATCCAGCTGTCTCTTTAACAGTTTCACATCACGGGTTGCCACGGTATGCCATGTAGTTGCCATCGTAGTCACATTGTATAGCATATGGCATTCCGGCTTTTCCACCGTACCAAAATACGGCACCACGCGCTCCGGCTCCATAACTACTTCACCTAACAGCAGGACACCCGGACATACAATCTCGCTGATGATACGCATCAAACGCACGATCGTATGAACCTGCGGCAGATTTCTGCAGTTTGTCCCCAGCTCTTTCCAGATATAGGGTACGGCATCAATGCGGATAATGTCAATGCCGCGGTTGGCAAGATAGAGGAAATTATACATCATCTCATTAAACACTCTCGGATTCTTATAATTCAGATCCCACTGATACGGATAAAAGCTTGTCATCACATAATGCTTTACTTCATCAATCCATGTAAAATTGCCGGGAGCCGTGGCAGGAAACACCTGTGGTACCGTACGCTCATACTGATTTGGAATTTCATCACTGTCGTAGAAGAAATAGCGGCTCATATATTCCCCGTCACCGCTCCGTGCCTTTCTCGCCCACTCATGATCTTCCGAAGTATGATTCATGACAAAATCACAGCAAACATTCATCTTTCTTTTATGGCATGCCTTTGTAAGATGCTCCAGATCCTCCATTGTCCCAAGTTTCTCCTGCACCTTACGAAAATCCCTAACCGCATACCCGCCATCCGATTTTCCTTCTGTCGTATCCAGAAACGGCATTAGATGAATATAGTTCACATTGCTCTTTTCCAGATAATCAAGCTTTTCCTGAACTCCTTTAAGATTGCCTGCAAAATTGTCAATATAGAGCATCATTCCCAACAGGTCGTTTTTCTTATACCAGTTTGGATCCTGTTCCCTGCTGCAGTCAATATCTATGAGCTCCTTATCACGTTCTTTATAAATAGCCCTGCACTGTTTTTCCAGCTCACCAAACATATCGGCATTATCATAAAGCTCCATATACAGCCAACGAAGTTCATCTATATGCTTCTCAAACCTTTTCTGAAAAATCTGTTCCCGTTCTGTTTCACTCATAGTCATAATGTCGTCCTCAATCCATCTCACGAATGATCTGCCGCAGTTTCAAGATCATGGATGGCGCTACGGATAATTCATCTAAGCCCATCTCCACAAAGGTCTTTGTCAGATCCATATCTGCTCCTAATTCCCCACAGATTCCTGCCCATTTTCCTTCTTTATGTGCGTTGTCCACAACGATCTGGATCATTTTCAAGATTGCCGGGTGGTGGGAATCATAAAAATCATCCAGCTTTGCATTCTGCCTGTCGATCGCAAGTGTATACTGTGTCAGATCATTTGTTCCGATACTAAAGAAATCAACCATTTTGGCCAATTCGTCACTGATCATGACAGCCGCAGGTGTCTCAATCATAATGCCCTGCTCCGGCTCATGATAAACAATACCGGCATCATCCAGTTCTTTCTTTACTTCATCGACAATCTTGTATATCTGCTCCACTTCTGACACGGAAGTGATCATCGGATACATGATACTGATCTTCCCATAAGCGGTTGCACGGAATAAAGCACGCAGCTGGGTCTTAAAGATATCCTGCTGTTTTAAACAGATCCGAATAGCACGATAACCCATTGCCGGATTATCCTCCTTGCCGAGTTCAAAATAGTCTGCCTGCTTATCTGCTCCAATATCAAGGGTTCTGATAATGACTTTTTTGTTTGCCATCGTCTGTGCTACCTGCTTATACGCCTGGAACTGTTCCTCCTCTGACGGGAAATCATTTCTTCCCAGATATAGGAATTCGCTCCGGAAAAGTCCGATTCCTCCGGCGTCATTTTCCAATACATACCCAACATCGGATACACTTCCGATATTGGCATATAAATTTATTTTTCTCCCGCTCTTTGTGACATTCTCTTTTCCTTTTAATGTTTCCAGTAATCTTGCCTGCTCCTCCTGCTCCTTGATCTTGTTCGTTACCTTGAGACATTCTTCCGGAGAAGGTTCAAACGTGACCTCTGCCTTGACACCATCCACAACTGCCACCATTCCCGTCTTAACCTTATCGAGATCCATCGGCACTCCTATCAATGCCGGAATATTCATCATCCGGGCAAGAATGGCAGTGTGAGAATTGGTGGAACCATGCACAGTGACAAATGCCAAAATTTTATCCTTATCCATCTGCACTGTCTCACTGGGGCTTAAATCATCCGCCACAATGATGACAGGCTCCGACTGTTCCATGTCATTACCCTCTTTTCCCATGAGATTTCTGACGATCCGGTTCGAAATATCTTTTACATCCGCAGACCTTGCTTTCATATAATCATCATCCATAGCAGCAAACATTTCTGAAAAATTGTCTCCTGTGGTCGCCACAGCAAACTCCGCATTGATATTTTCTGTGCGAATCATACTATGTATCGCATCTAAATAATCTTCATCTTCCATCATCATCTGATGTACTTCAAAAATAGCAGCACTGGCCTCCCCAACTTCCTTCACTGCCTTCTCATACAGATCCTGTAATTGTTGCTGTGCTTTTTCTATGGCATTGCCAACCCGTACAATTTCGGCATCGGCATCTTCTATTTTTTCCCTTTTTACCATATCTTCTTCTTTTCCCAAAACCAATACTTTCCCCATTGCAATGCCCTTATAGACGGACTTACCAGCATACTTAGTCATGCTATCTACCTCCTATTTTTTTATATAACAGTAAAATTCCCTGTGAGTGAATCCTGATTTGCAAAATAGGCTGGAAAATCCAGCCTATTCACAAGTCTGATCAAAAGTTGTTCTCAAAGAATGCCTTCATATCATTTACAGCAGCATCTTCATCAGCACCTTCTACCTCTACGGTAACCGTATCGCCCTTTTTCACGCCCATACCCATAAGAGCCATCAGCTTTGTCGCCTCTGCTGCCTTGTCACCCATTTTGACAACAATCTTACTCTCATACTTCTTTGCCTCTTTTACTAATATACCTGCCGGCCGTGCATGGATCCCTACCTCATCCGTAATGGTGTACTCAAAACTCTTCATGTTACATTCCTCCTTAATTTTTTATTATTTTAATAATTACAAATATTACCTGTTCTTCATCAAATCGTAATTACCGGCTCACTTTTCTTCGTAGCACCGGTCTTTATCACCTTAAAATTCTCGTAATCATCGCTGTTATTCAGCAGTACAGCTGTTGTTGTGCTGTACCCGCTTTCTTTGATCTTATCAATGCTGAATGTCATAAGCCTTTGTCCCGCTTTCACGGTATCACCCGCAGACACGAACACTTCAAATCCTTCGCCCTGCATCTTTACCGTGTCAACACCCACATGGATCAGCATTTCCATATCATTTGGTCCCGCTAGGCCAATAGCATGCTTTGTATCAGCAACCGTTACGATCGTTCCGTTAAATGGTGCAACTACTTCTCCTACTTCCGGCTCAATGCCTATGCCGTTTCCAAGTACACCGGAAGCAAAAGTTTCATCCGGGATCAGTTCCAGTGCGACCACATTTCCGGTAATCGGAGCATAAATGGTATTGTCATTTGTTTCTTCAAGAATTTCCCCTGCCACATCCTGTGTCTTATTCTCTGTCTTTTCTACCGCTCTCTTCGCATCTTCTTCATCCTCTTTCCAGAAGATCCACGTAAGCACAAAGGAAATGGTAAAAGAGACAACCAGCACGATCGTGTACTGAAGTGGATAATCAAGGGTTGTCAGGTAGCCGGGAATTCCTGTCACACCATAAGCTGTTGCTCCGATATGCATGATAGAGCCAAGCAGCGCTCCCACAGCACCACCTGCAATGCCACAAAGCAAAGGCTTCGTAAAACGGAGGTTCACTCCGAAGATAGCCGGTTCTGTGATGCCCAGTGCTGCAGAAAGGGAAGATGGTATAGCGACTGATTTTGTCTTGGCATTCTTTGCCTTTAATCCTACTGCCAGACATGCTGCACCCTGTGCAAAGTTGGCAGCAGATGCGATGGGCATCCATGTATTCAGGCCTCCCACCTCGGAAAGCATTCCCGCCTCTATGACGTTGTACATGTGGTGGATACCGGCGACAACCGTAACCGGATACAAACCACCCATTATCATTGCCCCAAAACCATATCCAACCGTTATGATCCATTTTGCAAAAGTCAATACATAACTCTCCGCCGTGGAGAAGATCGGACCGATGATCCCCAGCGTCAAAAGTGCCGTGATCATAACAGTACACAACGGCGTCACAAACAAGTCGATCATCTCCGGCACATGCTTATGTAGCCACTTTTCAATCACACACATCAGCCAGACGGCAATCACCACCGGGATCACATGCCCTTGGTAACCAACCTGGCGAATCTTAAACAGATTGCCGATCAGATGCCATACCGGAATATCAGACTCCGCCATGCCCGCAACCGACCATGCATTGATAAGTCCCGGATGTATCATCAGCATACCTATGACACCGCCCAGGAATATATTGCCTCCGAATACCCTTGCGGCAGATACTGCGATAATGGCCGGCAGGAACGTAAATGCCGTATTGCTGATCATATCTAAGACTCCATACCACGCGCTGTCAGAAAATCCGGGAATTGCTTTTCCCAGCGCCTCTACCAGTCCCATCATCAGACCGGAGGCTACAATGGCAGGCAAAATGGGAACAAATACATCTCCCAATGTCTTTACCATCCGTTTGATCAACGGCTGTTTCGCTGCCGCCGCTGCCTTAACCTCCTCCTTCGTTGCAGCAGTCATCCCACTGACTGCCAGGAATTCTTCATACACCTTGTTTACCGTTCCGGTTCCAATAATAAGCTGCAGCTGTCCGTTGCTTGAGAACACGCCTTTTACTCCGTCGATATTCTCCAGCTTCTTCATGTCTATCTTGCCATTGTCAACGGTTACCAGACGAAGCCTTGTAGCACAGTGTGCAGCGCTCACGAGATTGTCACGTCCGCCCAAAGTCTCGTAGATTTCTTTTGCACATTTCCCATAATCCAATGCCATAAGATTTTCTCCCTTCATTTTTATTAGAAACATGAAACCGATTACACATCATATTCTTATTATAGCACCCTTCTTTTTCTTGTAAATTGACATTATAACCAAATTGTGGCTTGACTTTTTGTTTATAATACATGTAATCGTTTTCACTTTAAACGAATTTTCACTTCATGCTAATTTAATACCGCTGTAACTATTCCTGATCACATTAGCCCTAACCTTATAAATGCATGATATAATCCGTCCTGCTCTACAGAGGGGCATATCTCATCTGCCAGCTTTTTCAGTGTTTCACTCCCGTTTTCCATGCATACAGAATACCCTGCTGTCTCCATCATCTCCTTGTCATTCATGCTGTCACCAAAAGCAATCGAATCTTCCACCGGGATATGCAGGTACTCGCATACCCGTATCACTGCCTTCCCTTTATCAAATTGCCGGTTCAGCACTTCTCCATTCACAATGGCATGCTTATCTGCATCTTGAATACAGAACAAAAACTCCTGCTCCAAACTTTCCTTTGCCCTTTCCAGACGCTCCATATCCGGGCTCATAACTACCACTTTATATACCGGCTGCCCTGCAAATTCCTTCATGGAACGAATATTAAGTTCTTCCTCTATCTGTTTTCTCCACCTGAGCAACTCACTGTTGCCATTTTCCCCTGCATGCTCTTCTAAGAATTCTTTGAAGCCATCATCTGTATAGGAGCCATCCAAACATTCCACTGTACGGAAGATACCATTTTCTTCCAATGTATCCAATACAAGCTGTTGCTGTCTCTGTGACATGGGACAATCATAAATAACTTGTTGCCCACAGCATATGTATCCGCCGGCACTTGCTATTACCCCATCAAAGCGATACGCCAATAAGGGCTTCAACATATCATAATTGCGTCCCGAACACAAAAAGACCAGATGACCTTTTTCTTGTGCTGCACGGATAGCCTGCAAGGCAGATTCCGGAGGGACATTGGAACCTGCTACTGTCAAAGTACCGTCAATATCCAGAAAAATCACTTTCTTTTTCATTGTAAACCTCCATTTTAGACCCCATCGTCAGTTGCGCTCAAAATGTGTAATCGTTTTCATATATTGTACCACTTATGATCTTGGTTTACAAGGTTATTTTTGAGACAATAAAACCAACGTCTCCACATTCTCGGATATCCTCTATCATATTTTCTGCAATATACCGCAAGTTATCTTATCCGAAATCACTCTCCTTTACTGTGGAATACGACAAACTCCAAGCTGTCCCCAAATTCCTTGTTCCATACTTGAAAATGCGGATAACATCTTCTTCTGATGATCCTTAGTTGCCGGTATTGCCAAATAATCTCTAACAGAGAACTTCGGAAAAGTAATCTTTAGAATATCAGCTTTAGATACTTCTGTGTACTCTTCCAGCTTCTCAGAGATATCATGAAAATACTGCGCCTGTAATGCTTTAAGCAGAGCTATTTTCCCATAATCGCCAATGTCTCCGGCATACCTGTCTTGCATAAAATCACCTGCTTTTCCTATGATCTCACTGCCTCAACCCGGTTAGTTCACAGTGTCTTTTATAAATGGCACAATCACATCAAAGAACTTTTTCGTCCACTCTGCGTGGAAATTTGCCATCTGAAGCCAGTCAGCTTCGTTCTCGATACTGACATTATTCAGCTGAATAAAAACCTTAGAAGATTTAATGTCATTACCACGGTTCCATTGAAGCGTCGTACCAAATGCTGATTCAATCTCAGTTTTATGTGTGTAAAGACTGTCGAAAGCATCTTTGTTTTCTTGTTTATTACCTCTGCCGAAAACAACCTCTGCCCGCGCTGCATCATAGTTTGCGACACAACATAGATAAAATCCGCCAACACCAAAGAAACCATTGATCCAGTTATCTCTGGACGGACTGACGTTGGAAAAAGATCCATCATCGCCATGTGCTCTCTGAATAACCGGGAGAGCAAACGTCCAGTATTTTCTCCGCAACTCATATCGGCTTCCCGGTTCATCGTCATCTGTCTCGTTTTCATCGCGCAAGTAAAACACTAAATCTGCCGGATTCTCATCGTATAGATTGAATAAACGACTTAACACAGACAGCTTGCTCTGAGTGCTGGTATTCGTCCAAACATAGATACCGTCACCAATTTCCAAGCATTTTGTGAAGGCATCTGGATTTACATTGAAATGAAGCGCAATATTCTCCTCCTCTGACATTGCCAATTTTGTGATTATTGCTTTATCCTCAGCATACAAAATCTGAATAACCTTCTGAAACATCTCTACCCAACTTGTCACAGGCTGCTCAGTATTCTTAAATGTGAATTTAGCGATCAAGCGTCCGGTCAGCTCACCTTCGTCTTCAAGCGTGTATGTATCAAGCTGCTTTTCTTGCGGCTTATACTTTGTGGTAGGTATCGACCATGTTGCCAGAGCTCTGCCCATAAGATATTGGCTGCGCTCCTCCAGCTCTGCCAGCGTCCACTTGTCTTTCTTGGCAATCCATGTATTCATTCGGATGCCACTGTCATCGAAACCATTTTGCATGGTTTTCTTCTCAGTGAAGGAACTATTACTGTACTTGGAATTATAAGCCGTCAGCGTCAGATTTGCGATTCTGTGAAGCCACACCTCATGAATCTGCTCATAGTCATCGCCCAACTCTTTCTGCCAAACCGGAGTCAGATGCTGAGGCATAATGTGTTCAATCGAATAAGTACCGTCGTCGCAGTGACGATATACATCTTTGTCTTCTGAAGTACCAAAGTTCTCTAGCCGCTCAAGAATATAAATCTTGTTTTTACTATTCATCAGATAAACAGGCCGCTCCGTAAACGCCCGAGAGAACTCCTCGTCATATGGGAAGCGAGCGCGATCCTTTTTCGACAGCAACGCATATTTGAGTTTTTCTACATAATTGTCCTCTGTGCCGTCATACCGAACGATTTCACGGTGCAACATCAGGAAGATTTTATTCAAAGCATTTGTTGGAAGGTCACACATTGTCCTGCGGAACAGATAATTCTCTGTAGTCAAGAAAATCTCTGTAACCTGCGCCAGCGACAATTTGTTTTCATTATACAAGCGCAACACCTCAAGGAAGAACGGTCTTGTGACTGTTGTCTCTAATCTATTCAAACGGGCAATGCAGGCATCAAGCGCAGTACTTCCGGTATCACCGTCAAGAAGAATCTGATAACGTTTTGCGTAGGCCATTATCTCAGTAAGTAATGGCTCCGTCTCGATCTTTCCAAGTTCAACAAAGTCCTTAAAATTGGTATAGATTTTCTTCTGCTGCGGAATTGTCTGCTGCTTCACACTCAAGTAATCCCGGATGAAGGCACTAACATCGTATTTTGTGCAAATCTCAATCTTATTCCAATATTTCTCGTAGTACTCTTCCTGCTTTTTGGACGGCAGCCCCATCAGGATAAAGTTCCTAATCTTATCACCTTCACTCAGATCCAGACCGGTGGAATTCAGGCTTTCAAAAATCAGCTGTGGATTGTCTTCCATATCCAGCCGGATGTTGATGATCTCCAGACAGCAAATTGCATCATAAAGCTGGTCGATGGTGATTTCCTGTTTCTGAATACGGCCATAAAAGTAATCGTAATTTACGGTCAAATTTGACTCGCGGATGTGCTCCGTAGGATCAGAGAACAGCTTTCCGAAAGCCATCTGGTCATTCTTAACGGGCTTCAACTTGATCCGGGTATCCTCCGGCTTCCACTTATCAACGAGGTATTCCTCGAAAATTCGTTGCTTCAAGTTGGATATCTCCGACGTGATGATTCCCTTGTCAATAAGGTTATACATTGCAAGGAACAGCAACGAAACTGTGGTCAAGCGTTGCTGCCCATCAATGATCAAAAATTCCTCATTATGCCCCTCCGGATTATACACAGAGACAAGGCTCCCGAAAAAATGACTCTTTCGGTGTCCTTTGATGATCTTTACGAGGTCGTCGTAAAGCTGCTTGCAGTTTTCAGTGTTCCAATCATAGTTCCTTTGGTAAACTGGAATAACAAAACGCTTGTCGGCTCCTTCCATATATTTTACAAATTTGCATTCTGAACCTTTCATCCGATGTAACCTCCCATATCTATTCCAAAACCTTTTCAGCGATTGATATCTTTTGACAGCCACTCTGCCACATCAATGATCCTAATACCTTCATACTGATACTCCTCGTGTTTCGTCCTCGCAATCAGCATTTTCGGATATGCATCTTTAATTTGCAAGAGTGGTTCCACTTCTCTTTTTAATGTCCTTTCTTCCGATATATTATCAGAAATTTGAATATAAATCTTTTCACTTCTTTTCATTGCTACAAAATCAATCTCTTTTTTGTAAAGAACCCCTGCGTATATTTCATATCCTCTGCGCAACAATTCAATTGCTACAATATTCTCTATCATTCGCCCATAATCCATATTTTTAGTTCCAAGCTTTGCATAACGAAACGCGTGATCGCTCAGGTAATATTTATCATTTGATGAAAGATATTTCTTACCACGTATATCAAATCTTTTCACCTTATAGAATGCAAAAGCATTACATAAGTATGACATATACACATTAACCGTCTTATGATTGATTTCATCCAGACTCGATGTCAGCGTATCTGCTATTTTTCTTGCCGATGTCAGATTAGAAATATTATCCATCATAAAATCTGCTATATGGTTCATCAATATGGGTTTTCTTATGCTATATTTTTGCTGGATATCGCGCACAATAAGTGTATCAAAAACCTCCCCTATATACTTATACTTCTCATCCTGCTCTTTATAGGGATACGCTCCGGACATTCCACCTATTTTTATATATTGATCAAACGCCTTCTGTATATCATTCGATTTAAAATACTCTAAATATTCAGAAAATGAAAATGGATATACTTCTATTTCATAGGTTCTACCGGTAAAGAGTGTGGCAAGATCGCTGCTCAATAAAAACGCATTTGATCCGGTAACATATATGTCGTATTTGCCAGAAGAATGTAAACTATTGATTGTCAACTCAAAATTAGGACACAACTGAACCTCATCTATGAACAGGTAATTCTCTTTTGTACTTTTATAATGATCTTCAATATAATTATTGAGATTATGATACTCTTTTAGATCTTCATATCTTAAACTAGTCAAATCAATAGAAATAATGTTGGCTTCTGGTTCATTTGTGTGAATCCACTCCATATATTGTTCTATAAGTCTGGACTTACCAGAGCGCCGCACTCCTGTAATTATCTTGATATCGGGTGTTCCTTTGATACTGATTAATTGGTCCAGATACATATTTCTTTGAATTAATTTCATATACATCACCATCCTTGATACAATTGTACTATATTATTTCCCAAAAATAAAGTTTTTTCATTTTTGGGAAATAGAATTAATATTTCTGCCTCTATGCATCCTTAAAAGCAGGTAAAAAAATCGGGCAAAAACTGGTCATTTTTCAGCCCAATTTTTGCCCAATTCAAGCTTGCTTGAATTTAACCACTAACATCTTGTGGTCTAACCCTGCAAATTCTTCTCTTTTCCCATGCGAACTCCGTTCGCATTATACTGCATCATTATCACGCACTCAACGTGCCCCGAATGCGCGAACATGTCCACCCCTCGGATCCTCTTAATCTCATACCCCCCATCACATAGCACCCTCAGATCCCTCGCCAGTGTGGCAGAATCACAGCTCACATACACGATCCTCTCCGGCCGCATCTTAAGAATTGTTGCCAGACACGCACTGTCGCATCCCTTCCGGGGCGGATCCACCACAATGACATCCGGGTGTAGCATGCTGCTATCGTTACCCGCTGAATCCTGCTGCCCGCCTTCGCCAGACACTTCACCTAGGCTCATCCTCTCATAGAACTCCGGCAGTACTTCCTCCGCTTTCCCCACAAAGAACTCCGCGTTCTCAATATGATTCCGTCTGGCATTTTCCCTGGCATCCTCTATGGCCTGGGGCACGATCTCCACGCCGTACACTTTCTTTGCGGCGGTGGCCAGAAAGAGAGAGATGGTACCGATCCCACAGTACAGATCCCACACGGTTTCCTTTCCCGTGAGTCCCGCATATTCCAGTGCGGTGCTGTACAACTTTTCCGTCTGTAAGGGGTTTACCTGATAGAAGGAAAGCGGTGAAATCTTGAAGGTCAGCTCCTGTCCGGTGAGGGGACAGCCCTCTTTCCTCATATCCCGCACATGGATGGTATCAGAGATGGTGGGACTTCCCCAGATGGTGAAGACCTCTTTTCCCATGATCACATTGGTTTTCTCCGTGTTGATGCTGACTGACACACTTGTCATACCTTCGATCTGTTCCAATTTCCTCAATAATTCGCCTTGATTTGGCAAGAACTCTTTCATTTTCTTATTGATCACCAGGCATACCATGATCTCCCCGCTGGTGAAGCCGGTTCGGATCAAAATATGCCGCACCAGACCCTCTCCGGTAGTCTCATCGTAGGCACTTACATGGTTTGTCCGCATGTATTCCAAAATGGTATTTAAAATAGTCTCATTCTCTGGAACACCCAGATAACAATTTGTATTGGCAATGATATTGTGGGTTCTGCCCGCGTAAAATCCGGTGATGATATTCCCGTCCCGGTCACATCCCACGGGATATTGCGCTTTGTTGCGATAATGAAAAGGTTCCTCCATCCCAAGGATAGGCTCCATGTAAGCATCCACATACTCCGCATCAAATCCGCCGATACGGATCAGATTGCCACGTATCTTTCGCTCTTTAAACTCCAACTGCTTCTCATAGGAGAGAGCCTGAAGCTGGCATCCGCCGCACTGTCTGTGATAGGGACACTTTGGCTCCACACGAAAAGGAGAAGGCTGTATCACCTTCTCTAAACGCGCATAAGCATAGCTCTTTTTGCTTTTTACAATCTTGGCCTCCACGGTGTCGCCGATCACGGCATCTTTTACAAACAGGGTGAAACCCTCCACCCTGCCGATACCTTCACCATCGCTTCCGATATCCTCGATTGTCACTGTCACATGATCGTTTTTCCTGTACGTCATTTTCTCCTGTGCCCCAGCGGACATATTTTACAAAATATGGCAAAAACCATTGTAAAATATACTAATTATCCCAGCGTAAGATTCAGATATCCAGTATTACTTACTCCCTTCGGTTTCTCCATGCCTTCCGGATATTTAATCATGCCTCCCTTATTTTCATAGACAGCCTTTGGAACCTGATGAGAGGAAAGAAGCTTCTGAATCTGTGACTGCAATGCCTCTCCCTCCAGCGTGGTTTCCACCACGCGCAGCGTATTCTTCTCCAGGCGGTACAGAAGAATGTTTTCCCCTATTTTCAGAACATGCCCATCACAAAAGTCATTTTCCAAGAGAGCATATGCAATCGCATCTTCATCCCAACTCACATAATTTTCCCTGTCAAAATAGGCGTCTCGGATTGCTTGATACTCAGCGAGTGTAACCTCCCCCGGATCCTTTTGTGCAGGAGTAGAATTTTTCGCGTCGCTATTGTCATAGGATGCGGCTTGCAAGTCACTTTCTGCGTCAGGTAACTCTGTCGCAGACACCCCTCCCGCCGAAAATTCCTCATCTCCTGAGGCGGTTATCTCCCAACTCTTCTTCTCAAAAGCGTTCACAAACCCCAGTTTCTCATAGAACTTCTCAACTTCTTCGCCTTCCGGCTGCAGGATCAGAGGTTCCTTGTATTTATCCGAAGCATACTTAAGGATCCGGGAGGCATAGCCCTTACCCCGATACTCCGGAAGAGTTGCCACCGCGTAGACATAGCGCACAGGAGCCCATTCCTCCCCCTGTTTCAAAAGCGCAGGGAGAAAGGATGCCATGGACACCGGCTTTCCATCCTCATGGATCACCAGCATATTCTCCACCTCAAATCGGTGCGCCAGATAGAATCGAATATAGTCATCTTCATCTCCAAAACAGGTGCGCCAGATCATCTTGATCTGATCAATATCATTCTCGTTTGCAAACACCACATCGCTGACCACAGCACTGTATTTCCGCAGCAAAATCTCAGGATAGTAGGAAAGCTTCGCCTTGCGCAGCCCTAGATCTCCCACATCCTCCTCGCGGTTTACATATTTATAGTTCTGACACTCGTGAAGGACAAATTGCTGGTTGATCATAGGGTAAGCGCCCTGCAGATCCGGGTAGGCCTTTTCAAAGTGTACCACCATCATCTGATCGTTCATGGGCTCTCCGATCGTAAAAGCCACCACTTTTCCGCCTTTGCGGATCAGACCACCCACCAGACCGAATTCTTCATAATGGTCAAATGCTTCCTGAAGAGCAATGGTCTCATCAGCCACGCCTTCCTCCCATTTATCCTCATGAATAGACACCCATTCCTTTTCCAACCCGCGGCATTCCTTTAAATTCTCCGCATTCAAAGGCTCATAGCTCCAATCGTCATCGTCCATAAAGCGCGCGATATGATTCCGCTTTCCATGGTATTTCTTGCCCTTTAAAGATGCAAGATCCTCCGTCAGATAGACATAATCAAAATCGTCTCTGTCCGCATCAATTATATATTGTCCCGGATACCAAGTGATCAGTTCTTTTCTATGTTTATCTGTTATAGGGCAGAGATCCAACTTATATTCATGTCCCAACTTTTCCAGGCAATAGACTTTAAGTGCTTCAATGACTGCTTTCTTGTCACCGTTTCCAAAAGGATAAGAAAAGAGATAGCCTTTTTCGCCCTGATAACGGATCACTCCACAGCCATATACCTGCGCTACTTCCACCTCGTAAGCATTCCGCCAGATATAATTATTTACAAAACCATACTCACAAGCCTCCGGTTGTTCCTCCCTCAGCCTTTCATTCATCCACTCTCTGTCTTCCACACTGATAGGATGAAATTCTATTTTTTCTGCCATTTATCCCTTACTCCTAATTTCTTATATTCCCCTCAGAAATGGCCGCCCTCCGGCCATCAGTCCAAGTTGCTTGCCCTCAGATTAGATTCAAACAACCTATTGTACCCAAACCATCCACTGTTATCCTTGTTGTTCTCCAGAATTTCCTTGAAGGTTTCCAGCTTTGCATCGGTGTCATCCGCATAGTTCAAGGCAAGCGCCTCGATTACGGCCGGTATCTTGGGAGATCCGAACTCGTATTTACCATGGTGGGCCAAGATGCAATGTTGAACCTGTGTCAAAAGGCTGTGAGGAAATTCCTTTATTGCCGTTGCATGCTCCGCCACCATCTGGGATCCCATTACAATATGCCCCAGAAGCTGTCCATCGTCAGTGTAGTCATTCTCCGGAAAAGGAGAAATCTCTCTGGTCTTTCCAATGTCGTGGCACATGGCCGCCGTAAGCAGCAGATCCCTCTTTAGTATAGGGTAAGTGCTGCAATAGTAGTCACAGAGCTTCGTCACGTTCAGCGTGTGTTCCAACAATCCTCCCACAAATCCGTGGTGCACCGTCTTGGCTGCGGAGGAATTGCGGAATGCTTTTATAAACGCGGCATCTTTCACAAAAAAAGACTCCAGCAATTGTTTTAAGTATATATTTTGAATACTCTTGACCAGTCCCAGAAGCTCCTCATACATGGTGTCAATATCCTTGGAGCTGACAGGCAGGTAATCGGATGGATCATACTCTCCTTCCTGACACAGACGGATGCGCTTAACACTGATCTGCAGTGCGCCCTGAAAGTTCGTCACGTCACCATACACTTCAATGTAGTCCAGCGTGTCGTAATCTCCGATGCCAGGATTGTTGGGCTCCCACACCTTGGCATCTATGGTTCCCGTCTTATCCTGCAGAATAACGCTCTCATAAGGTTTTCCATTTTTGGTGACGGCAGACTGCTTATGCTTACACAGGTAAATGTCAAACACCCTGTCCCCGTCTTTTAAATCCTTGATATATTTCATATTGCCCTCCGTTACCGGCTTTTATCGCACTTCTTTATTGGGACACACTTTCCAACACAATGTTGAACTTCAGCTCCCGATATTCGTTCTGGGACTGTCGCATGATGAGAAGCTTCATTGTATCCCCCGGTCTATGCTGCAGCAAACGTGAACTATAGCCGGAAAAGCTTGTGATCGAGATATCGTCCATGCCCGTCAACACATCACCCGGCTGGATACCGGCCATCATTGCAGGGGAGTCCATCTCTACCTTTGTAATGTATATGCCCCGAGGCACCCCCTGATTTTGTTGTACGATCCAAGGAACTGCCACTCCACTGATCCCCAGATAAGGTATCTCCTCCTCATTGGACAGTTTTTGGATCCGACCCCTCAGTTCACTCATGCGGTATGCCGTGATCACATTTTCCATTCCGGAAACGGTTTCCCGGGTAGTGATCACGCCAACGAGATTACCATACAGATCAAAAAGAAAACCGCTTGCACTGTTGCTTCCATAAATATCAGTCTGTATCAATATCGTTTCCACGTCAGGCTTGTTGTTCAAAGTGGTCCAGGCGGTGATCATGCCGTATCCCAGGGAATCACTCACTCCCATGGGACTTCCCATGGCTATTACCGGCTTACCCAACATGTTTCCATTAAATATCAAAGTGCCCATAGGAGCCACTTCCAAGCCGCCGGTCTCCATCCATTCTGCAGGAATGTCCTCCAGTTCCACAGCTACCACCGCCAGATCGGTAGCCGGATCCAGACCTTTCAACCGGGCAGGAACCTGATACACTCCCTCCGACAATTCCATTACCAGATTTTGAGTGTTGCGCAGAGGTGTGTAGTCTACCAAGATCAAAAATTCTTTCTCATTGTTATAAATGATCACGCCGGTAGTCTGATTACTGCTCTCCTGAATATTATCAAACCAATCTACGTTGGAGGTAACGCCCCGAATGGTAACAATATATTGACTGACAGAAATGGTTCCGTCAACATCTTCCGATCTGTATACATAATCGTACAGCGCGTTATATAACTGTTCGTAATGATCAGTGTTTAAACTGACTTCATTTAATATTTCCTGAATCTGTTCCTGATCCGGGGAAGGCGGATCCATCTCCCCCATCTGATTTTCCTGCTGCATATTGCCTGCCAGCATCTCCTCCGGTGACATCTCCTCCTGATCCTCCGGAAAAGTCACTGGTTTGGAATCCTCCTCCGGATAGAGAAGGTTGCTGATCACCGGCTCCAGCACCAGAAAGGTAAAGCAGGCGATCAAGCCAAAGATAACGGCCATAGCTGCCGTGATCAGGGTGCGCCGGATCAGCTTTTTCTTGTTGATCGGGTGCTGCTTGATCTTCTCTATCATAAAATCACTTTGTCTGTTCTGTTCCGGTTCCGGCATAAATCTTCCCTTCCACAAATCTGTTCTCACGTTCATAAGTATACCGAATTACTAGGAAAAAGTAAAGAGCAGAGATATAACACTTAATTTTATAAAAATCTATCAAAATACCTTTGACATGTGGTATACTTATTTTGAAATTTTCAGCGAGAAATAAGATAAATGGAGCATTCGAGGAATCACCATGAACCAAAAAGTACTTCAAACTTTAGAATATAATAAGATCCTGCAAATTCTGACCGACAAGGCGGACTCCGAGCCGGGCAAGAAGCTGTGCCGGGAACTGGTCCCCTCCACGGACATCCGTGAAATCCGCGATGCCCAAAGGGAGACAGGGGACGCTCTCTCCCGCCTTTTTAAAGTGGGAAGCACTTCCTTTGGCAGTAACCGGGATCTGGGTTTTTCCATCAGATCGCTGGAGATCGGAAGCACTCTGTCCATCACAGAGCTCTTGAAGATTGCGGCACTTTTAGACAATGTGAACCGCATCAAGACCTATGGCAAGAAGGACAGGGAGGACACTCCGGACGACAGTCTGGATGCCTACTTTGAGCAGCTGACACCTCTGACGCAGCTTGCAAACGAGATCAACCGCTGTATTCTCTCCGAGGAGGAGATCGCGGACGACGCCAGTCCCAAGCTAAAGAGCATCCGCCGAGCTAAGCTTTTGACCAACGAGAAGATTCACTCCCAATTAAATTCTATGGTAAACGGTTCTTACCGTACCTATTTGCAGGACGCGGTCATCACCATGCGGGACAACCGTTACTGCATCCCCGTGAAAGCGGAGTATAAAAGCCAGGTGAACGGCATGGTACATGACCAGTCCGCCACCGGCTCCACCTTTTTTATCGAACCTGCTGCCATTGTCAATCTGAACAATCAGCTGAAAGAATTGGATCTTCAGGAGAAGGAGGAGATTCAGGTGATCTTGGCAAATCTCAGTGCACAGGCGGCTGAACACACGGAGGAACTTGCCACTGATCAACGTGTCATGACGCAGTTGGATTTTATTTTTGCCAAGGCCAAGCTGGCTTTGGAGCAGAACGCCACGGAGCCGCTTTTCAACAGAAAGCGCTACATCAATATCCGAAAGGGGAGACATCCTCTTTTAGACAAGAAGAAGGTCGTCCCCATTGACATTCATCTGGGTAGAGATTTCGATCTGTTAGTCATCACCGGCCCCAACACCGGCGGAAAGACGGTATCGTTGAAGACAGTGGGGCTCTTTACTTTGATGGGACAGTCCGGTCTGCACATTCCGGCCCTGGACCGTTCGGAGCTCTCCATTTTCACACAAGTTTATGCGGACATCGGAGACGAACAGAGTATTGAACAGAGTCTGTCCACATTCTCCTCCCACATGAAGACGATCGTCCACATTTTGGCCAACGCGGACGAAAACTCCCTATGCCTCTTTGACGAGCTGGGCGCCGGGACGGACCCTACAGAAGGCGCCGCTCTGGCCATTGCAATTTTAAATCACCTGCATGACCGGGGTATCCGCACCATGGCAACCACTCACTACAGCGAGCTTAAGATTTATGCCCTTTCCACTTCTTTCGTGGAGAACGCCTGCTGTGAGTTTAACGTGGAGACGTTGCAGCCCACTTACAGACTTCTCATTGGCATCCCCGGAAAGAGCAATGCTTTTGCCATCTCTTCTAAGCTGGGATTGCCCGGCACCATCATAGACGCCGCCAAGGAGCAGATTAGCAAGGAGGATGAAAGCTTCGAGGACGTGATTTCCAATCTGGAGCAGAGCCGCGTCACCATCGAGAAAGAGCGTCGTGAGATTGCTGAGTACAAGGAACGTATCCGCACCTTGCAGGAACAGCTGCAGCACAAAAACGAAAAGATTGATCAGGCCAAAGACCGCATTCTCCGAGATGCCAACGAAAAGGCAAGAGCCATCCTTCAGGAGGCAAAAGACGTAGCGGATGAGACCATCCGAGATTTCAACAAGATCGGTTCTAATGCGGATGTGAAGGAACTGGAGAAAAAACGGCAGAAAGTTCGCGACAAGATCAATGAAAAAAATGATAGACTCTCTTTGAAGACTGACAAAAAACAGTCCAGCCAAAACACTATCGATCCCAAAAAACTGAAAAAGGGAGACTCTGTGAAGATCGTCTCCATGGGCCTGAAGGGAACCGTAAACTCCCTGCCGGATGCCAAGGGGAATCTCTTTGTACAGTGCGGCATTATGCGCACTCAGACCAATATCCGGGATCTGGTGCTTGTTCAGGAGGAGACCATTACCACCCCCTCCTTAAAGCGCACTAACACCGGCAGCATTAAAATGTCAAAGTCCATGTCGGTATCTACAGAGATCAATCTCCTGGGAAAGACAGTGGATGAAGCTCTTCCGGAGCTGGACAAGTATTTGGATGATGCATATCTGGCTCACCTGCCCAGCGTACGCGTGGTACACGGCAAGGGTACCGGAGCCTTAAGAAACGCGGTCCATAATCATCTAAAACGCTTAAAATATGTGAAAGAATTCCGACTTGGAGAGTACGGAGAAGGTGACGCAGGTGTCACAATCGTAACATTTAAATAGAAACTTATAGATAGTTTAACAATAATTTCCAGTAAGGAGTCATTCATGGTAAGTAAACAGAAGGTTCTCATTGTAGACGACGACAACAATATTGCGGAGTTGATATCTCTTTATATGACAAAGGAGTGTTATGAGACTATGATCGTCAACGACGGCGAGTCCGTGATGCCGGCGATGGAGAGTTTCTCTCCCAATTTGATACTCCTGGATATCATGCTGCCCGGCATCGACGGCTATCAGGTGTGCAGGGAGGTTCGTGCCAAATACAGCATCCCTATCATCATGCTCTCCGCCAAGGGTGAAGTTTTTGACAAGGTGTTGGGACTGGAGCTGGGAGCTGACGATTATATTGAAAAGCCGTTTGATTCCAAGGAATTGGTGGCAAGGGCGAAAGCTGTTCTCAGACGCTATAAGACAAATATCAACACACCGGAGATTTCCTCCGAAAAGTTGGTGGAATACCCTGATCTCTCCATCAATTTGACCAACTATTCCGTTGTCTATATGGGAAAGACGGTGGATATGCCTCCGAAAGAGTTGGAACTTTTGTATTTCCTGGCAGCATCTCCCAACCATGTATTTACCAGAGAACAGCTTCTCGATCAGATCTGGGGTTATGAGTATATCGGCGACACTCGAACAGTGGATGTTCATATCAAGAGACTTCGGGAGAAGATCAAGGATCATGCAAACTGGAAAATCTCGACCATATGGGGAATTGGCTACAAATTTGAGGTAATCAAATGAGGAAGACACTCTATTTAAAATTTATCTTGGCCTATTTTATTTTTGGTGTGTTTGGTTTTATCATTATCACCACCTTTGTGCCCAGCATGACGGAAGAGCACCTGATAAGGGAGAAAGCGCAGGAACTTTACTCGGAGGCTACTCTCATTGCCAACACCTACGCCAGCGGGCTTTACACCAGTGAAACCAGCTTGCAGACAGTAAAAATGCAGCTGGATTCCCTGGCAGTCTATCTTAATTCCAACATTCGCATTATCAATCCCTCCGGCCGTCTGGTCCTGGACACCAACACCCCCATCAATGTGGAAGATGTGGTAGTCATTGAGAACTTTGATTCCACCATTACTAATGGCTCTTATTATATCATAGGGGATTTCTTTGGAAACTTTGAGTCGGATGTGCTGACGGTGCTGGCTCCCATCACCTCCGATTACAAGGTAAAGGGATATGTAGCGATCCACAGCAATATGTCGGATATTATGGAGTCCTGCAACAGTCTCCTTAATATTTCTTATATTACGTTGTTGATCTTATTTTTACTGTCCCTGATCATTTTAATCTTTTTTACGGAAATTGTGTATGTACCTCTTCGGAAGATCACCTACGCCACAGAGCAATATGCCTCCGGCAACATGCACTATGAATTTCAGGTGGACAGTGAGGACGAGATTGGCTATTTGGCCGCCTGTCTGAATTATATGGCAAGCGAGATCGCCCGTTCCGAGGATGACCAGAAAAAATTCGTAGCTAATGTATCCCATGATTTTAGATCTCCCCTAACCTCTATCCGCGGATATCTGGAAGCTATGCTGGACGGCACCATACCGCCGGAAATGCACGAAAAATACTTAAACATCGTATTAAATGAAACGGAGCGCCTGACCAAGCTTACCAACAGCCTTCTAACTTTAAATAATCTGAACACCAGAGGAATACTGTTAGACCGCACCGACTTTGACATCAATCAGGTTATACGCAATACTGCTGCCTCCTTTGAAGGAACCTGCAGGCAAAAGACCATCGCTATCGAGATGATCCTGACCGGAGATACTATGTATGTAAATGCGGATATGGGAAAGATCCAACAGGTGCTCTACAACCTGATGGACAATGCCATCAAGTTCAGCCATCATGATTCCGTTATTCGCATAGAGACCTCCGTGAAGAAAAGTAAGCTCTTCGTCTCTGTAAAGGACACCGGGATTGGGATTCCAAAGGAGGATCTGAAGCTGATATGGGATCGCTTCTATAAGTCCGATCTCTCCAGAGGAAAGGACAAGAAAGGCACCGGACTGGGTCTCTCCATTGTGAAAGAGATCATCAATGCCCACAACGAGCATATTAACGTGATCAGCACTCTCGGGGAGGGAAGTGAATTCATCTTCTCTCTTCCGGAGTCCGAAAAAAATGACGAGGAAGACTGATTCCCCGTCATTTTATGTCTATATTTATCAACTGTCAGAGCTCCACTGTTCTATATAAATGAGCATTTCCTTTTTTCCCAACCTTTTCTATCATTCCAACATAGGCAAGAATATGGACGGCGGGCTGAGCCAGAGCTACAGAAATATGTGCGGCCTTGGCAAAATTTTTTACGGTGAAAGGCTCCTCTAAATCGTAAGGGACAAACTGCATATAGTCCTGAATACAGTTAATCTCTACCTCCTCCACAAGCTCCGTGGGAATACGGTCAAATTTGTCGGCCCGTTTTTTCTTGTCCTTCCCATAACCGTTTAGTAACTTATACTCCTCCATGTCCATCAACACCAAACGAAATTTCAAGTTGGGATCCTTTAAAAACATTTTGATCCGGTACAGCTCCGGAAAGATTGTGTAGAGATTGCCTTTCAGGGGAGATTTTCTTCTCTCAGCCAGTTCCCCCGTCTCAGGATCGATCCAGACAAGCCATTTTTCCCTGGGGATAGGGTAAACTACCGTCACCGGGTACAAGGGAAGGAAAGTTTTCAGTTTATCCCGCATCCTGTAAAATTGTTTGGTCTGTATCTCTATGATCGCACCGTCCGAATAAATATCCGCCACAAAATTTTCGACAGGAACCTCGTGTCTGTCCTCATCGGGTTCCATATAATGTTTTAAAATGGCGTGGACAGACTTTTCCGACAGGGTGCCAATCCCCAGTCTCTGTCTGTCCACGCCTATTATTTTGTTTCTCGCCGCCTCGAAGGCAACTTTTTTCTCTTTAGGTAAGCTCATGTTGTCCGTCTCTTGCATATAAGATTTTCAGCAAAATTGGAGTGCATATACTGGATACAATAATCAACAAAATCACGGCCGTAAAATATACGGAGTTTAACATACCCACCGAAAGACCTTTCTGAGATACGATCAGAGCCACCTCTCCTCTGGTCATCATACCCACACCAATCTTCAGGGCATCGTTTCCCTTGTAGCCGCACAATCTTGCCACAAGGCCACAGCCTACGATCTTACATATTAAAGCTACCAGCACAAAGCAGACTGCAAAGAGGACGATGGCACCTGTCACATTGTCAATGTTGGTCTTTAATCCGATACTTGCAAAAAATACCGGACCAAACAACATATAAGAGTTGGTATCCACCTGCTTTTCAATGTAACCGGAATCCTTCAGGGAGCACAAAATGATTCCCGCCACATAGGCTCCGGTGATATCCGCGATTCCAAAGTACACTTCTGCCACATAGGAGAAGACAAAACAAACAGCCAATCCCAAAATGGGAATCCTGTGCGTATGAGGATAGCGGAAATCCACCATTTTCATGATTTTATACAGAATAAATCCAACAATCAATGCCATCACGAAAAACAGCACCGTGTTGATCACAACTTTACCGGGATTGGACTCCGGATCCTTAAATCCCACCACGAAAGTCAGCACCACAATACCGATCACATCATCAATAATGGCAGCGCTGAGGATCGTGGTTCCAACGTCTCCTTTCAGTTTTCCCATTTCTTTCAGAGATTGAACGGTAATACTCACACTGGTCGCCGTCATGATCACACCGATGAACACTGCCTGATAAAATTTCTCAGAGCCGAATGGTGCCGTTCCGTAAAATGCCATATATAGTAAGGTTCCCCCTGCCAAAGGAACAAACACACCCGCACAAGCAATGAAAAGAGCCTTTACTCCGGTGCGCATCAGATCTCTTAAATTGGTCTCCAGACCGGCGGAGAACATCAGAAGGATCACGCCGATTTCCGCCATCTGTGCCAAAAAATCTGTCTGCTGAACTAACCCTAAAATGCTGGGTCCGATCAAAAGACCTGCAATGATCTCTCCTACTACCTGAGGCGCTTTTAATCTTCTGGCCACCAGACCAAAAAATTTGGAGAAAACCATTATAATAGCAAGATCTAAAAATATTTGATACGATTCCATGTCTTTTACTCTTCCTCTTCTTCTTTAGGAAGATTTACCTCTTTTCCGTCATCCACAAAGTCTCCGGGATATTTCTCCTCATCCGGAATATCCTCCATGGCATCCTCTAAATTGTCAAATTCCTGATTTCCGTTGGAAATCTTTTCTCTAACCTTGGCAATCTGTGCTACTTTCACATTCTTTTCAAGGTTGATCATCTTCACACCGGAAGTAATGCGCTTCAAGATAGAGATATCCTCTGCTCGTAACTGGATCACAATACCTTCTGTGGTGATCAGCATGATCTCATGCTCATCCTTCACAGCCTTGACACCTACCACATCACCGGTCTTCTCCGTGATCTTGTAACACTTAACTCCTTTTCCGCCGCGCCGCTGTACAGTAAATTCATCCATGACAGTGCGTTTACCGAGCCCATTTTCTGATGCGATGAGCAGATAATCTCCCTGAGCCTGAAGCTGCATTCCCACAACCTCGTCCCCGGGCGACAGATTCATACCGATAACACCCATGGAAGCTCTTCCCGTGGCGCGTACATCTGTCTCCAGAAAACGAATACACATACCCTGCTTAGTCACCAAAAAGATTTCGCTTTCTGTATTGGTAGTTTTTACTTCTATCAGCTCATCTTCTTCTTTTAAATTGATAGCCATCAAGCCATTTTTGCGAATGTTTGCAAACTCTGCAAGGGGTGTCTTTTTCACAATACCATGCTTAGTCACCATAAAGAGATTCTTGCTCTCATCATACTCCCGAATAGGAATCATTGCGGTAATTTTTTCTCCGGGGGAGAGCTGCAGCATATTTACTATGGCGGTTCCTCTGGCGGTCCTTCCCGCTTCCGGGATTTCATAGGCTTTCAGGCGATAAACTCTTCCCATATTGGTGAAGAAATTTAAGTAGTGATGGGTGGTAGTCATCAAGAGGTCTTCTATGTAATCATCCTCTATAGTCTGCATTCCCTTGATGCCCTTGCCGCCACGATTCTGCGCCTTAAAATTATCCACTGTCATGCGCTTGATATAGCCAAGTCTGGTCATGGTAATGATAGTGTTATCTCTGGGGATCAGATCTTCCACAGACATATCAAACACATCATAGCCAATCTTACTTCTTCTGTCATCCCCATACTTATCAGAGATAACAGTGATTTCTTTTTTGATCACACCAAGAAGCTTCTTTTCATCTGCAAGAATCTCCCTTAATTCTCCGATGAGGATCGTCAGTTCATTGTGCTCGTTCTCTAACTTCTCTCTCTCCAAACCTGTCAGAGCGCGCAGGCGCATATCCACAATAGCCTGTGCCTGTGCATCATCCAACTCGAAACGCTCCATCAAACGCTGCTTGGCAGTCTGTGTATTATCGCTTGCCCTTATGATAGAGATAACTTCATCAATAAAATCAAGAGCTTTCAAAAGACCCTGTACAATATGGTCTCTCTCTTCCGCTTTGTCCAAATCATACTTGGTTCTTCTGGTGACTACTTCCTTCTGATGCTTCAGATAATGTACGAGCATATCCAAAAGGCTCATTATCTTGGGCTCATTGTTCACTAGGGCCAGCATGATCACACCAAAAGTATCCTGCAGCTGCGTGTGTTTGAAGAGTTGATTTAAAATAACATTGGCATTGGCATCCTTTCGTAGCTCAATTACCACGCGGACACCTTCTCTGTTGGACTCGTCGCGGATATCTGTGATACCATCAATTTTCTTTAACTTTACCAGCTCAGCGATCTTGATGATCAGGTTAGCCTTGTTCACCATGTAGGGAAGCTCTGTGGCTACGATCTGAGTCTTGCCGTTGGGAAGAGTCTCAATATCCGTTACTGCGCGCACACGTACCTTGCCGCGTCCGGTGCGGTATGCCTCTTCACAGCCCCTCGTTCCAAGGATCAGACCACCTGTAGGGAAATCCGGAGCCTTTACGATCTCCATGACCTCCTCGATGGTGGTGTTACGGTTCTCCTCCACCTTATTGTCTATGATCTTTACTACCGCGTTCACCACTTCACGCAGATTGTGAGGGGGAATATTGGTAGCCATACCAACCGCGATACCGGTAGTACCGTTCACCAAAAGATTAGGATAACGGCTGGGAAGTACTACAGGTTCTTTTTCCGTATCGTCAAAGTTCGGCACGAAGTCAACTGTGTTCTTGTTGATATCCGCAAGAAGTTCCATGGAAATCTTAGAAAGTCTTGCCTCGGTATAACGCATGGCCGCCGCACCGTCTCCGTCCATGGAACCAAAGTTTCCATGTCCGTCAACCAGAGGGTATCTGGTATTCCACTCCTGTGCCATATTGACCAAAGCGCCATAGATTGAGCTGTCACCGTGAGGATGGTATTTACCCATGGTATCTCCGACAATACGCGCACTCTTACGATGCGGCTTATCGGGTCCATTATTCAATTCAATCATGGAATAAAGGACTCTCCTCTGTACCGGCTTCAATCCGTCTCTCACATCCGGCAACGCACGGGATGCAATAACACTCATTGCATAGTCGATATAAAAGGTTTCCATTCGTTCCTTCAGATCCACTTCCTGGATCTTATCAAAAATATCGTCGTTCATACGTCCTCACATTCTGCCTGAAGGCTGGTATTAAATATCCAGATTCTTAACAAATTTCGCGTTTTCCTCTATAAAGTCTCTTCTGGGTTCTACCTTGTCTCCCATCAGTGTGGTAAAGGTGAGATCAATCTCAGATTCCATCTCCTCGTCATAATTCACACGAAGCAGGATCCTCCTCTCCGGATCCATGGTGGTCTCCCAGAGTTGTTCCGCGTCCATCTCTCCCAGACCCTTGTAACGCTGAATCTTGTTACTCTGATCTCTTCCCACCTCTTTCAAGATTTTATCAAGCTCTTCATCGCTGTAAGCGTACCATATCTTTTTATTTTTCTCCAGCTTATACAGAGGGGGTTTTGCTAAAAATACATGTCCCTCCTTGATCAGATCCGGCATAAAACGATAGATAAAAGTGAGCAGTAATGTACTGATATGCGCACCATCCACGTCCGCATCTGTCATCAAAATGATCTTATTGTAGCGAAGCTTTGTGATATCGAAATCTTCGTGGATGCCGGTTCCAAAAGCTGTGATCATAGCCTTGATCTCAGCATTGGCATAAATCTTGTCCAATCTGGCCTTCTCCACATTCAAAATCTTGCCGCGAAGGGGTAAAATAGCTTGTGTCGCGCGGGAACGGGCTGTCTTAGCGCTTCCTCCCGCAGAGTCTCCCTCCACAATATAAATTTCACAGTTAGCCGGATCCTTGTCAGAACAATCCGCCAGCTTTCCGGGAAGTGCAAGACCCTCCAGAGCAGTCTTTCTTCTGGTAAGCTCTCTCGCTTTTCTTGCCGCTTCTCTGGCTCTCTGTGCCAAGATTGATTTCTCACAGATAGACTTGGCGATTGCAGGGTTCTGCTCCAAGAAGTAGGTGAGCTGCTCACTGACAATATTGTCAACTGCACCTCTTGCTTCACTGTTACCCAACTTCTGCTTTGTCTGTCCCTCAAACTGGGGATCCTCAATCTTGACGCTTATGATAGCAGTCAAACCTTCCCTTATATCCTCGCCGGACAGATTGGGCTCACTGTCCTTCAAAAGCTTTGCCCCTCTGGCATAATCGTTGAAAGTCTTGGTGACAGCATTGCGGAAACCCTGAAGGTGCATACCTCCCTCGGGAGTATTGATATTGTTTACAAAACTAAATACACTCTCATTGAAGGAATCATTGTGCTGAAAGGAAACCTCCACATACACACCGTTTCTCTCTCCCTCAAAATAGAGAATATTGTCATAAAGTGGAGTTTTACTCTTATTGAGGTAAGCCACAAACTCCTTTATACCGCCCTCATAGCAGAACTCTACCACTCTTTGCTTTTTCACTTCTACAGTCTCTGTCTCGCTGGTTTCTTTCAAATCCTGTGACACTGACTTCTCTGGCTGCTGTCCCTCCTGATCTTCCTTCGCTCTGGATAAAAGCTCGGAAATCTGGCTGTTCTCGTTATCAGTAGAGAAATCTGCCTTGTTGACCTTGGCTTCCTCGCTCCGGTCATCGCGCAAAATAATGCGGAGACCTTTTGTCAAAAAGGCCATCTCCCGCAGCCTTCTCTTTAAAATATCAAAGTCATAAACTGTAGTCTCTGTAAAGATTGTCGCATCCGGTAGAAAAGTGACCTTGGTTCCCGTTTTCTCTTCAGGGCAGGTTCCTACCTCCTGCAGAGAATATAAAGCTTTTCCTCTCTCATAACGCTGTCTGTAAACTTTTCCATCCTGACATATTTCTACTTCAAGCCAATCGGAAAGAGCATTTACTACTGAAGCTCCCACTCCGTGCAGACCACCGGACACTTTGTATCCCCCGCCGCCAAATTTTCCGCCGGCATGAAGGATCGTAAACACAACCTCAACCGCGGGAATACCCGCCTTATGGTTGATACCGACAGGAATACCGCGACCGTTGTCTATAACAGTGATAGAATTATCTTCGTTGATAGTGACATCTATTGTATCACAAAATCCGGCAAGTGCCTCATCCACGGAATTATCTACAATCTCATACACCAAATGATGAAGACCTCTGCTGGAAGTACTGCCAATGTACATACCGGGTCTTTTCCGGACAGCTTCCAGACCTTCCAAAATCTGAATCTGGTCTGCTCCGTACTCATGATCCACTGTTGTGTTGCTCATAGTTTCTTCGCTCATTCTTTTCCTCACTTCTAAACTGTTTAAGCTCGTCTTTATCTCTTTGAGTTACTTTTTACTGTTCATTCATGCAAGTCACGGTTCCGTTTTCCACACGAAAGACTTTGTTGATCTCAAACCGGTTGTTCACAAATTCTTCCAGACCGGTACAAGTGATGATCGTCTGAATTTCTCCAATGCTGTTTAAAAGATAATTCTGTCTATTGCTGTCAAGCTCAGACAAAACATCGTCCAAAAGAAGAATAGGTGTATCTTTGGAAAGCTTCTTCACCATCTCAATCTCCGACAATTTCAGAGATAAAGCAGCTGTTCTTTGCTGCCCTTGAGAACCGTACTTCCGAATGTCCACATCGTCCACTACAAAAGAAAAATCATCCCTGTGAGGTCCTACCGTGGTCATCTTGGCTTTTATATCTCTCTCCTGACTGTATTTCATTCTCTTCTCAAAATCTTCTATCTCAACATTTGGCTCATAAACAATGTGAAGTTCTTCCCTGTTACCGGAAAGTTTCTTGTGAATCTCAAAAATAATTTCATTTAATTGCTCTACAAAAAGTCTTCTGCGCTCTATGATTTTGCTTCCATAGGACACCAACTGCATATCCCATATGTTCAAGGTTTCTTTAAGATCAGGATTTAAGTACATATTTTTCAACAGCGCGTTACGTTGATTTACAATCTTGTTATAGTGATTTAAATTATATAGATAAAAACTGTCCAACTGGCAGAGCTCCATATCTACAAATCTTCGCCTCTCCGCAGGTCCATTTTTAATGATGCTCATATCTTCCGGAGAGAAAAAAACAACATTGCACAAGCCGAGCAGATCAGCAGCTTTTTTTATCTTTTGTCCATCTATGGCAATTCCTTTGGACTTTGCCTTCCTAAGGTGCATATCAACTTTTGTCTCTATGCCCTCTTTCTCCAGATATGTCCTTATATGGGCCTCTTCTTTGTCAAATTGGATAATTTCCTTATCTTTACTGCCCTTATGGGACTTTGTGGTAGCTGCTAAATAAATTGCCTCTAAGATATTGGTCTTCCCCTGTGCATTATCTCCGTAGAGGATGTTGGTTCCTTTGTCAAACTGCATAGTGAGAGTATCATAATTTCTGTAATCTGCAAGTTCAATTGATTTAATGATCATAAATATACCTTTGTTAAGCTATTTTTCTATTCTGACAGTCTCATCGTTGTAGGTGACTTCATCTCCTGATACAAGTTTTCTTCCGCGCCTCGTTTCAACTTCACCATTGACCATGACAAGTCCATCCTGAATAACAAACTTTGCATCTACCCCTGACCCCACCAAGCCAGCCGCTTTCAGCGCCTGGCCCAGTTTGATAAAATCATCCTTTAAATGAATTGTCTGCATAGCATTCTCCATTATTTCACGGTGGTGAAGTTCACCGGCAGAATCAGGTAAATATAGCTTTCCTCCGGATTCTTGATAAAGCAGGGAGCTTTAGGATTTACCATATAGAGATCTACATCTTCGTCATCGATCACACGAAGAGCATCGATCAAAAACTTTGGATTGAATCCTATCATCAGATCCTTTCCACTCTTTTCAATGTCAATATCCTCATTCATACTACCAAGTATAGAATTAATCTTTAACTCCATGCTGCCGTCCGTGATATTGATGATAATAGGCTTTTTGTCTCCCTCTTTCACCAGAAGGGTAGCTCTGTCAATACAGTTCAAAAATTCTTTCTTGTTAATCTTCACTTTAGTCTCATAGTCGCTGGAGAGCATCTGGTCGACCTTGAAATATTCTCCCTCTATCAATCTGGAGACAACTGTTGTCTCGCCAAATTCGAATACAATGTGTTTCGGCGTAAAGGAAATTGTAACGTCACTGTCAGCGTCTCCGGGAAGGATCTTACTCACTTCATTCAAAGTCTTACCGGGTACTACCACCTTTTTCGCTTCGTAACTGTTCTTCAACTGAATCTTACGAATAGAAATTCTATGCCCATCCAAAGACACTACCTTGAGTTCATCTCCGTTAATATCGAAGAGCTCACCAGTCATCAACTTATTGTTGTCGTTATCAGAAATGGAAAAGATCGTCTGTCTCACCACTTCTTTCAAAGTAAATTGGCTCACGATGATACTGTCATCTCTTTCAATCACGGGAAGATAAGAAAAATCTTCACCGGACTTTCCAATAATGTTAAACTTTGCTTTCTCACAGGTGATAGTTGTCTTAAATGAGGGATCTGTCTCAATAGTGATATCGCTGTCAGGAAGTTTCCTCACAATCTCAAGGAATATCTTCGCATCCAGTGCTATAATACCACCCTGAACAATATCTCCCTCAATCGTAGTTTCAATGCCAAGCTCCATATCATTGGCGGTCAAAGTGATCACTCCTTTGGAGGCATCAATTAAAATACACTCCAATATAGACATGGTAGTCTTGTTGGGAACAGCTTTAGATACGATCTGTACGCCATTCAATAGATTTGCCTTGGAACAAACTAACTTCATTTGTGTATAACTCCCTTCGTGATTCCATATCTATCCGCAGACACGCAAATATCATATAAATAGATAAAGAAATTAATATTATTATTATTAAAGGATGTTGATATGTGCAAAACTATCTCTATTATACTATTTTTTGAGGAAAAAGGGAATGGAAAACGTGTGAATTCTTTCAACATAACTTAAGATTTATATGTAAGTTATACACATAAGCGTTTTCTATCCACTTTTTAAGGGTTTATCTTCTTTTTAATAATATCTATCTTGTTCTTCAGCTCTTCATTGGAGTTTATCTCAGAAGATATCTTGTTCACTCCATAGATGATCGTGGTGTGATCTTTCTTTCCAAGAAGTTTTGCTATGTTCATATAGGAGATGCCGTCTATCATATCATAGCAGAGATACATTACAATCTGTCTTGGCAGCGCAAATTCGGCGTTGCGCTTTTTGGAGGTGATATCATCCGGATTGATACCGAAATGTTCGGATACAACGTTGATGACAGTTGACGGAGTTACTTCCTTTGGTTTGTTTGGATAAATAACATCCTTTAATGCCTCCTCTGCAAGAGCCAATGTCAGATCTACTTTGTTGAGCTTGGCAAAAGCAATGATCTTATTGAAAGCACCCTCCAGCTCACGAATATTTGATTTGATATTGATAGCTATATATTTGATGATATCCTCGTCAATCTGACGATCGTAGTTCTCTGCGTTTTTGCGCAAAATAGCCATACGAGTCTCATAGTCGGGTGGTTGTATATCTGCGATGAGTCCCCATTCAAACCGGGAACGGAATCTCTCATCCAGAGTCTCCATTTCTTTTGGAGGTTTATCGGAGGAAATAATGATCTGTTTGTGGGCTCCGTGGAGTACATTGAAAGTGTGGAAAAATTCTTCCTGTGTACTTTCTTTTCCTATTATAAACTGTACATCGTCTACCATGAGAACATCTACTGTGCGGTACTTTTCCCGAAGCTTGGTCATGGAAGCGGCGTTACCGCTTCGAATGGATTCGATAACTTCATTGGTAAATTCCTCACTGGTGACATAGAGAACTTTTGTTTCCGGATTCTGTTCCAAAATAAAGTGACCTATAGAGTGCATTAAGTGAGTCTTGCCAAGTCCGGGACCTCCATACAAATAGAGAGGATTGTAAGTCTCACCGGGAGTCTCTGCCACTGCAAGGGAAGCAGAATGTGCAAATTTATTGTTGCTTCCCACGACAAAAGTATCAAATTTATATTTAGGATTTAAGTTGGCACTTTCATAGTTAATGTTGTAACCCAGGCTGCTAATATTTTTATCATTATCATCCGGGTTCTGAGATCCGACATCTTTTTCCAGAATAAAACTGATATCGTATTCATGGTCAAACATCTCTGTGATGGTAACCTGAAAAAAGCTCTTATATTTGGAAGAAATGTAATTTAGAGCATGAGCTTGATCTGAGGGAATGATAATATTTACTACATCATTTACAACATTATGAAATTCCAATGGTTCTACCCATGTATGATAAGAAATGTCAGAGAGATTATATTCTCTTCTGACAGTATCTTTGATCACTTTCCAATTTTCTTTTATGTTGTCACTATTCATTCTAAAAACCCTTCCAACCATATAAAAACCTGTACTTTTTTATTGTAATATAGAATCATAAATATTTCAAATGTAAGTTTTAAACAGCATATGGATAAAGTTATCCACATAATGTTGATAACTTTGGTTATAATTTGATATGGTTGAAATGTGTGTGGATAGAAATGTGAAGAAGTGGATAACTAATATGATAGGAAAAATCTTTAATATATTTAGAATTTATGTATTATTACACATTATTTACACAGAAAAAAACACAAAATAATAAAATTATCCACAAGTAATCAACATGTTGTGGATAAATAAGATGTGAGTAAATTATGTGTATATCTATGTGGATAACTTTTTTAAAATTTTTTTATTACATTTAAAGAAATGAAAAATAATGAATTTTCAGTTAAAAAAAGTGATTTTTGCTTGACAATAAGGGGCTTTTCTTATAAAATCAAATATGCTATTTTCCTGTTGAATGGCATAGTTTACCGTATGCCGATTGAAAAATGTTTACCTTATATAATAGAAACGATATGAGGTTTAGAGAAGGAGGTGCCTTTCTATGAAGATGACATTTCAGCCTAAAAAGCGTTCCCATTCTAAAGTGCACGGATTCAGAGCTAGAATGAGTACACCAGGCGGAAAAAAAGTTTTAGCTGCAAGACGTGCAAAAGGAAGAAAGAAATTATCCGTATAGGTCACAGAACTGTGACCTTTTTGTATTTACGCGAGCAATGAATTAAGTGTGTTTCTTGTAAGGAGGATTCATGAAATTTTCAGAATCTTTGAAGAAGAATCACCAATTCCAATTCGTTTATAAGAACGGTAAATCTTATGCGAATAAGTATTTAATTATGTATGTAAAGGAAAATGGTTTAGAAATTAATCGAGTTGGGATCAGCGTGAGCAAAAAAGTAGGAAACAGCGTTGTAAGACATCGCGTTACAAGGCTGGTAAGAGAAAGTTACCGATTACATGAAGAGATATTCAATAGTGGTTTGGATATCGTAATCGTCGCGAGACCAGGTGCAGCTACCGTAGGTTATGAAGAGGTAGAGAGTGCACTGCTACATCTATGTAAAATTCATCATTTAATTAAGGTTTATTTTGATTAGGACTTAGTTAAGAGTATGAAAATTTTTTTGATCAGCGGTATCAGATTTTATCAAAAGTTTATTTCTCCATTAAAGAGAACCAAATGTCCTTATATTCCAACCTGTTCCCAATATGGACTGGAGGCGATCCAGAAGTATGGAGCCATAAAAGGCAGTTTTCTGGCAGTATGGAGAATTTTGAGATGCAATCCATTTTCCAAAGGAGGGTATGATCCTGTACCCTGAAATAGTTTATAAAAACTGATACCTGTGTAGGAGGATAAATGAACGGAATTATATTGACACAAAATTCTTTTCCGATTATTGGTCAGGTGGCATGGCTGCTTGGAAAGATCATGGAAGGAATCTTTGCGGTGTTGGATGCAATAGGGATTCCTAATATTGGTCTTGCCATTATCTTGTTTACGATCATTGTAAATCTTCTTATGCTGCCTCTCACGGTTAAGCAGCAGAAATTTGCCAAATTGTCTGCAAAGATGAATCCGGAGATTCAGGCAATTCAGGCAAAGTATAAGGGTAAGAAGGACAATGATTCTATGATGGCTCAGAATCAGGAGATTCAAAATTTGTATGCAAAGTACGGAGTATCTCCTACCGGAAGCTGTATGTATCTTTTGATCCAGATGCCTATTCTGTTTGCCTTGTATCGAGTGATCGATTCCATGCCTGCCTATGTAGGAAAAATTAAAAATGCTTTTTTCCCTCTGGTGGACAAGATCATCTCTTTAGGTGGAGCTCCTGAATTTATTCAGAGTTTGACCAGTTCAGCAAGATATGCAAACCAGTTTACCAATGCAAGTTATCTTGCGGGAGATACCACTTATGTACAAAATACATTGATAGACTGTCTGAATAAAGCTTCCACGGCTGATTTTGCAAGTATTGCGGCTGCAGAGAATTTTCCATCCCTGGCTACGGATGTAGCAAATACAATGAATCAGCTGGAAATTTATAATAATTTTCTGGGATTAAATATCGGAAATTCTCCCTGGTATATCATATCGAATGAATTTGATATGATAAGAGAAGGTGTGGCCGGTGCTTCATGGCTGGTTATTATAGGAGCTTTGGTGATTCCCGTGTTGTCTGTATTGACACAGTGGATCAATATTAAGTTGATGCCCCAGCAAAACAGTGGAAGTGGAAATGAGCAGGCTGACAGCATGGCTCAATCCATGAAAACGATGAATATGATCATGCCTTTATTCTCCGCTTACCTTTGCTTTTCTTTTCCTTCCGGTATGGGACTTTATTGGGTGGCCGGAAGTGTAGTGAGAAGTATACAGCAGGTGATCATCAATAAGCGCTTTGATAAGATGGACTTTGAGGATATCATAAAGAAAAATGTTGCTCAAAGTGAAAAGAAAACCGCTAAGAATGCTAAGAGGATGGAAAAGATTAAGGAACAGCAGGAGAAGATCAATGCTTATGCAAACATGAATACAAAGAATCTGGAAAATATGCAGAAAAAGGACATCAGCAGAAAGGCGAAGCTTTATACCAACACAGAGGGCAGCGATTTGGATGTTGAAAGTAGTTCGGGAAATAGCAACTATCAGGAAGATGCAGATCCTACGAGCATTATGGCAAAGGTAAATTTGGTAAATAAGTACAATAATAAGAATAGGAAGTAAAGTTTAGGAGGACATGAATATGGAATTTATTGAAGTATCTGCAAAAACAGTTAATGATGCCATTACAGAAGCATGTCAGAAGTTGGGTGTTACCAGCGATAAATTGGATTATCAGGTGATTGATGAGGGATCAAGCGGATTTTTGGGAATTGGTTCTAAGCCGGCTGTTATCAAGGCTTCTAAGAAGTGTTCCCTTGAAGATAACGTAAAAAGCTTTTTGAGTGATGTGTTTGATGCAATGAAGATTACAGTTGTTGTAAATGTAAAATATGATGAGCAGGAGAGAAACGTTGATATTGATCTTAGCGGAGATGAGATGGGTATTTTGATAGGAAAGAGAGGACAGACTCTTGATTCTCTTCAGTATCTGGTATCTCTGGTGGTGAACAAGGACACGGAAGATTATATCAGAGTTAAGGTTGACACTGAAAATTATCGTCAGAGAAGAAAGGAAACTTTGGAGAATCTGGCAAAGAATATTGCTTACAAGGTGAAAAGAACAAGAAAGACAGTATCTCTGGAGCCTATGAATCCTTATGAGAGACGTATTATCCACTCTGCTCTCCAGAATGATAAATATGTTACTACTCACAGCGAGGGTGACGAACCTTACAGACGTGTGGTTGTCACCATGAAAAGAGAAAGCAGAGACCGCGATAACAGAAATCGTGATCACAAGTAATAAAGAAGTTACAATAAAAAGAAAAGTGTTTACGAAACCGGATGTATGATATAATTCATATATCCGGTTTTATTCTATTTGATATTTTATATGGAGAAATTTTTATGCAGACAGATACCATTGCAGCGATCGCAACAGCCCTCTCAAATTCAGGGATCGGAATTATACGGGTCAGTGGAGAGGATTCTATTCAAATTGTAGATTCCGTGTTTCACACACAGGGTGGGAAGAAGAAACTTCAAAATATGGAGAGTCATACGATTCACTATGGATATATTGTGGATGATAAGGGTGAAATTATAGATGAGGTAATGGTTTCTGTTATGAAAGCGCCCCACAGCTATACCATGGAAGATGTGATAGAGATTAATTGTCATGGCGGTGTTTTAATGATGAAAAAAGTTCTTCAGGAAGTTTTGCATGCAGGAGCCAGAATGGCAGAACCGGGTGAATTTACTAAGAGAGCTTTTCTCAACGGACGAATTGATCTGTCAAAAGCGGAAGCTGTCATGGATGTGATTCATTCTCAAAATGAATATGCATTGGCTTCCTCGGTAAATCAACTGAGAGGAAGTCTTTCGGAAGAAGTAAAAAAGCTGCGCGGTGAAGTGATCTATGAGATTGCTTTTATAGAGTCTGCATTGGACGACCCAGAACATATCAGTTTGGATGGGTATTCGGAAAATTTGCTTTTGAAGGTAAATGAATTACTTGTAAGAGTTAAGAAATTGATCGATACAGCTGACAATGGAAGATTGATAAAAGAGGGAATTGCTACAGTTATTATTGGAAAACCAAATGCCGGAAAATCTTCTCTGTTAAACGCTTTGGTTGGCGAGGAGAGGGCTATTGTGACGGATATAGCGGGAACCACCAGGGATATTTTAGAAGAGCATATCAATTTACATGGGATTGGATTTAATGTGATCGACACTGCGGGAATTCGCAGTACGGAGGACACAGTGGAGAAAATTGGCGTGGAGAGAGCCAGAAAATATGCGGGAAATGCTGATTTGATCGTGTATGTTGTGGATGCATCTGTGCCTTTGGATGAGAGTGACAGAGAAATTGTGTCTCTGATCAAGGATCGAAAGGTAGTGATCCTTTTGAATAAGTCTGATCTGGAGAGTGTGGTGTCGGAAGAGGATATAAAAAATTTTATAAGGGATAATTTGCCACAACGCAAGGAATATGGAGATATCGAGATTGTGAGAACTTCGGTTAAAGATGGTTCCGGGGTTGAGGAGTTTGAGAATGTTGTAAAGGAAATGTTTTTTGAAGGGAAGATTGCTCATAATGGTGAAATTGTGATCACTAATATGAGACATAAAGAGGCGCTTCAAAATGCGTATGACAGCTTGGAATTGGTAAAAAGGAGTATTGAGGATGGGATGGAGGAGGATTTTTATTCTATCGACTTGATGGATGCTTATAAGGAGCTTGGGAAAATTGTGGGAGAGGAAGTTGGGGAGGATCTGGTTGAAGAGATTTTCTCTAAGTTTTGTATGGGGAAGTAAATAGATCACTGGAAAATTGGTAATGGATGCATCTTGAATGTACAAGATTATTTGCTGGTATGAGTCAGGAAGCTCAAAGTAAGTTTTAGTGTAAGTTTGGATTTTCATATTTTTATATCCTCAAATATATAGTATCTTCTGGTTCCTTTTAATCCCGGTGATAGGCTCTGATAAACGGTCTGTTAATTTTTGTATCAGTTAAAAGAGTATATTTTTTGGGATGACGGTATGCATTGCCATGTACTTCTTTTTGGCGATAATTGCGAAGTTGGTTCAGATCCAGTTCGGCAATATAAATATCTTCCTTTTCACCTGCCTGCAAAATACAAGTGTCCCTCGATCCCTCTGATTCGGGAAGGTAAGCCACACCGTCAAAAACGCTTGAACCGCCGTTGCAATCAGGAACATCTTTGGGATAATTACAGGTAGCTATTGCCAACATATTTTCATATGCCCTGCCGCGAAGCTGTGAAAGACGGTTTATTTCCATGGGGCAGGCATTGGGAACCAGAATAAGCTCTGCACCTTTAAGCATCAGGATTCTGGCACTTTCAGGGAATTCCCTGTCATAGCAGATCATTGCACCAATTTCTACTTGTCCGCAGTCTGTATCGAGTGTAGCGACATAAAAGTCTTCTCCGGGTGTTAAATTTCTTTCTACATCAAAGTCGCAGGTATGCACTTTTGCATAAGTAAGTTTTCGTTCTCCGAATCTGTCAAAAAGGACAAGTGTATTGCGGAGATTTTTATCATATTTTTCGAGCAGAGTAATGCCGATGGCCATGTTGAGTTCTTTTGCCAGATTTCCAAAAGAATTGACAAAATCGCTGTTTGCGGGAATAGCTTCTTTCTTCCACTCATCAACAGGTCGATCATAAATATTATATCCATTGCTCCACATCTCAGGGAAAAGTGCAATATCGGCTCCCATTTCTTTTGCTTTTTTGCAGCATTTTATTCCTTTTTCGAGATTTCCACTTAAAGTACCGCAGGGTGCTATTTGTAAGAGGGCTATTTTTAGTAAATTCATTTTTATTTGTTTTCCTTTTTTAGTATAATTTTTGAGTTGTCTTATTTTTACTATCATATAATGAATAATTTCTTTTTTCAATATAAGATATCTGTGACTTTTCTCTGCCGATATGATAAGATAAAGGAGATTACAGAACAGTAATTGTGACTTTAAACGGAGATATTAAAATGCCTGAGATACATGAAAATGTTGATGTATGTGTAATAGGTGCCGGCCATGCCGGATGTGAGGCAGCTCTGGCCTGCGCAAGGCTGGGACTGGAAACGGTTATTTTTACGGTCAGCGTGGATAGCGTTGCCCTGATGCCCTGCAATCCTAATGTGGGTGGTTCCTCCAAGGGCCATCTGGTGAGAGAGTTGGATGCATTGGGCGGAGAGATGGGCAAAAATATTGACAAGACCTTTATTCAATCTAAAATGCTCAATATATCTAAAGGGCCGGCGGTTCATTCTCTGCGAGCGCAGGCAGACAAGGCTGATTATTCCCGTGAAATGAGAAAGGTTCTGGAGAATCAGGATAATCTGACGATCAAACAAGCAGAGGTCTGTGAGCTTTTGTGGGAGCAGTTGGATGATTCTACCAAAAAAGTCACCGGTGTCAAAACTTATACCGGAGCTGTGTACGAGTGCAAGGCGGTAGTTCTCTGCACCGGTACTTATTTAAAGGCAAGATGTCTCTGCGGTGAGACTATCACCTACACGGGACCAAACGGTCTGCAGGCGGCGACTCATCTGTCGGATTCTTTGGAAGAATTGGGGATTGAACTGCGCCGATTTAAGACAGGTACACCTGCACGCATGGACAAGAGAAGTCTCGATTTCTCCAAGATGGAGGAGCAGTTTGGCGATGAGAGGATCATACCCTTTTCTTTTTCTACAGATCCCGACTCGATCCAAAAGGAGCAGGTTTCCTGTTGGCTGACTTATACAAATGAAAAAACTCATAAAATTATCCGTGAGAATTTGGATCGTTCTCCCATTTATGCAGGTATCATTGAGGGAACCGGTCCCAGATATTGTCCTTCCATAGAGGACAAGGTGGTTAAATTTGCGGATAAGGAGAGACATCAGGTATTTATTGAACCGGAGGGACTTCACACCAATGAAATGTATGTGAGCGGAATGTCCTCCTCCCTTCCGGAAGATGTACAGCTGGCCATGTACCGCACGGTGCCGGGCTTGGAAAAGTGTAAGATTGTGAGAAATGCTTATGCCATCGAATACGACTGCATCAATGCAAAACAGCTCTACCCCACTTTGGAATTTAAGACCGTGAAAGGACTATTTTCCGGAGGACAATTTAATGGGAGCAGTGGATATGAGGAGGCGGCTTGCCAGGGTCTGGTCGCCGGAATCAATGCGGCTATGTCTATTTTAAACAGGGAACCTTTGATTTTGGACCGGTCGGAAAGCTATATTGGCGTGTTGATCGACGATCTAGTGACAAAAGATAATAGAGAGCCTTATCGCATGATGACATCCAGAGCGGAATACCGTCTTTTGCTTCGTCAGGACAATGCGGATATTCGCCTGCGGGAAAAGGGTTATCAACTGGGATTGATCACTGAGGAACAGAGGGAGAGGCTTCTTCAAAAGAAGACTTTGATAGATGCGGAAATTTCCCGTTTAAAGAATACAAGTGTAGGAGCAAATAGAGAAATACAAGATTTTTTGGAGGCACATGGAAGTTCCTCTTTGAAGACGGCAGCTTCTCTGGCGGAGTTGATCTGCAGACCGGAGCTCAACTATAAGATGATTGAAGAAATTGACGAAGGCCGGAAAGATTTTGCCCGGAAGAAAATAGGAGCAGATTTTTTCCCTGCGGAAGTAATTGAGCAGGTGGAAATCGAGATTAAGTATGAGGGATATATCCAGAGACAACTTAGGCAGGTAGAGCAATTTAAGAAAATGGAGAAAAAGAAAATACCAGAGGATTTGGATTATGATCGGATCCCTTCTCTGCGTATTGAGGCAAGACAGAAGCTGAAGGAATTTCGACCGATTTCCTTGGGACAGGCTTCGCGCATATCCGGAGTATCTCCCGCGGATGTGTCTGTACTCCTGGTTTACTTAGAACATGGAAGAGAGGAGGATTAGAGTTATGAGAAAGAGAAAAATAATTCCCTATGATAAGGAGAATAAAATTCCTGTTATAAAGGCAAGTATCTGCAACGGTGAACAGGTGGCAGGTTTCAAAGATTTAAAGACAGGACAGTTTGAAGAAATTATGTTGATCCGCAATGACAAGGACAGGCAAGAATTTGTGAGCAAATATGGAGTCAATCCCTCTGAAATAAAAAAGGAGTATTAGTAGAACAATCTTATGAAAAAAAGAAAGATTAAACCTGTCTTTGTAAATTATATTACAATTATGATCATGGTGGGGATCATATTTATTTTTGTTGCTCTGGTAGAATTATTTATAAAATTAGAACTTTTGAATATGGGAACCGGATTGCTTACCGGTGGTGAAGGGGTTGAGCTTGGAAAGTTTATTTTAATACTTATATATATATTTTTTGTTTTCATTCCATCTTCCTATAGTTTATTTTTGACAATCCTATCCTCAGTTGCCTTGTGTATTTATAAGCCGATGGGAAAGAGGCTTTTGATTTATCGAATTTTAATGAGCATTGTGTATGTGGCAATTGCCCTTTTGGCATATGGGATATTGATGCTTTTTGGAAAAAATCTTTTTTTGAATGTGATATCTGTTGTTGCGGAAATAGGGCTGGTGACTGTTCTGGGTATCAATATATGGAATACTTATTCCGGTAGGATTCGAGAAAAGAAAACAATTATGTGAATGACGCTTGGAGGTAAATGTGGAACAACGTGACACAGATCAATTTATTGCTGATCTGAATGGTTTGGGGATTACTTTGTCGAGTGAACAGATCACGCAATTTTTAAAATATTATGAGTTGCTGGTAGAGTGGAATCAGGTTATGAATCTGACTGCTATCACGGAATATGACGAAGTGATGAAAAAGCATTTTGTGGACAGTGTTTCTTTGATCAAGGCATATGATGTGAGCAGGAATGCAGCCGTCATTGATGTGGGAACAGGAGCAGGTTTTCCGGGTCTCGCTCTGAAGATTGCTTTTCCAAATCTTCAGGTGACTCTTTTGGATTCTTTGAATAAAAGGATTCACTTTTTAGATAGTGTGATTAAAGAGTTAGGATTGATAGGAGTTGAGACGATTCATGGTAGGGCGGAGGACTATGCAAAGAAGGGAAAACTGCGGGAGCAGTTTGACCTTTGTGTGTCCAGGGCGGTGGCAAATTTGTCTACTCTGTCGGAGTATTGTCTTCCCTTTGTGAAAGTGGGTGGACAATTTATTTCTTATAAGTCTGAAAAAATTGCAGAAGAGATGGAGATAGCATCCAGAGCGATTACTCTGCTTGGCGGCAAAGTGAAAGATCAGGTGGAATTTTTATTGCCGGATTCAGATATTTATCGGAACCTGTTTGTGATAGAGAAGGTGGGAGAAACTCCGGGGAAGTATCCCAGAAAGGCGGGAATGCCTGCGAAAGATCCTTTGTAAATTGTGCGTGGAAAAGTTTTTTAACATATGGTAAAATGAAGTATACTTCATGAATCCTGCTTTTAAGGATATTATTCTGTGATATAGAACATATGTTCAAAATATTACTATTATAGACTTGTTACTTTGGAGAATGACATGAATCAGGATGAAAATTTAAAAGTTTTGTATATCCAAGAACAGGACAGAAAAAGAATTGCCCAAGATCTGCATGATATCTCATTGCAAAACTTAGCTCATCTTACTCATAAGCTGGAATTAGCCGGCATGATGATTGACAGTGATCCTGTCGGTGCAAAGCTTGAATTGCATCTTGTTAATAAGAAGCTGCATGAAACAATGGATGAAATTCGTAATATTATTTTTGATCTTCGTCCAATGTCTTTTGATGATCTGGGTTTGAAAGCATCCTTTGAAAGATTGCTCAGCGTGATCAATGAAAAGAATGAGTATGAAATGATTTTGGATATTTCCGATGTTTCATGTGAAAATGAGTTGGTGTTGGTGAATATATTCAGGATAGTTAAGGAGATTTTGTTTAATATTGTAAAACACGCCAAAGCAAGTCGAATTGAGTTTTCTTGTTATCAGGAGGATGAAATTTGTTATATCTCGATATCAGATAATGGTGTGGGATTCGATGAAAATGCTTTGGATAATTTAATGAGGAAACATTTTGGAATTTCTTTTACAAAGGAGAGAATTAATTTATTGGGAGGTAATTTATTAATTCAATCTCATGTTGGAGAGGGAGTCAATGTCTCTATGGAAATTCCACTAATGAAAGTATAGGGCGGAAAGAAATATGAATATTAAAGTTATGTTGGCCGATGACCATATTTTGATGAGGGAAGGCATCAGACAACTCCTGGAATTTGACGGCAGTATAGAAGTGGTTGATGAAGCTAATGATGGCGTGGAGTGCCTTAATAAAATTGCAAAACCCAAAGCAGATGTTCTTCTTTTGGATATTAATATGCCCAAGAAGAATGGAATTGAAGTTTTGCAGGAAATTAAAGATAGAGGAATTAAAATCAAGGTTTTAATTTTGACGGTTCATAATGAGATAGAATATTTGATGAAAGCAATAGATATCGGTGCGGATGGTTATATAATGAAAGACTCAGATTTCGCAGAATTAAAACGCGCCATTGAAACTGTGATCAGTGGAGAGAGTTACATCCAACCGAGTTTAATTCCTGCTTTGAACAAAAAGCTTTTGATGAGAGATGTGGAAAATGATAAAGTTGATTCTCTTACGAAGAGAGAGTTGGAAATATTGGTGCGGGTGACAGAAGGAATGTTGAATAAAGAAATTGCGACATCTTTAGATATCAGTGAGCGAACTGTCAAAAATCATATTTCTAATATATTTAAGAAGATAGATGTTTCGGATAGAACACAGGCAGCAGTCTTTGCAATAAAGAATGATATTGTTAAGGTGTAAGACAGGGAATGGTAAGGAATCATAGATATTGTGGTCAGAAGGAATGTTTCACGTGAAACATTCCTTTTTTGATACGAATGATGATACAAGATAATGTTTCACGTGAAACATTGAAACACAAAATATTGTGATGGAATGTGTGAAACATTTTAAAGGGTGGGCGTGAAACATTTTTGAGAGATACTATATGTTGGGGTAATGAATATTCAAAGAAACTTGCAAATAGGACGCCAGGACAGTCTGGGTAATACTTTCTCCCGCAGAGTTGCGGTTGTCATTTTTCTAATGTGCCGTGGAAAGAAAACGAAAAGTTGCGGGTCGGTTTCTATGGACATCCTTGTCCAAAGAAACCTAAAACGGACATCGTGTCCGTTTTCCCCTAGATACTGGACGGCACAAAAGAAAAATGGACAACCTCCACAATGCGGGAGAAAGTATTACCCAGACTGTCTCGGCTGGCTCTTAGAAAGCTTTTGAGGAGTATTACTTTTTACAGTGTCTCAGCTATGTTTATCTAATAAAAATGCCGCCACCTTTTATAGTGACGGCATTGGCTGTATAGGTATTTAGCTTTTTAAAACAGCTTCCGCAAGAAGTTTGGTGCACAATTCAATACCAAGCTTACTGCTATCCAGGCATACTTCAAAGAATTCGGGATCACCCCATTTCCATTTTGTGACGGAATCGTAAAAGCCTTTTCTGCGCTTGTCAATCTTTTTTATAGCGTTCTCCGCATCAGCGCGGTTGATACCTTCTCTTTCTACGGCGCGCTGTATTCTAAATTCATTATTCGCATGCACAAATACACGAAGGCAATCTGTTCTGTCCCTTAATATATATCCTGCTGCGCGCCCAACGATCACACATCCACCCTCGTCGGCAGCCTTTTCAATAATGCGCTTTTCTTCTGCGAAAAGCTTTTCTGCCATAGGAAGAGAGTTCTCGTTTGCATTGCCCTTTGATGTCTTGGAGAGATTGAAAATAAAACTTCCGGAACTGGTCTCCTCAAGGTTGTTGATGTGAATTTGGGGTACATCGAGATTTTTCGCCGCCTCAGTAAGAATATTTCTGTCAAATAATTTGTAGCCTAGTGCTTCCGCTAATTTTTTAGCTATTTCATTTCCTCCGCTGGCATAGGGACGTTCAATTGTAATGATGTGATACATACTTCATCTCTCCTTTCTTATTATTTTAGTAATTTCCACCGCCACAATATTTATAGGTGATTTACTAATTTAATTATATTTAATTATGCGACAGATTGCAATTAAATTTGAAATAAGGGACCTTTTTTATTGAGCTAAGTTTCACGTGAAAGTAAATGCAATTATTGATTTGATAAAATAAACATTTTATAATATATACGAATATAGAGACAATGTTTCTGGAGGTATCTATGGAAACATTTCATTAACAGGAGGAAGAAAAATGGCAGAGTATAAATATGAATTTAAAGTGGTAGATGATCAGAGTAAGGTAAACGGATCTAAGATCTGCAATATCATTGATGGTTTCCCACTTGATTACAGTGAGCAAAAGGTGTTGATCTATGGAAAGCTAAAAACTCTTTTTGGTGATCCTTTATATGAGGAAAAAGATTATGAGAATCAGTATACTTACGATGTTGTCACAACAACAGAAGATGGCAAAGAGATTTTCCTATACGCATACAATGGTCCTTCGGGTCCTGCAATCGGTGGCCAGCAGAATGAAGAAAGCAGAAAAGCGGCATATCAGCTAATTGATTTGATCCTGCAGGCAACTCCTACTGATTATGATTATGTAGGATACTATCTGGACGGTCCCAGCAAAATACAGGAGGGGATAAAAAATGGTGTTCCCTACTATGATGAAGAGGAGTTGGGTGATCTCTCAAAGGAGGAAATGGATAAGATATTTCGAGAGGTGACAGGGAAGGATATTTAGCAAAAAGAACATAAGCTGAACAAATAGACAATGGGACGCTGGGCCAGCCCGAGAAGATACTTTCTTCACACAGAGTTGCGGTTGTCATTTTTCTAATGTGCCGTATAGAGAAAATACAAGGTTACGGGTCGGCATCTGTGGACATCCATGTCCATAGATGCCTAAAACGGACATCGTGTCCGTTTTCCCCTAGATATCGAGACGACACATAAGAAAAATAGACAACCTCCACAATGTGTGAGGAAAGCACCTCCCCGGACTGGCCAGACTGATTGTGGAAAGATTTGTATTCTTTTAAAAAAGAAAGTTTCACATGAAACGGGAGGAAAATTATGATCAGGGAAATATCAGATAATGACTACGAAGGACTTATGCAATTATATATGCAGCTCCATGACAACCCATTTCCGGAGAAAGATGATTCCATGACAAAATTGTGGAATACAATTTTAGGGGACAAAAACCATCATATCATTGTTGCAGAAGAAGACGGAAAAATTGTCTCTTCTTGCGTATGTGTAATTATTCCCAACCTTACACATAATCAGCAACCTTATGCTTTCATTGAAAATGTCATCACTGATACAAACTACCGGAAAAAAGGATTAGCAACAGCCTGCCTAAATTATGCAAAGGAAATTGCCATGAAAGAAAACTGCTATAAAATGATGTTATTGACCGGATCTAAAAAAGAAAGCACTCTAAATTTCTATAAACAAGCAGGCTATAACCAAAATGATAAAACGGCTTTTATTCAATGGTTATAATAAGATTCACGTGAAATAATGCCACAGAATAATTTCAAGTAAGAGGAAAATTTCTATGGAACATGACATAAATTTAAACATTCATTACTCTGCTCCTGAAGAAGTATGGAAAAAATAGGTAATGTATATAGGTCTATGCCATACTGGAGTAATCAGAAAGATTGTCCTCACTGGATTGGAAATGATATAGATTTATGGGCATCTGTTGAGCCAAGTGGAATACAAATAGCGGGTACAATGCCAGAAAATATTTGGAATGAGTGGTATGATACTCTTAAAAACAGATTGTCAGAAGCACTTGGTTATGCCATCGGAGAACCCGAAGAAGGATTTAGATTCAAGTATTGGGAACCATTTGAGAAAAATTATTCAGATATTAAAAGCATTGATAGCAAAGCAATTCTAAAAGCCATTGGGTTGAAGTCATTGGATTTGTCATGACAACCTTGGTTTTACCTTAGGACTATTTAATTGAATAAGAAGTTATAAAAGCTAAATCTAAAGCAAAAGAACCAACATAAAAAATTGCAGTGACCAGCAAGTGAGGAGAGGGAGCAGCCTCCATGGCCCTTTGTGTAGTCCTACCATTTTTCTTACAGTTCGGCCAGACAACCAGGGGAGCGAGGTCATGGATGACCGAGCTAGGGCTTATCGGACAAGGATGTCCGTTAAGACCGACCCGTAAGTAGCGACAAACTCCCCCGAACTGTTAGAAAAATGCAGGACGGAAGACAGGGCCATGGAGGCTGCTCCCTCTCCTCGCTTACGTCCCGTTACTTAATTTATGTTTCATTGCTCAACTGTTACCCCTCTGCATAATCCCGCCCTTTTACACAACCCTCCCTCAAAATGTTTCACATGAAACATTTCCCCTTCAAACCTTAGGAAAATATAAAATCAAAATTTTCATATAGATATCTCAATGGAATAGTGATATAATTGAAAAGCAAAATATTCGAAAGGTAAAAATCAAATGGGAAGAATCATTGCAATTGCGAACCAAAAGGGAGGAGTTGGAAAAACTACTACCTCCATTAACTTGTCGGCGGCACTTGCCGATAAAGGGAAGAAAGTACTCGTTATTGATACAGATCCACAGGGCAATACCACCAGTGGTTTTGGTATTGATAAGAATAATTTGGACAACACCATATATGAACTGATATTGGGAGAGTGCTCTGTCAGAGACTGTATTCTCAAAGATGTGATACCTAATGTCTCCGTCCTGCCTTCCAATGTGAACCTGGCGGCTGCAGAGATTGAGCTGATTGGTGTAGACAAGAAAGAATACATATTGAAGGATGAAGTGGACTATGTCAAAGACGATTACGATTACATCATCATTGACTGTCCTCCTTCCCTGAGCATGCTGACGATCAATTCCATGACTACCGCAGACAGTGTACTGGTTCCCATTCAATGTGAGTACTATGCCCTGGAAGGACTCAGCCAGCTGATCCACACCATCAACCTTGTCAAGGAGAGACTGAATCCCGACCTGGATATGGAGGGCGTGGTTTTCACCATGTACGATTCCAGGACAAACCTTTCCATGCAGGTGGTAGAGAACGTGAAACAAAACCTGAACCAGCGCGTCTTTAAAACCCTGATACCAAGAAATATCAGACTGGCGGAGGCACCCAGTTACGGAAAGCCCATCAGTTTGTACGATCCGAAATCTGCCGGTGCGGAAAGCTATATGCAGCTGGCGGATGAACTGCTCGAAAATACGGGAAATAAATAAAAAGTAAGGAGAGGTGAAGAGGTATGGCAGCAAGAGGATTGGGAAAAGGATTGGACTCTCTGATTCCGAACGCAGTCGGCGAGGCGAAGGCGAAAAAGGAAGCATCTATTGTGGAGAATAAAAATAAAGAGCCGGAGACCCTTGTGAAAATTACAAAGGTGGAGCCAAACAGAGAGCAGCCCCGTAAAAACTTTGACGAGGATGCCTTGCAGGAGTTGGCTGACTCCATCAAACAGTTCGGCCTGTTGCAGCCTATTCTGGTACAGGATCGGAAAGACTACTACGAGATCATTGCCGGTGAGCGAAGATGGCGGGCGGCAAAGATGGCCGGGCTAAAAGAAGTACCGGTCATCATCCGCAACTATACAGAACAGGAGATCGTAGAAATTTCCCTGATTGAGAATATCCAGAGAGAAGACCTCAACCCTATTGAGGAGGCGCAGGCATATAAGCGTCTGCTTACAGAGTTTAATTTGAAACAGGATGAGGTGGCGGAGAGAGTTTCCAAGAGTCGTGCTGCCGTGACGAATTCCATCCGACTGCTGAAACTCAGCGACGAGGTTCAGCAGATGGTCATTGACGAAATGATCAGCACCGGACATGCCCGGGCGCTTCTGGCTGTGGAGGATGCGGAGGAGCAGTACAATCTTGCGCAGCAGATATTTGATGAAAAGCTGAGTGTTCGTGACGTAGAAAAATTGGTGAAAAATCTTCATAAGCCTGCCAAACCCAAAAAGTTGGACGACAAGGCACTGCAGGTCATCTATCAGGATATTGAAGAAAGACTGAAACAGAAGTTGGGCACCAAGGTGACTGTCGCCTCCAAGGGGGACGGCGCCGGTAAGATTGAGATTGAGTTTTATACGCACGAGGATCTGGACAGATTGCTTGATATGATCGGCGCCGGCAACTAATATACAAATTGTTAAAATACAGAAGAATCTTTGTATAGAGAAAAGAGGATAAAAATGAGTACAATTAATAACAGCAGTTTTTTAAATCAGATCGGACTAAATGATTTTGATCTGGGATATCTGCTGATTGGTATGGCAGTAATAATTTTTCTTTTATTAATTGTTTTGATCACATTATTTGTACAAATGCGGAAAGTGAAAAAGCTCCGCAAACGTCTGGACGCACTCATGTTGGGAAAGGATGGAAGCAGCCTGGAGCAGGATATTGTGCAGTTATTTGAGGACAATAAATACTTAAAGAATATTACCACAGAGCACAAGAAAGAAATCCGCACTCTTTTCAAAAATATGGAATCCACTTATCAGAAAATGGGTCTGGTAAAATATGACGCTTTCAACCAGATGGGCGGACAGCTTAGCTTCTGTCTGGTTCTTCTGGATGAAAATAACAATGGTTTCCTCCTTAACTCTGTTCACAGCTCAGAGGGCTGCTATTCTTACACAAAAGAGATCAAGCTGGGAGAGAGCGAAATTTCTCTGGGAACGGAGGAAACGGAAGCATTGCAAATGGCTATGGGCGAGTGATGTGATACGAAATGATCAGAAAAAGATTAGATGAACTTCAGGGAAATGAAGTGCTGGCAAGACCATTGATGACATGGGACTATCAGGTCGTATTGCCGGAAGGTACAGTGATCCGCAAGGACTATATTGAGAAGATAGTTGAGCTTGGAATTCTGGAAGTGTATGTGAGGGAAGAGCAGTCCAGTGAGATTGCTATTCTGAAATCCGATATGGAAGACTCTATCCGGGAGAAAGTGAAAGATATTCTGGAGAGACATACTTACCATAACAATCAGGAACTGGAAGAACTGAGCAAGACGGCAGACAATATCATATCCACCATTTTGGAGGAAGAGCAGGTGGTGGAGAAAGTGTTTGATATTAGAGAGAGGAGTGCGGATCTTTATGAGCATTCCATCAATATCTGTGCACTGGCGATCCTGACAGCCTTGAAATTAGAAATTGATAGACAAACAATACATGACATTGGTGTCGGTTGTCTATTACATGACATTGGCCTGCGATATACTACTTTAAATTTCAATGAGAAAAATGTGGAGAGTTTAAACGAGCAGGAGCTTGCGGAATTTAAAAAACACCCTGTATATGGGTACTCCACACTGAAAGACGAAAATTGGATCTCAGACGTGAGTAAATATATTATTCTCTATCACCATGAGAGATTGGATGGCTCCGGCTTTCCGCTTCACATCAAGAATATTCCGCTGGAATGTAGGATTGTGAATGTGTGTGACGCCTTTGATGAGATGATCTGTGGCATTGCCTGCAGACGGACTAAGGTGTACGAGGCCGTAGAATATTTAAAAAGCTTCCAGAATATAAAGTTTGATGGTAAAATAGTAGACATCTTTCTCACTTTTACCGCCGTATATCCTGCGGGCAGCCAGGTGATAACCAATGAGGGTGAACTGGCTGAGGTGATCTCTCAGAATAAAGCTTTTCAGGACAGGCCCGTGATCCGCATTTTGAAAGATAAGGACGGAAAAGATGTACATGGTAAGAAGATCATTGATCTGGTAAAAGTTCACCATGTATTTATCGACAAGGTGTTGGAGTAAAATGTTATTAAAGTAATGTCACAAGCTTTGTGACAGAATGGAGGATATTATGATCGACATTAAGTTTTTGCGGGAGAATCCGGATATTGTAAAGGAGAATATCCGCAAGAAATTTCAGGATTCCAAGCTTCCCATGGTGGACGAGGTGATCGCGCTGGATGCTGAGAGCAGAAAGGCAAAGCAAGAAGCGGATGAACTTCGCGCTGCTAGAAACCGCATCTCCAAGGAGATTGGCGGACTGATGGCTCAGGGAAAAAAGGAAGAGGCCGAGGCGAAAAAGGCTGAGGTGAATGCCGGTGCAAAACGTCTGGCTGAGCTGGAGAGATCGGAGGAAGAGCTTCAGGAGAAGATTACCAAGATTATGATGGTCATTCCCAATATCATTGATCCTTCTGTTCCCATTGGCAAAGATGATACGGAAAATGTAGAGATTCAAAAGTACGGTGACCCCGTGGTGCCTGATTTTGAAGTACCCTATCACGCAGATATTTTAGACAGCATAAACGGATTGGACAAGGACAGCGCCGGACGCACCAGCGGAAACGGCTTTTACTATTTGATAGGTGATGCGGCCAGGATCCACTCCGCTATGATCAGTTATGCGAGAGATTTTATGATCGACAAGGGATTTACCTATTGTATTCCTCCCTTTATGATCCGCAGCAGCGTGGTAAATGGTGTGATGAGCTTTGCCGAGATGGAAGCCATGATGTACAAGATCGAGGGGGAAGATCTGTACCTGATCGGAACCTCTGAGCATTCCATGATCGGCAAATTTAAAGGACAGATTGTGAACGAGGCAAGCCTCCCCATCACCATGACCTCTTACTCCCCCTGTTTCCGCAAGGAAGTAGGCTCTCATGGAATGGAGGAGAGAGGTGTATATCGCGTGCACCAGTTTGAGAAGCAGGAGATGGTGGTGCTCTGCAAGCCTGAGGACTCCATGGAGTGGTACAATAAGATGTGGTCTTACACCGTAGAATTTTTCCGGACGCTGGATATCCCTGTCCGGACGTTGGAGTGCTGCAGCGGAGATTTGGCTGACCTGAAGGTGAAGTCCTGTGACGTGGAGGCGTGGAGCCCCAGACAGAAAAAATATTTTGAAGTTGGATCCTGCTCTACACTGGGTGATGCGCAGGCGAGACGTTTGGGCATCCGTACCAAAGGGGAAAATGGAACATACTTTGTGCATACCTTAAATAATACAGTGCTCGCATCTCCCAGAGGTTTGATCGCATTTCTGGAGAACAATGTAAACGAGGACGGCAGCATTAACATTCCCGAGGCATTACGCCCTTATATGGGAGGCAAGACAAAGATAGGATAAATACCATTACTGTTATATCAGAAAGAAGGTGAAATTTTTGCATAAATTTATGCGTGCTATCGGTTTTAGTGCTCTTACTGACAGAAAGACACTGAGAGACCTGCTGACGGATGTTATTATGAATGCAGATAAGCGCAGCTATACGATCAATCAAGAGGAAGTCATGCTGGGAGAATTTTGCAGGAATTTCGCTGACAGTGTGGGGATAGCAGTCTGCGGTGCCTTTGATAACGACGACAAATTTGTTTATGATTATTATTATCCTTATTTGGCAGGCAGCGGCATCACCAGTTATGAGGATGTGTCTGTGGAACGTCACGCTGCCAAGGACTCCTATGCTGGCGTCTGTGACGATGTGAAAGTAGGGATCTCTCTGATCTTTTATCTGAGGAACCGGATCCCCTATGTGAAGGCTCAGTCTGCCGGCCTGTTGCCGGTACGGGGAACCACTCTCACCCTTTCTGCTCTGTCTGTGAGCGGTAACATTATGATGCCTATTCAAAAAGATGAGGAGCAAAAGCAGAGAATACAGAGAGATTCCGTGAATCGGAGGAATCTACTTGCTGCCGCCCGAAAGGGAGATGAGGACGCCATTGAGACTTTGACCCTGGAGGACATGGATATGTACTCCACCATCTCCCGCAAGATTCAGAAAGAGGATATCTTCAGTCTGGTGGATACCTACTTTATGCCTTACGGCGTGGAGTGTGACCAGTATTCTGTGCTGGGAGAGATCGTGGGAATGCGAATGGTCACCAATGAGATTACGGAGGAGAAAATTTATATTTTAACAATTTGTTGTAATGAATTGACATTTGACGTTTGTATCAATATAATAGACTTATTCGGTGAACCACAGGTAGGTCGTCGTTTTAAAGGCGTCATCTGGCTTCAGGGTCACATCAATTTCCCGGAGGAAATCTTGTAATCTGCTTTTCGACTTCGGGATATAAAGGTTCCCGTAGTTAAGTGGATATAACACGCCCCTCCTAAGGGTGAATCGGCAGTTCGACTCTGCCCGGGAACGCTTTAAAGCATTGGAAACTCCAGTTTTCAGTGCTTTAAAATTTGTTTTAAGAGGTGAGGGAAAATGACTGAAAAAGTCGAAAAAATTGGTGAAGACAGCAATTTTATGATTAAAATTGCTACTTTTATTGTGGATAAACGCAATCTGTTTTTTCTATTATTTAGTATTGCCATTATATTTTCTGTGGTTTCCATGAATTGGGTCAGTGTGGAGAATGCGTTGTCGGCATATCTTCCGGACACGACAGAGACAAGACAAGGTCTTGACCGAATGGAGGAGCAATTCATTACATATGGCACGGCGCAGGTGATGGTGACCAATATCCCGTATGACACGGCTGAGGAAATATCGGAGCGAATAGAGGCTCTCGACGAAGTGATCATGTTGGACTTTGACAATTCTCAGGAGCACTATAATAACTTCTCAGCGCTTTATGATGTGACCTTCGGGTACGGGGAGACAGATGACCGGGCTTTGGAAGCATTGGATAAGGTTCGGGAAATGTTGTCCGACCATGATCTGTATGTATCTACAAGCATGGGCAATGCCTCTGCGGACCAGATTGCCAGTGAGATGCAGGTGATCAGTGTCCTCGTGGCGGTCGTGGTGGTGTCCGTTTTGCTTTTTACCTCCCAGACATGGGCTGAGGTTCCTGTTCTTCTATTAACTTTCATAGCGGCTGCGTTGATCACAAAGGGTACCAACTTCTTTATGGGAACCATTTCCTTTGTGTCAAATTCTGTGACGATCGTACTGCAGCTTGCACTTTCCATAGACTATGCTGTTATTTTTTGTAATCGATACAAGGAGGAACATCAAAAGCTTCCCACCAGAGAAGCCGATATTGTTGCGCTCAGTAAAGCAATACCGGAGATTTCCTCCAGCTCTCTGACCACCATCGGCGGGCTGATAGCCATGATGTTCATGCAATTTGGTATTGGAAGCGATATGGCACTCTGTCTGATCCGCGCGATCTTACTCAGTCTGTTGGCAGTATTTTTGCTGATGCCCGGACTGATCATGTTGTTTGGAAATGCAATGGATAAAACCTATCACAAAAGCTTTATCCCCCAGATTCCCTTTGTGGGAAAGTTTGCTTATAAGACGAGATATGTCATGCCGCTGCTGTTTGTGGTGCTGATCGTGGTGGCATATCTGACATCCTCCAATTGTCCGTATGTATATGGCTACTCTATGTTGGAGACACCCGTGCAAAGTGATGCCATGATCGTAGACGAAATGATCGAGGAAAGCTTTGGTTCTTCCAATATGGTGGCGTTGGTGGTGCCGGCGGGAAACTATGAAAAAGAGAAAGCCCTTTTACAGGAGTTGGACAGCAGGGAAGAGATCGATCATACCATGGGACTCTCCAACATTGAGGCTATGGACGGGTATATGCTCACTGACAAGCTTACCCCGAGAGATTTTTCGGAGCTTTTGGAGTTGGACTATGAGGTGGCTCAAGTATTGTATATGGCCTATGCAGTTAACGACGAAAATTACGCAAAAATTATAAACGGCTTATCTACATACAGTGTTCCTTTGATCGATATGATCATGTTCCTCTATGACGAGGTGAATGAAGGCTATGTCACTTTGGATGAAGATACTATGAATACTCTGGAGGATGCCCACACACAGATGCAGATTGCGCTGGACCAGCTGCAGGGTGAAGATTACAGCCGTATGTTGGTTTATTTGAATCTGCCGGAGGAGGGGGACGAAACGTTTGCCTTTCTGGATGAAATGCATGAGATCGCGGGTAAGTATTATGAGGAGACTATTCTGATTCCGGGCGAGGCTACCAGCCAGTATGATCTGTACAAGACTTTCCAAACGGATAATACAGTGGTGAATGTGGTGTCAATCCTGGCGGTTCTTGTAGTACTTTTGTTCACATTCCGGTCGGCGGGCATGCCTGTGCTTCTGATCATGATCATTCAGGGTGCTATCTGGGTCAATTTCTCTTTCCCTGCGGTTCAGGAGAAAAACTTATTTTTTATGAGTTACCTGATCGTAAGCTCCATACAGATGGGTGCCAACATCGACTATGCCATTGTCATATCGGGCAGATTTATGGAGCTGAAGGATAAGATGTCAAAAAGAGACGCTATCATTGAGACCATGAACTTTGCGTTTCCCACAATTGTGACCTCGGGTTCCATGCTGGCACTTGCAGGCATATTTATTGGTAATATGTCGTCCGACGGAGCCATCTGCGGTATTGGGCAATGTCTGGGGCGCGGGACGATCATTTCCATTATCATTGTAATGTTTGTGCTTCCGCAGATACTCTTATTGGGTGAAAAGATTATCGACAAGACCTCCTTTGCGGTATCGATCCCTCTCAAGTTGGAGAAGACTGCAGGACTTATGCGGGTTGACGGTATTGTTCAGGGGCAGATAAACGGTACGGTTATCGGTGAGATGCATGGCTTTGTGCGCGGTGAGGCTAACCTGTTTGTAAACATGGGCAAACTGGAGAGCATAGAAGATGACGGTGGTACTCTGGAAGAACTCTTGCTGGAGGAAAAGGGGGAGAACGATGAAGAAGGTTAAGCTTATATCCCTTGGACTGATATTGCCATTATTGTTTAGCGTATTTCCGGCACAAGGACTGACAGCAGCTACGCGGACAGAACAGACACAAGCAGCTGAGAGTGCTTTGGATGCGGAGACCGGTGAAGCCGCTGAGGAAAATGTACAGATAGAAACTTTAGAGATACATACAGCCGAAGATTTTATGGATTTTACAGAACATTGTTATATAGATGGCTGGTCAAGGAACAGGGAAGTGCTCTTGAAAGAGGATATAAATCTGTCGGAGGTGGACTTTCAGATGATCCCTGTCTTTGCAGGGACTTTTGACGGTGGAGGCCACACCATCTCCGGATTTAACAGTGACAGCGATGGATATATGACAGGTTTGTTTCGGTATATTGAAGAGACCGGTGTCGTGAGAAACCTGAAGCTTTTAGGGACAGCCAGCGGAACAGAAGAGGAGGAGTGTATAGGAGGTATTTGTGGTGTCAACTATGGAACCATCCGAAATTGCAGTTTTCAGGGAGTCGTAAGTGGTAGATATAAAGTGGGAGGTATCGCCGGGATCAATGAAAGTACCGGTACGATAAGCAACTGTTCTGTCAGGGGGCGCATCACCGGTTATTATATGACCGGAGGTATCGTGGGTGCAAACTACGGTGTGGTCACTTCCTGTAAAAATTATTCCAAGATCAACAATGATAGTGACTGGGTGGAGGAAGACGATGAGATAGGAATAGGAATCTTTTTCAGCATCAATGTTTCCGACTCCGACACGGATCTTTACAGCGGCGTGGACACCGGCGGAATATCGGGATATTCGAACGGTGTGATCTCCAGATGTGTCAACCATGGAGGGATCGGCTACGAACACACGGGCTACAATATAGGGGGAATCGCCGGTAGACAGGCGGGTGTGCTATCCCTATGTACTAACAACGGCAAGGTGTATGGCAGAAAAGATGTGGGTGGAATTGTGGGGCAGATGGAGCCATATATAGAGGTGGATGAGGCGGAGTCTCTCCGAAACGCCATCAACAAACTTCACGACCTGATCAATAAGACCTTAGACGACATTCATGCAGAGAAAAACGCCGTTAAAGCGGACTTTGACAGCTTGACTGCATACGGGGATGGCGCACTGAATTCGGGTAATGCCATGGTAGAGCAGATGACGGACTTTGTTGACAGTAATATGGAACAGGTCAGAATTTTCAATGAACGCATGGAATATGTCATGGATTCTCTGCCAGGTATTTTGGATGATGTGTCTGCTGCGCAAGATGCCTTCGGGCATTTTAGTGATGCTGTGAAAAACTTCATTGGGGATGTCAGCGGAAACAATGCAGGGTCAGAGAATAGACTGGTTACAGTAACCTCCGAACTGCAAGGTACGCTTGATAACGTTGATCGAACCAAGATTGCTATTCGGGAAATTGCAGAGGATTGGGATGGTTCTGTGCAAGAGTGGAGCAACTTAAGTGATGGTCAGCAGGATGCACTGGTACAAGAGATCGTCAATCTGACGGGCCATCTTGACAATATGTCAAGTGCAAACTCCTATGCGCTGATTGAGTTGGAGCGGGCTTTGCCGGAACTTCCCAGCGATGCGGACGAAAATCTGAAGGAAGCGGCAACTTATCTCCAGAGTATGTCGGACTCCCTGAAAAATGCTTCAAATGGTGCAAGGGATGTTGTGAATTATATCAATGCCCAGCCTGATCTTCAGTTTACCACTTTGGGAAGTGAGTTCCGTACCAACAGAACAAATCTGCATATTCAGCTGGTAGGAATATCCGATAGTCTGAAAAGGCTGGGTGACAATGCGTCAGTTTATTCGGATGCGGTAAATGCGGATCTCAAAGCAGTGAATAATCAGCTGAATATAGTATTTAACCTTTTAGCGGATCATATGTCCGATTATGGCAATCTCAGTGTGGAAGAACTCTATGAGGAGGTGCCCGACGATGAGATTGATTCCATCACTACCGGCAGAACCGATAGTTGTACCAACACCGGAATTGTCAAAGGAGACATCAATATTGGCGGTATTGCCGGATCCATGTCGATTGATGAGGAAGACCCCGAGGACAGTGCGGCGGGAAGCGTGAAATATGAAATCGGAAGACATTTCATCACAAAATGTATTATCACCAACTGTGTAAATGAAGGTTATGTGACGGCTAAGAAGGATGGTGCAGGCGGCATTGTAGGCTATATGGTGCATGGCATTGTGACAGACTCGGAGAGTTATGGGGAAATAGAAAGTATCGAAGGCGGTTATGTCGGAGGGATCTGTGGAGAATCCCTGACCATCATCCGGCGGTGTTACGCGCTTTGTTCCGTGTCCGGCGGTCGAAATGTAGGAGGAATTGCCGGATATGCAGATACGCTGAAAGACTGCTATGTGATTGTGGACGTGGATGCCACCGGCGGCAATAAGGGTGCGATCGCAGGACAGATTGCTTCTTACGACAATATGCGGGATAGTGAAGAGGAAGAAGCAAAGGTATGCAGAAATTACTATGTAGGCGATGATGTCCATGGCATTGACAATATTAGTTTTGTGGGGATTGCGGAGCCAATAGTATACGAAGAACTGCTTACAATAGAAAAGCTTCCTACGACTTTCCGGCATCTGAAGGTGATATATCGGATAGAAGATGCTTTTCTCGGATCGGAGGAGGTAGCATACGGCGAAAGCCTTGCCAATCTGCAATATCCTCAGATTCCGGATAGAGAAGGCTGTTACGGAGTCTGGCCGGACTATTCCGGGGAAGTAATGAAAGGATACTTGGTAGTGGAAGGCGAGTATAGAGACAACGTGATCGTGGTGGCCAGCGATGAGAAATATGCGGCAGATGCAGATGGGGAATATGGCAGACCGCTTGCATTGGTGGAACAGATCTTTACAGAGGAGACCACGCTGAACGTCCGCATGGGCGATATGGATCCACCGGGGGAAGTGTCCGGCCGGGATTATGTTGTATATCACCTCTTCTTGGAGAATGGAAGTGTAAATGCGGAGGACATTTTTGCAGTGAGGATCTTGAATCCTTATAAGGACGCTGAGGTGTGGGGTTATGACAACGGTGTGTGGACGAAGTTGGAAAACAAGGAAAGAGGCCGGTATCTGCAGGTGGATATGGCTGGCGAGGAAGCTTTTTTCTGTGTTGTGAAAAAGGGAATCATCAACCCTTTGATCATTATCATTGCAACGGCAGCAGCGGCGGCAGTATTTATCCTTTTTCTGTTGCAAAAGAGATGGAAAATCTATAAAAATAAGTGAATGACAAAACATAAGGGTATATGACCCGGAATGGAGGATTTTATGGAAGATATCAAGCGGGAACTTCGGCTCACCAGATTTTTCTGTATTGTATCATCAATTTTATCCATTTGCCTGTTGGCTGCGATCGTGTTTTTGGTTGTGAGTCTGCAGCCGGTTTTTTCTTTCGTGAACGAAACGAAACCTGCGTTGGAGCAGTTTTCCAAACTGGACATTGACACTTTGAACAGAACAATGGAACAGGTTGACACTTCTCTGGGGCAGGTAGATTGGGAGAAGGTGGCCGACTCCTTGGAACAGCTGGATGTGGAGGCGATCAACGAAGCCATTCGAAACTTGGACACAAAGGAGCTTTCTACTGCACTTGAGAAACTAAATAAGACTACCGATGCTTTGGAAGCTTTTGGGGAGAGATTGGGCTCCTTGTCTTCCCTGTTTGGGCGCTAGGATGGAAAATATTTTTCGTTGCAACAGCCATTACATTAGTGTATGATAAAATAGAAAGAACAAAAGCAGGGAGGTATTGGCATGAACTTGGTTATCACTATGAGCCGCAGATTTGGAACAGGTGCCAGTATGATCGCTAACGAACTGTCGGAGAAACTGGGTATTCCGGTGTATGACAAGGCTTATATCGAGCATGAACTTCAGGACAGCGATTATGCGTCGGAATCGGAGGTCATCAAGGGATTGGCACAGAGCTCCTGCATAATTTTGGGCCGCTGCGCATCCGAGATTTTGAAGAAACAAGGGAATGTATTTAACGTATATGTCAGTGCCGACAAAGAAGACCGCATCCAGCGCATTATGCAGAAGGAGTCCTTATCCTACGAGGATGCCAAAGCCATGCTGGAGAAGAATGACAAGGAGCGCTCGGAATATTATTATGAGCATACCGGCAAAGTTTGGGGCGATGTGAACAATTATCATATGATCCTGGATACCTCCACGCTGGGGATTGAGAATTGTGCTGATATTATGATCAAGTATTTTGAGAGGGTGGAGATTATTTAAGAGGTATACATAATGTGCAAAAGAAAGGACAGGGCATTTATCCTCAGGGATGGGTGCTCTGTTTTGTTGTAAAAAATACAAAGGAAACCAATAGTTGCGGGATAATTGGTGGACGCAACCGACAGTATGAGCTATACTTGTTAAGAAAAAGGAGGTACATTGCATGGATTGCATGGTTGGAATTAGAATAATGATTGGCGTTGCAAGCATCATTTTTTTCTTAGCTTTTGTTGCTTTTGGAATCTATTTTATTTGGCTGGTCGTCAAGGCACTGCGGAAATATATTAATTCTCAGGAAGTGCGCGAGGAGAAAAAGGTCGTAAGAATGTCATTGGGAGAAATACTGAAAGAGAATCGAATCCGCTGCAAGATGACGCAGGAGTTTGTAGCTGAGACGATTGGCGTAAGCAGGCAGGCTGTCTCTAAATGGGAAAATGGGAGCGCAGACCCCAGTACATCCAATCTAATTGCATTGGCAAATCTCTATGGAGTATCCGCAGAGAATCTGCTGAAAAGTGCTGCGCAGAAAAAGGAGGAGGATGGTTAATTTTGGATGCTACGACCATAAAGATGATTGCCCTAATTTTAATGGTGTTTGACCATATTCATCAGATGTATGTATGGAATGGAGCGCCGTTATGGCTTACCATATTGGGCAGGCCTGTATTTCCGATGTTTTTATTTATAGCAGCAGACAGTTTTCATTATACAAAAAATCGGAAAAGCTTTTTAAAAAGGCTTTTATTTGCAAGCTGGGGAATGACTATTACAACAACGCTGCTGTCAATTCTTGTGCCAAATCCCAATATTGTTTTAATGAATAATGCATTCAGCACATTTTTTGTAACAGGGCTGTATATACAATTTTGGGATTGGTTTGTTGAAGGTATAAGGACGAGAAAACCAATATTGGTTTTCAAAAGTATTGTGGGATGTGTGATCCCTATCGTATGCGTTGCTCCATTGCTCTTTGCAGGAACCTTATCAATGAATGAGAATGTTCCGTTTGTTCTTGTCCGTGCAATCGTTTTTCTTTCACTGCTCATTCCGAATGTTATGACTGTTGAGGGAGGCGTTTTACTGGTTGTTTTAGGCGTTTTGTTTTATATATTTAGAGAAAAACGAGTCATACAAATTGCAATATTACTATTGATGTCGGCAGCAGTCTATATTTTGAATCCCAATGGAGTTCAATGGTTAATGTGCGGGGCTGCGATACCAATGCTTCTATATAATGGGGAACGTGGACGAGGTATGAAAAATTTCTTTTATATTTTTTATCCCGCACATATTGCAGTACTATATTTAATGGCAACTTTACTACCCTAACACTTAAGGAATCAGTATTTGTTATGTTGGCTTAAAGCTATCGCTCAACGCATCTACAAAAAGCTGTATAGCAGGAGAGAATACCTGGTATTTTTTCCATATCAGTGTGCCGCGTGTGCTTATTGTGGGAACCAGCGGTCGGAAACAGAGATTGCTGTTACCGGACATATTGATGAGTTTATCAAAACCAAGGGCATAGCCAACTCCGTCCTCAACCAGCAAAGATGCATTGAAAATTAGGTTGTAGGTTGCAACGATGTTTAAATTTGCGGCTTCGGTGCCGTTAAAAAATGATTTGTCTGCGGCCCGGGATATGATCAAGGGCAGGTCTCTCAAATCAGATAGAGAGAGGGTTTCTTTTTCGGTGAGAGGGCTGTCCTTTCGCATCAATACTCCAAAGCGGTCTTCTTCCGGGAGGGGGATGGCATGATATAAGCTCCCATCAAAATTGCTGAAGATAAGGGCAAAATCTATCAGTCCGTTATCAAGCTGTTCCATCAGGTCAATGGTGTCACCGCTTGTTATATGGAAACGAATGTCAGGATATTCCTCCCGAAGGATTCCTGCTGTTTTTGAAATGTAGTGGAAAACGTGGGATTCTCCGGCACCAATACGAATGTCGCCTGTAATCTTATTCTTGACCTGTGATATTTCCGTTTCTGTAATCTGCATCAAACGAACCATTTCTTCTGCACGTTTGCGGAGAACCATTCCCTCTTCCGTCAGCGTGATCTTTCTTTTTCCACGCTCAAACAGAGTGACGCCAAGTTCTTCTTCCAAATCCTTCATTTGTCTGGAGAGAGCGGGCTGCGATACATGAAGCGACTCGGCAGCCGCAGATATATTGCCTTCGCGGGTTACGGCAAGATAATATTGCATGATCCGAATATCCATGAGAGTCCTCCTAAACCGTTATTATGCAATTATAGCATAGTTTACTATAAAATATAAGTATTTGTGCATAATAAAATTTGTGGCTATAATAGAACTATCAAAAGCACTGACATAAATTATTGTAGGCACTATAAAAGAGGTTCATGAGAATGGCATACGGCAATATTACAAAGTGGAATGAAATCGTAGAACCGGACATTATCCAGAATCTGAAAGATGCGGGATGCGAGGAAAAAGCAATTGACAGTTTCATACAGTATTATCGGGGTGGAGACATAAAGAAGGGATTAAAAGTGTTATCTCTTCACAGACAGCGCCTTCTTGATGAAATACACGGCGGACAGCGCCGGATTGATTGTCTGGATTATCTTATTTATGAACTGAATCAGGCTGGACAGAAACACCAGTCATCTAATAGTTAGGAGGAACAAAGCATGGGTGAAAAGAAAGAATATCGTCAGGCTTATCTGACCGGTGAAAGAGCACTTTTTCAAGGAAAAAACCTTCGGATCATTGACACCATTTTTGCGGATGGTGAATCTCCACTGAAAGAAAGCTGTGATATTGAATTGTTTGGCTGTATGTTCAAATGGAAATATCCGCTCTGGTACGCGCAGAACATCTCTGTCCATAATTGCACCTGGTTTGAAATGGGGCGCGCCGGCGTGTGGTATACCAAGCATATTACGGTAGAGGATTCCGCTATAGAAGCGCCGAAAAACTTTCGGCGCTGCGAAGATGTTGTGTTGAAAAACGTATCCATTCCTAATGCGGCAGAAACTCTTTGGCATTGTGATGGTGTTTCTATGGAACATGTCACCGCGAAAGGCGATTACTTTGCCATGAACAGCCAAAATATGAAGATTTCTGAGTTGACTCTGTATGGTAATTATTCCTTTGACGGTGCGAAAAATGTGGAAATTCACAATTCCCGTCTGTTGTCCAAGGATGCATTCTGGAACAGTGAGAACGTGACGGTGTATGACTCGTTTATTTCCGGCGAGTATCTCGGCTGGAATGCAAAGAATCTGACGTTTATTAACTGTACGATTGAAAGCCTGCAGGGAATGTGCTATATTGACAACCTTGTGATGAAGAACTGCAAGTTGCTCAACACTACTCTTGCTTTTGAATATTCCACCGTGGATGCGGATATCGTTGGAAAAGTAGACAGCGTTCTAAATCCGTCAGGCGGTGTGATTCGGGCAGATTCCATTGCAGAGTTGACGATTGAAAAGGATAAAGTGGATCCCGGAAAAACGAAAATCATCTGCAGACAAGACGAATCGAAAGCCATATGCGGATGTGCATAGAGGAGTTACCATGAATTATGATTTTGATACACCGGTAAACCGGAGAGATACCAATTCGTTAAAGTGGGATATTGCTGAAAACGAGCTTCCTATGTGGGTGGCCGATATGGATTTCCCGACGGCACCGGAAGTCCAGGCGGTTATTCAGAAACGCGCCTCTCATGGCGTTTTTGGGTATTCCGTAGTTCCGGATGAATGGTATCAAGCATATACCGGTTGGTGGCAGAGACGACACGATTTTTCGATACAGAAGGAGTGGCTGGTTTTCTGCACGGGTGTAATTCCCGCCATCTCCAGCACGGTTCGAAAACTTACGACGCCGGCTGAAAAGGTGCTTATACAAACACCAGTCTATAATATCTTTTTTAATTCTATTTTGAATAATGGGCGGCAAGTTTTGGAAAACGGCCTTAAATATAGCGCAGGCCGATATGAAATTGACTTTGAAGATTTGGAGCAGAAGCTGTCCGACCCGCAGACCACTCTCATGATTTTATGTAACCCGCACAATCCTGTGGGGGAAATTTGGAGTAGGGAAACGCTGCAAAGGGTCGGAGAACTGTGCTGGAAACATCATGTGGTTGTACTGTCTGATGAAATTCATTGCGACTTGACCGATCCCGGATTGAACTATGTTCCGTTTGCGTCCGTATCGGAAAAATGCAGGGAAAACAGCATCACCTGTATCGCGCCGACAAAAGCGTTTAATTTAGCCGGCTTGCAGACGGCAGCAGTGATGATTCCTAACGCGTCCCTGCGGCATAAGGTTTGGCGCGCGCTCAATACCGACGAGGTTGCGGAACCGAACGCTTTCGCAGTAGATGCCGCCATTGCAGCCTTTACAAAAGGTGAAGATTGGCTGGATGAACTCCGGAAGTACATTTTCAAGAATAAAAAGCGAACCGTCGAATTTGTGAAAGAAAATATCCCGCAGATAAGGATTGTCCCTTCCCATGCAACTTATTTGTTATGGTTGGACTGCTCAGGTTTGTTGGGTTCAGCAAGGGAAGTGGCTCAGCATATCCGAAACAAAACAGGATTATATCTTTCGGAAGGCGGTCAATATGGAAGTGGTGGGGAAAGCTTTCTGCGGATAAACATTGCCTGTCCGTGCTCCGTATTGGAAGACGGGCTGAAGCGCTTACAGGAGGGCATTGCGTCTTATGAGGAATGAAGGAGGCTGGGAAACGACTTTTGATTAAAAAAGTAATCATTGGCGGAAGCTACGATGAAGATCTGTATCAGGAACTCGGTATTACGTTGTTAAAGTGTATCAGGTTGTTTGTAGTATAGTTAAGCCAGAAGGCTCCGGGTGGAAAACGCCCGGAGCCTTCTGAGGTATGACGGGCATGTATGATTAACCCTACTCAATTGACAGTATAATCATTCCTGAAATCTATTATAATTCATTCTGTATAGGTATTTGTTATTTATTCTGCTATGATATACCATGAAATCGTAACAATATAAAAGAAGGTGTTAAAATGAAAAAATCTCCTATTTGCTTTATGATTATATATTTACTGATGATTTTGACCGGGTGTGGGGGTAACGCTGATACAGATACCTCAGATTCACCCAGCAGGAGTGTTGGTATGGAAGATATTTTGATTGATAAAAACGACACCTTAAACAGTTATATATCTATGACATCAGAAATAACGGAACTGGAATCTGGTTTTTCCGTGGTGCGCTATGACGGTGACTATGCATTTGACCTTTTTCTGGAGCAGGGGGGTGCTTCTTCGGATCAGGATGTTTTGCAATTTTTGTCCGAAATCATGTTTAAAAGAAATTCCGGATTACAAATAGGTGGTGATGCGTTTGGGTGCAGTACTATTTCTGTGGCAAATGCAGACGGCGGTTACTTTTTTGGTCGCAATTTTGATTGGAACGCCTGCGACGCACTGGTGATTGCGTCTTACCCGGAGGAGGGATACGCTTCCATCGCTACAGTAAATCTCGGTTTTATCAGACAAGGGGCCGGATTTGTTGCCAATTTTTTGCCGGATGAAATGATGTCAATCGCGGCCATTTATGCACCGCTTGATGGCATGAATGAAAAAGGATTGTGTGTGTCCGTGAACATGATTCAAGACAATGCAACTATTCAGCAGAATACAGATAAACCAGATATCACCACAACGACGGCAATACGGTTGATGCTTGATAAAGCTGCCAATGTCGAAGAAGCTCTGGAGCTGCTTAAACAATACGATTTACATGCATCCATGAATTACATGGTTCATTTTGCGATTGCGGACAACACCGGTAACAGCGTAGCGGTAGAGTATGTGGATAATGAGATGATCGTCACCGAAACGCCGATCCTGACCAATTTTTATCTTGCGGAGGGTGAAAAGTACGGCATAGGAACGCGGCAATCGCATACTCGGTTTGATATTCTGACAGAAACGCTTGAGGAAAATTCGTCTATGACCGCACTCGAAGTACGGGATGCACTTGACAGTGTGAGTAAGGATAATTTTGGGGAATTTGAATCTACGGAATGGAGTGTGGTTTTTGACCAGTCGGCTCTGACAGCTGTCTACTATCACAGAGAAAACTATGAAGTTAGTTATTCCTTTGAGCTTTTGAATACAAGATAAGGAGGTGTGTTATGAACTATTTTCGCCTACTTTGGAATCTGTATCAACTGAAGCAAAACACAAAGAAATCAAGGCAGCAGATAGAATTGCTGCAAAAGAAAAAATTAGAGAAAATACTTAAGTTTGCTTACAAGCATTCGCCCTATTATCGAAAAGTTTTTGAAACTGCCGGTATTAAAGCTGAAGCGATTACCCAGACACCGCTTAGTGAGTTCCCTACACTTAATAAAGAGCAGCTTATAGAACACTTTGACGATCTGGTGACAAATCGTTCTTTAAATCAGGAAGAGTTGCTTCGCTTTGATGAGCATTCAGCAGATGGTGCGGAAACCTATCTCGGAAAATATCATGTGGTGCATTCTTCCGGCAGCACCGGAACCCCGAGATATTTTGTCTATGATAACGCTGCGTGGGAGCAAATGCTGCTTGGAATTATCAGGGGTGCGCTTTGGGGAATGTCCATGCCGGAGATATTAAAACTGCTTGCGGAAAAGCCAAGAATTTTATACATAGCGGCTACTGACGGACGGTATGGCGGAGCAATGGCCGTTGGTGATGGAGTCAGAGGCGTTCGCGCTGAACAGAAATTTTTGGATATCAATACGCCACTTACCAAGTGGATTGATGCAATACAGGATTTTCGGCCCAATATGCTTATTGGTTATCCTTCTGCCATCAAAATCTTAGCAGAGTTGATGGAAGCAGAAGGAACAACTCTTAGAATAAAGCGCATAATATCCTGCGGAGAGCCGTTATCCCCCGGACTCAGGAAATATCTGGAGAGTACCTTTAAAACGACTGTGATGAACTTCTATGGAGCCAGTGAGTCGTTGGCTTTAGGTGTGGAACAACAGGCAGATGAAGGAATGTTTCTGTTTGATGATCTGAATATTGTGGAAGTAATTGATGGAGAGATGTATCTCACTTGTCTATATAATTTTACCCAACCGCTGATTCGCTACCACATATCCGATCATTTAGTACTGCGCGAATCAGAACGAGATGCAACCTGCTCCTTCTCCAGAGCGGACGTCCTGCTTTGTCGAAATGAGGATGTATTATGGTTTGAGACAAAAAATGGTCGTATGGAATACCTGCATCCACTTTCCATTGAAGGTCTTTGTATAGAAGGGCTTTTAGATTATCAATTTTGTCAAACTTCAAAGAATTCTTTTGAGATGATAGCTGAAATTACATCGCCCTCCGTCGGTGAGAAAGTAAGCAAAGAAATCAAACGACAAATGCAGACACTTTTATTCAAGAATGGATTGGCAGATGTGCAGTTTTCAATTCGCTTTGCCAGGCAGATCATGCCGGACACAAATACAGGAAAGAAATTACTGATCGTAAGTTAGGAGGAACAAAACATGGGCGAGAAGAAAGAATATCGTCAGGCTTATCTGACTGGTGAACGAGCACTTTTTCAAGGACAAAATCTTCGGATCGTCGATACTATTTTTGCGGATGGTGAATCGCCTTTGAAGGAAAGCTATGATATTGAACTGTTTGGTTGTATGTTCAAATGGAAATATCCGCTCTGGTATGCGGAGAACATTTCTGTTCAAAATTGTACATGGTTTGAAATGGGGCGTGCCGGTGTGTGGTATACCAAACATATCACAGTGGAGGATTCCGCCATTGAAGCACCAAAAAACTTTCGGCGCTGTGAAGATGTCGTGCTTAAAAACGTATCCTTTCCCAATGCGGCTGAAACTTTATGGCATTGTGATGGTGTTTCTATGGAGCATGTTACTGCCAAAGGCGATTACTTTGCCATGAACAGTCACAATATAAAAATTTCGGATCTGACTCTGTATGGCAATTATTCCTTTGATGGTGCGAGAAATGTGGAAATACGCAATTCTCATCTGCTGTCAAAGGACGCATTTTGGAATAGTGAAAATGTGACCGTGTACGATTCCTTTATTTCCGGCGAGTATCTTGGCTGGAACGCAAGGAACCTGACGCTGATCAACTGTACAATTGAAAGTTTACAGGGAATGTGCTATATTGACAATCTTGTGATGAAAAACTGCAAGATGCTCAACACCACTCTTGCCTTTGAGTATTCCACCGTAGATGCCGATATCATCGGTAAAATTGACAGTGTTCTAAATCCGTTAGGTGGTGTAATTCGAGCAGATTTCATTGCAGAACTGACAATTGAAAAAGATAAAGTGGATCCTGCTAAAACAAAAATTATCTGTAGACAAGAGGAACCGAAATTAGAATTTACAAAAATCTCATAAAAGGAAGCATATAGTATATGTTTAGAGGCTATAAAAATGAGGAAGAACTAACTCAAAACCTGATAGATGCCGGATGTAGCGAGACAATGATAACCTGCTTTTTATCTTGTTTTCTACACGGCGATAAAACGGGAAGTCTTTGTCGGTTGGAGGAACGGCGGGCAGAACTGCTTCGTGAGATTCATAAAGAGCAGTTCTGCATCGAATTTTTGGATGAGCAGCTTTACAGTCTTAAGGAGCAGCCAAAATGATTGCGGAATATTTTCTTAAAGGACTGCTAATTGGTCTGGTGTTTGGAGTCCCGGCGGGAGCCATTGGCACATTGACCATCCAACGCACCATAGAAAAAGGCTTTTTTGCGGGATTGGTAACGGGTGCAGGATCGTCTGCTGCGGACTTAATCTATTCTTGTGTAGGTGCATTAGGAATTGCGGTTATATCGGATTTTTTGACAGCATATCAAGCGATTATTCGGATAATTGGAGGAATTCTGATACTAATTTTTGGTGTTGCAATTTTACAGAAAAAGGAGTTAGCATCGGTGCGTCAGGATACCAAAGGAACATTGGTGCTTTACTTCTTGTCTGCTTTTACAGCGGCAATCTTGAATCCGGCAACGGTTTTATCTTTCATAGTCGCTTTTGCCACTTTCGGAATCAGTGGCGGTTTGAATGCCGGGCAACGAATCGCTTTGATTTTAGGCATCCTGGCGGGGACACTTTGCTGGTGGTCAGCCCTTAGTTGGATGGTTGCGCATTTCCGTAAAAAGGTCACAAATAATATCTACGAATGGTTAAACCGCATTTTAGGATGCCTTATGATGTTGTTTGGTATCATTATGATGATTCAAGGAATTCTTCCTGAAGTCTATCTAAAAACAGTTTAGTAGCCTTGGAAAAGACCTGATATTTCTTTGTGAAAAGATAAACATTTGACTGCAATGCCGGTGCCAACGGAACAAATGCAAGAGGATGACTTCCTTCCGTATTGATCAGATCATCAATACATAGGGCATAACCCATACCGGCCTCTACCATAAGCCCGGCATTGTAAATCAAATTATAGCTGGCCACCACATGAGGCGATGCCATTGCGTCCGGCCAAAATGTTGCAATACGATTGCTGTTAGAGGTTTGACTTGGCATAATTACTGGCAAGGTAGAGAGTTCTTTGAAAGTAATGGATTCCTGATTGGCAAAAGGAGAATCCTTTCGCATAAGAACACCCCATGTTTCATAGAGCGGCAGTTTTTGATAATCATAGCGTGGGTTGATTTCGGGTTCCAGTAGAAGTCCCATGTCCAGAAGTCCTTTGTCAAGCCTTTCAACAATGGCGTCAGCATTACCGCTGAAAAAATGAAAATGAATATCGGGATGTTCTTCCTGGATTGAGTGAATCATTTGCATGATGGGATAGGAGCTGCGGTGTTCGCCACAACCGATGAATACATCGCCGGTAATGGCATACTCGTTTCCACGGAAAGACGCTTCCGTACTTTCCATAAGGGCAATGATTTCCTGTGCTCGGTTACGAAGATATGCACCGTCCTCTGTCAGTGTTACCTTTTTCTTGCCACGGACCAATAACTGTTTTCCGAGACTTTCTTCCAAATCCATCATCTGTTTGGACAAGGTGGGCTGTGTTATATGGAGATACTCAGCGGCACGGGTGATGCTCTGTTCTTCAGCGATTGCTAAGAAATATTGTAATAATCGGGTTTCAATCATGATACTAGCTCCTATCGTTTATGAGAGGAATGCAAATAAACATTCCCAAAACCTATACAAGTATATTCTATATAGCTATTTGTTATCTGTCAAGAAAGCGGAGTATAATTATTGTGTAATGAAATAGCATTTGTGCAGTGTGAACTGTAACTATAATCTCAGGGGAGAAAACGGCATGGAAAAAGATTTGACGTTTTGCCAAAAGTTACAGGAAGCAGGCGCTGCTGATGAGATAGTTGCATTGTATCAGCAGTATCTGAATTCCGGAAATAAGCAGGGACAGGAGCGACTGTTGCGCCAGTTTCGCAGTATACAAAATGTAAAGCTGAAAACAGACAGGGAAAAATTAGCTTGTCTGGACTACATGATAGCAAAAGTAGAAAACATGTAACGAGGTTAGCATGAAAGAGGTAATATTATCAGGAAAGGGCATAACAAAATCCTTTGGTGAAAATATTGTCCTGCATGGGATTGATGTGGAAATCTATGCCGGAGACTTTACGGTGATCATGGGTTCCTCCGGTTCGGGAAAATCAACGCTGCTCTATGCTTTAAGCGGAATGGATCGGTTAAGCGGTGGTCAATTGTCTTATCAAGGGAAGGATATCACAAATGCCTCGGAAAAGGAACTGACGCAGCTTCGGGCGGAGGAATTCGGGTTTGTGTTCCAGCGTACCCATCTGATCAGTAATTTGACACTTCTTGAGAACATACAGATGGCGGGGCTTATCGGCAACCTGTCAGAGAAGGAAACGAAACTGCGCGCCGATGATCTTATCAATTGGATGAATCTTAACGGTGCAAAAGACAGACTGCCATCACAAGTATCAGGTGGCGAAGCCCAAAGGGCTGCTGTTGCAAGGGCAGCAATCAATAAGCCGACGATCCTTTTTGCCGATGAGCCGACCGGTGCCTTGAATAAGGCGAATTCGGAGGAGGTTCTGAATCTCCTATCCTCGCTTCATGAGGCAGGTCAGTCTGTGTTGCTTGTCACCCATGACAGAGAAGCGGCTTTACGGGGAAACCGTATTTTGTATTTGGAGGATGGTGCCATTATCAGTGGGTTGGAGCTGCCCATCTATGCAGGAAAAGACCGGTCACGGGAAGAAAAGCTATCCGCTTGGCTGGAAGGGCTTGGGTGGTAGTATGGGAAAGTATCGGATGCTGCTGAAGGCAGCCATAAAAAAACAAAAGGGAAGTATAGCTCAAGTTTTTCTGCTGGTGTTTCTTCTCTCGCTGTGTCTTTTTTCTGCGTTGACCATATACATGAGTGGGTTAAATTTCGTAGAAAACGAAATGCGCCGATTGGGATTTGGCAATTTTACAATCTGGGTCAGCGGGCAGCCGGAGGGACTTGAAGCAGAATTGGAAAGCATACCGGGTGTGGATCATGTTCTCAGTCAGCCGCTTATTTTTGTAGATTATGAGATAAACGGCAGTTATTCCGATAACGAGGGACAGCTTCTTACCTATGACGGATCAGTGCCATATCATTTTCAGTTCGCAGATGGAACCTTGCAGCCCATACCGGAAATCTTGCCGGGAACAGTCTATATCTCTCCGGCGCTCAGCTCCAGCTTTGATGTGCAGATCGGAGATACCATTCAGTTTGAACTGACACGGTCATCAAACGAAACCAAAAGCCTTACGGTTGTCGGTTATTTTGCGGATGCGTTCATGGGCAGTTCTATGATCGACATGAAAAGTTTTCTGATCAATGAAAGCGATTGGACAGAAATGAAAGAAGTAATTACTCAGACGGCGGAAGTGGATGTCCTTGGCAGAACCGGAGCGATGCTTCACGTCTTTCAACGTGCAGACAGTGGGTTATCCGATTTGGATTTTCACAGACAGATCAATGAGTCCACGGATATTCCCCTATACACGGAGTTTACCTATGGACAGCAGTCTATCCTGAATTATATGTTGCTTTTGCAAAACATTTTGTCCGGCTTTTTCATTGCATTTTCCGTGGTTCTTTTAGTGATCTGCCTGATCATCATCGGACACAGCTTATCTGTGGTGGTAGAGCAGGAAAAGCAGGATATGGCTGTTTTGAAAGCCATGGGTGTCTCAGGCAGTGGACTGCGTGGGATATATCTGACACTTTATGGTGGTACCGTTTTGGCAGGATTGCTTTTCGGTCTGGCACCTGCTTTGGGAGTTGCCGGGCTGCTGGCAAGAGCGATGGTATCCTCTACCGGATTGTTGGTTGCGGTGTCTTTTCCTATAGGCGTAGTATTGCCGATTCTGTTGGGACTTTTACTGCTGTTCGCCGTATTCTTATTCTTGCGCACAAGAAAGATTCTGCTGATTGCACCGATGCAGACCATCAGGGAAACTGGCGGCGGGAAAAGGATCACATCTGCCCTTCGGAAACGCTTTCTCGGTCTGGATATTGCTTTGCGGGAGATTCGGTCAGGCAAGCGGAAATATATAGCGATTTGTATGATCTCAGCGTTTCTTGTCTTATTTTTGTCTGTGATCGGCCGCATGGGGACATGGCTCGGTTCAAACGGAGAGGGGTTGATGAATACTTTCAGCGTCGCCGATCATGACTTGGGTGTACAGCCTTTTAATGAGTCGGTTCCAATGGATGAAATTGAGCGGATCATCAACTGGTATTCCCCTATACAGGAAACCTATGAACTGGCCATGCAGAGCGTTACCGTGAACGGGCAGGAATATACGGCGAATGTGTTGAATGATACCAAATGGTTTCATGTACTCTCCGGTAAAGTCTGTGACGGAAACAGCATTCTGATCACAGACACGGTGGCAAATGAAATGGGATTGACGATTGGGGATACCGTCCGTGTGGCGGCTAACGGGCGGATGGAAACCTATACCGTGTCCGGCACCTATCAATGTGCCAACGGCATGGGGAGCAACATCGGCATGAGTCTTGAGGGGTATTCCAAGATTGGGGATATTACCGGATATATCTGGTGTTACCATTACATTTTGGAGAACAGTTCCATGCGTGATTATGCGTTTGTATATTTACAGGAGCATTACCGGGGTATTGATGTCCACACCAACAGCTGGTCGGGGCTTAGTGGGATCGTGTTTGTGATGCACACATTGATCGGCATCATTTATCTGGTTGCCACCCTGTTTATTCTGGTGTCTGTAGCTCTTACGGCAAGTAAGCTGTTGCAGTCGGAAACCGGGAAAATGGCGATTTACAAAAGCATGGGAATGTCATCCGGCAGACTGAGGCTTTCCTTTGCGCTCAGATTTTTGATCGTAGTGATCATCGGAACGGGAATCGGCATGTGTTTTTCTACATTCTTCGGGGATCCCGCGATAGGTAGGATCTTTAAGATGTTTGGAATCGGAGAATTCCATTCCGGATTCAGTATCTTAGGGACGATCCTTCCGATGCTTGCAATCCCGCTTTTGTTCTTTATATTTGCGCTTGTTTTCTCTGCAAAATTAAAGCAGGTAAGTATAGTAAAGTTAATTTCTGAAAATGAAGAGTAAAGGAGATGCTAACATGAAAAAATTTACCACATTGATCATGACCTTAGTGCTTGCCCTGAGCATGACTGCATTCACGGGATGCGGTTCACAGGAGGAAGATCCGGGATCACCTCCGTCAGAAGTGATCAACCCAAGTAATTCAGAGGAGCCATCTTCTGATAACAGTGCGGCTGATGACTTACAAAATGAAAACAGCCAAACTGCCTATGAGGGAGATATTCTGGAAAATGCAGTATCCGTTCGTATTGGCAGGGATGGACAGAAGGAGTGGTCGGTCGATATGTATAACAACAGCGCAGCCATTACTATGTTGGACTATCTTTCAGGTTCCGGTTTGCTGTTTCCCACCTATACCTATGATGAAGAAAGTGGTTTTGTAGCGCAAAGGGTAAGAGGAACTTATACTAGAGATGATGAAACAACTATCACCGATGTCAAAGTGGGCGAATTGTATCTGTTCGGTGATGGACAGCTCCGTTTTTATTTCAAGGATATGACAGATGTAAATATCACAGCAACCCCAGTGGGCTATTATACCGATACGGAGGGCTTGGCGGAAGCAGTGCAGGATGCCTATGAATCCAATTTGGGTGATACATGGGGGGTAGATGTCTATTTTTGGATTACAAAGACCATTGAATAAACCACATCATTGATTAGGTAACATTAAATATAATACAAAAAAATATATAATGAAATAAGGAGGATTTCATATGGAAAGACAAATGCTGGAGGGCAAGGTCGCAATCATCACCGGAGCCAGCTACGGAATGGGGCAGACAATGGCGGAATTATTCGCTGAAGAAGGTGCTTCAGTAGTACTGACGGCGCGTGGTCGCGATAAATTGGACGCGGTGGTAGAGGGCATTCGTGCAAAAGGCGGAAGGGCAATAGGCGTTGTTGCAGATGTATGTTCATTGGAGGATACGCAAAGAGTATTTGCCGAAACAATAAAAGAATTCGGTGATTTAGATATTCTCATTAACAACGCCGGTATCGGAGAGCAGAAAATGATCGACGAAACTGATGATGATTGGATGATGTATGTTATGAACACCAATCTGGGCGGTCCGATGCGTTATATCCGAGAGGCATTAAAGATCTTTATGCCGAAAAATGACGGTGTAATTATCAATATTTCTTCCGTCAACGGCACCCGCCCATTCTGCGGAGCGACTTATACTTCTACCAAAGGTGCTTTGAATACCTTGACAAAAAATGTGGCTATGCGTCTGGTAGATACAAACATCCGCTGCAATGCGGTTGCACCTGGCGCAACGATCACTCCGGCGCATCTCGCCAACAAAGCCGGTGAGCAGCCAGGAGGAGCAAAGATGTTGGAATACAGCGGGCACTATGTGTATTTTCCCGGTCCGGAATGTGAGGCAATCGATCAGGCGTATGCTTGTCTGTATCTTGCCAGCAAGATGGGACGTGCCGTCCGTGGTCAGGTTCTGCAGGTCTGCAATGGAGGATTCCTATGATGAAAAAGTTTTTTAGCATTCTTGCAGCCCTAGTTCTGATTATGGGGATGACCGCATGTGGAAAGACAGAACCGTCATCGGAAGCTGAATATTTACCCTCGGACAGTAATCAACAGACGGAAACAGAAGCAGATATTGATATTTCTGATTCTGAAACTGAAGTGAAAACGGAGGACATAGGCATGAAAATGAATGTGCAGATAGGCGATACAACTTTTACTGCAACGCTGGAAGATAACGCTACTACCAGTGAGCTGATTGAAATGATGAAGGAAGCACCAATCTCCATCAGTATGGAAGATTATTCCGGCTTTGAAAAGGTCGGTCCCCTTGGAACAAGCCTGACCACCGATAATCACCAGACTACTACTTCAGCCGGGGATATTGTACTTTATAGCGGAAACCAGATTGTCATGTTCTATGGCTCTAACTCGTGGAGCT
>JAFLRM010000001.1 GCA_022511465.1 Acetatifactor sp. | reverse complement strand
CTATTTTCTCAAAAATAAGGTTGACGGTCTAGGTACGCGCTATGGTGCGTTTACTCCGTAATCGTTATACGGCTTTCCTTTTCCACATACAAGTTTTTCAATTCTATCAACGGAACCGTGATAAATCTTCAACCTAGCCACCTCCTCGCAAATGTATTATACCCCCAAACGGGGGTATAATCAAGAGGGTATCAAATTATTTATAGTTCCTTTACAGGTTATGTGTAAATTTCAATCCTCTTCCCTTTTAGGATACCCAGCCGGCATTCTCACGAAACCACACAAAATGATATCGTGTCTTGAACAGCGATATCTTCTATCACAACCTTCCTGCCATTATTAGACGCTTATAAAAAAAATCTGGTAGCAAATGATGTCCTCTATATAGTTGATAAATTGAACGATATTAAAGACTCGGTATTGAGTGCGAAAAAATCAGGAAGTTCAGATACTACTGCAACCGCGGACGCATAGAGAACTTCATCAGCGAGGGGAGGATGGATTTGATTTTGCTTCGGTAAGCTCGAAGAGCAAAGCAGTCAATGCTAACCAATTACAGCTCCATGCCCTTTTTAAAGGGAATTTCCACGTTTTTTGAGTTTCTTTCCAAGGATTGTATCATAGAATATTTGACAAGTAAACAAATCTTTTGTTTTATGCAAATTGCATCCAATCAACCATACATCACTGGCATGACAATTGTCGCAAAGTAGTGTTCACATGGTCGCATGGACTTATAACAATAGGGGACAAAAATTTAGCCTATATCCGGAGTTTCCAAAGCCCTTACAACCTTATCCCTTATCACATCATAACGATAAAATCTATCTCTCTCCTCCTGAAAACTTCTTCTCACTTCCGTAGCATCAAACACCTCAAGGGAAGCCTTTGCCAAGTCACGAATATTCTCATATCCATATCCTTTCACATTAGCAAATTGAAGTATCTCTTTATGTGAAATCGGCACCGCATCACAAAACAGACACTCCTGAACAACTCCCGATGTCCTGTTCTTATAAAATTGTGCATCATAGGGTATAAGACAATATTTACTCTCTGCAAGAAGCCTATAATACTCATCTGAGTCAACATACCTATTTTCTACCACGATATTGTCGCGCTTTATTGCACACAGCTCCTTGAATATTTCTTTTGACGAGAACTGCCCGATTATATAGAGTGGGTATCCATTTTGTGAAAAGGCTTCTACTGCGTCCTTAAGCTTTTTTTTCTCATTCATTGTGCCAAGACAAACAGCCTGCTCTTTCTTTTCATTACACTCAAATCTCAGATAAAAATCCTCGTCATACGCATAGTCTGGCACCAATATGCCTCGCGGAATATCTTCTAGTAGCTTTTTATTTGTAACAAATACAACATCTACCTTTCTCAAAGCAGCTTTAAATATCCTGTGCTTTACCCCGCTTGTGATATATCCCTCATAAACATTAACGGCAATTCTCCTCTGTCCTTTACGAGAAAGTAGGATAAATAAAAAAAGATAAATATCGGGCACATAAAACCAAATTGTAGCATCCTTTTCAGACTTATACACCTCTCGAAGACTCGCAAAATTGCTCAGTATTCTCTGAACCTTTGAAACACCTAAAACAAGCGATTTCGAAAATGCTACTGCATTCGGATTTTCGATGTGCGAAAGCATGCTTTGATTCACATAATGCTTAACAAAATAAGCTTCTTTCACATACTTATAATACTCATTTCCAACTTTACCACCATGACCTATCGGCTTTCCATTTTCATCAGCTATGGACCAAAAGTCCACCATTATCAGCTTTTTCTTATTCATTTACCTCTATCGCATCCTTCAAAAAAACTTTTACGCCTGTGCTCAACTCCTTGGAATTGTTATTTGCAAACAACTCATTGTATTGGTTCACATTTCCCCGGCGCATAAAGGTATTGCTCATATAAACCCCTGATTCTGTTATATCTTTGTTGACGCAAGTCCCCCCTTGTATTACAACATTATCACAGATATGCACACCCAAGTTTATCAGAGCTCCTGCCCCAATATAGACATTATTTCCGTTTGATATGGCTCCATCTAATCGATTCGGAACCAAGTCAAATGAATGCGTGTAAAACTGCGACCACTTTCCAGCAATCGTGACATTATCTCCTATCGTAATCGGTGCTACCACATCAAAATAATGTGAGCACAATATTCCAACATTCTTTCCACAGATGAATGCCCTCTCCGCAAACTTATTAAATTCATATGCACCGCAGATGATAGTACTTGATCCTATACTGGTGTCATCTCCAAGTATAAATCTATCCAGCAGTTTAATGTGCACCATATTTCCAATACTGATATTGTCTCCCAGTTCAATATGTGGTGCATCAATATAACTGCCTAGACCAATTTTAAAATTATTACCAATTCTCCCGTGACCAATATGCAATATTCTGTATAATCTACCTCGTGCACCTGCTGATATCGGCAGAAATGCTAATATTTTTGCTATCTTGCTCATATATTTATTCCCTTCCACTTTCATCGCAAGTTCAGTTTATCCTCTGACTTCCAGAAACTACATCCGACCATGCATCTCTATCAAAGCAGAATCCTCTGGTACATACTCTCCTCCTATCTCTCTGCCCTCATTGGATTATTTAAGAAATCCTCATAACTAAGGCGTATGCCCTCTTCCAACTCTGTCTTGTATGTCCAGCCAAGATTTGCGGCCTTCGACACATCCAAAAGCTTACGTGGTGTGCCATTTGGCTTTGATGTATCCCATTTAATGCTACCTTTATAACCTATCACTTTAGCAACAAGCTCTGTAAGCTCTCTGATCGTCAACTCTTTTCCGGTACCCGCATTGACGGTTTCATCGCCACTGTAATTATTCATCAAAAATACGCACAGATTAGCGAGGTCATCTACATATAAAAACTCCCTTAATGGAGAGCCATCGCCCCAACATGTGACCTCAGGTACGCCCGCTATCTTTGCCTCATGAAATCTTCTGATCAAAGCAGGCAATACGTGACTATGTGTCGGATGATAGTTGTCATTCGGTCCATAAAGATTCGTAGGCATAACAGAAATGTAATCTGTCCCATACTGCTTGTTTAAAAACTCACAATATTTCAACCCACTTATCTTTGCCAGCGCATACGCTTCATTTGTTTTCTCAAGCTCTGAGGTAAGCAGACATGACTCGGGCATAGGCTGAGGTGCCATTCTTGGATAAATGCAAGAACTTCCAAGAAATTCCAGTTTCTTACATCCATTTTTCCATGCAGAATGAATCACATTCATTTCCAGAATCATATTTTCATACATAAAATCTGCCAGTGCCTCTGAGTTAGCGACAATACCGCCAACTTTAGCTGCTGCCAAAAATACATACTCCGGTTTCTCTTCTGCAAAAAACTTCTCTACATCATCCTGCCGACATAGGTCTAATTCTTTATGAGTACGGATGATGATATTTATATATCCTTGTCTCTCAAGTTCTCTTACTATCGCCGAACCTACCATTCCTTTATGACCGGCCACATATATTTTTGCGTCTTTTTCCATCATAATAGTTTACTTCCTTTTACTTGTTACTCTCATTCAAATTCGTAAATCATTATTTGACAACACCCTTCTCCAGATATTCTTCCAGATTAGTCCTGATATGCTCTTCTGCTCTTTCGACCGCAACCTTTTCCATGTCATGCTTCACCATAATTTCTACAAGTTCTTCAAAGCTTGTCTTGGTAGGATTCCAACCAAGTTCTGTCTTTGCTTTAGTAGGATCTCCCCAGAGATTAACAACATCTGTAGGCCGATAGAAATCCGGAGATACTTCTACGATAACTTTGCCAGTAACTTTATCAATGCCCTTCTCATCCATACCTTCCCCCTGCCACTCAAGTTCGATCCCTACATGGTGGAATGCCAGCGTGGCAAACTCTCTTACAGAATGCTGTACCCCCGTTGCAATAACAAAATCATCAGGCTCATCATTCTGAAGAATCAACCACATGCATTCTACATAATCCTTTGCATATCCCCAGTCACGCAAAGAAGACAAATTACCAAGATATAATTTATCCTGCTTTCCTTGTGCAATACGAGCCGCAGCAAGTGTGATCTTTCTTGTAACAAAGGTCTCTCCTCGACGTTCAGACTCATGATTAAAAAGAATACCCGAGCAGCAAAACATGCCATATGCCTCGCGATATTCCTTGACAATCCAAAAGCCATACTGCTTTGCAACAGCGTAAGGGCTATAAGGATGAAATGGCGTAGTCTCTTTTTGAGGAACCTCCTCAACTTTTCCATAAAGCTCAGAAGTAGATGCCTGATAAATCTTACATGTCTTCTCCAATCCGCATGCTCTTACAGCTTCTAACACTCTGAGTACACCTGTGGCAACTACATCTGCTGTATACTCTGGTACGTCAAAAGACACCTGTACATGCGACTGCGCCGCCAGATTATATATCTCATCAGGCTTAATATCATTGATCAACTTAACCAGACTGATGGAATCTCCTAAATCTCCATACTTCAAATGAAAATTAGGTGTTCCTTCCAAATGCGCTATGCGCTCTCGGAAATCAACAGAAGATCTTCTGATCATTCCATACACTTCGTATCCTTTCTCAAGTAGGAATTCTGCGAGATATGAACCATCCTGTCCGGTTATACCGGTAATTAACGCTTTCTTCATTTTGCCTCCCTTTCTGATTTTCCATTATCCTGTTCATATATACACTATAATTGTGAACCACTGACAAATATTTTATTTCCTTTTTTAATTACTATTAATGCACTTGATTGACTTCATCTTGCACAATATTGACTTTTTATTTTTTCACGCCACTGCACCACTTCTTCCTGTATTCGCTTGGCGTGATACCCTCGACATTCTTAAATACTCTGCTGAAATAATCAAAAAATTCTTTCGCTCTGTATCTGATAACTGATAAGAAATAAAAGTGTATCGACAATAATCTTCACAACAATCTCCGGCAGGAAAAACAGCAACATGCATCCAAATGTGACGAATCCTGCACTGCATAACATCTGACATCCAGCAAGAATAAAATATTTTACAGTCGTCCTTGAATGCTTTTCCTTACTTTTAAACACTACCGCATAATTTATGAGATAGTTAAATGTAGCTGACAGAATTCTGGCAGCTATAGTAGCAACTGCAACATACCATTTTACCTGTTCACTCAGTAAACCCACAAAGCAACTAAAAAGTAATAAATCTATAATACTTGAGGATAGTGAAGAAAATACAAAGCGTATAAATATCCTGCCGAAAACTTTATATATTCTGATAGAATCTTTTATTGGATCAAAGTGCGTGTAATGCTGCTCTTTTGAATCGTATATCGTCTGTATAGATATCTCGCTAATTGGATAACGACTCTTGCTTTCTGTCAACATTCTGGTTTCAAACTCAAAACGTTCACCAGCAGTATTAAGGAGATCAGCCATAAACATTTTAGGAATCCCTCGCAATCCAGTTTGGGTATCTGAAATATTTAGCCCCGTCAGAAATCTACATACTAATTTTGTCATCTTGTTTCCAAACACGCTTTTTCTCGGAATATCTTTATCGTCAAAACATCTGCATCCCAACGTTAACTGTTCCGGGTTCTCAAGTAAATTCTTCCTACATCTCAATATATCCTCTACTGAATGTTGACCATCACAATCAGCCGTGACACATCCAACCATTTCCGGAAACTCATTCAGACAATAATTAAAAGCATCCTTTAGTGCTCTCCCCTTACCCATATTGCGATAGTGTTTTAACACCAAAAAGTGGTGTTTTTTTGCAATTTCATAATAATCATCAAATTCGCAACTACTTCCATCATTGAGCACAACTACAACATCATCATATTTCTTGCTTAATTCATCCATTAGGTTCAGCATGCGATCATCTGGCTCGTATGCTGGAATAATCAATGGAATCCTCGCATTTAATCTATCGACCATCTTCTCCTCCACATTTATCTCAGGCCATATTTCTATTTCAGGCATCTGCTTACGGAACTACACACGTATTGTGACAACGAAGGAAATCTTCTTCATATTCATTTTAAAATTGTTCGTAATTCAACTTCCATTTTCCATCTATATACCCGAAGCCAACATGACATATTAAACTTCCACTATCACAATCATAGCATGTTACTTCTATATCATATTGGCCTGTAAGAAATAGAAAAAAATTCGATTAAATTAAAAAGCATATTTAAACTTGTCTCCTATATTCTCAAATCGATTACTTGCCTGCCGCACGTAATACGAGATTAGCAAACCATAAGAGACCATTTGTAATCTCCGTTACACCCATCTCCGTCATAAAGCCTGTATACGCCAGATATATACATATATACAATGGCCATGAAGCTCCTATCCTTTTTTCAGCCCAGCTATAAGTATCCTCTATAGCCATAAGGATAGATTCATCCCTTTTTCTTATCAATACAAATAACCCCAAAAATGCAGCCGTCATGGATAACACTATATAACGTCCCTGATCCAATACACTAGCACTAAAAGAATACATTTCCACAATAGGACATATAGCTAAAATCACCATAATAGCTTTATTTATCTTACTTTCGTTTTTTTTGACGGCATTCCTCCATATTATATAGAAAATGCATATGATGGGGAAATATGTCAGGATAGTTGTACCCCATGTGAAAATAATATGTAAATCAATAAAATTCGTATGATAAATATCGGAAAATTCACCCGTAGAAATATAATTCTCGCCATAAACCAATAATGAACTTAATTCTGCATCTGTCCTGCTTTGAATGTCACTCCATACATATTCATAGTCATATTTCATGTGGCTAAAATACTGCGTATATACGGCAACTAATCCACTTGAAATCAGAGTAAATAAAAACGGAGCAGAAAAGGCGGCCTTCTTTTTACACAACCACTCATACAGCATCAACATGAGCAGAACCGGAAGTTCCGTAAAGACAAACAAAGGATGACACAATATCGCCAAAGATGAAAAAACCGGTATCAGCCACATCTTTTTTTCATATGTTATGCACAGACAAGATGCAATAAATAAGATAATGAGTAAAACATCTGCCCTTCCAAATGAAGCAAATTGTGTGTAGTAAGTACCAAAAACAGGACTTGCTACAAACAATATCAGCAAAGCCTGCACAGCCCTATATCTTATCGTTTCGGATTCTTTATTAAAATCTTTTTGCATACTATATACCCAGAATAGTTCTGCAAAAATTAGAAGCCCAAGCATCCAAAGAAGTAAACATCGCAATTCCCCTGTTGAGAGGTAATAATTTCCCTTGAACACTTTACAAATCAAGCTGATTACGGTGCCAGGCAAAGCCTTCCCGATAAAACCATATTTATAGCTTAAGAACCACAACACACTGGCCCATGCCGAAATACGAGTATTTATTGTTGAATTACGTGTAACACATACAACAACCAGTATAATCCCCAGAAAGAAAGCCGGATTTACGGAAAAGTTTTTTAAAATCCATGCAGAAATTGAATATAGGAATATACATATTACAATGGAAAAAATCAATATTTTCAGCAGGAAAATAATATCAAATGTATCATATATCAAATAAAGATGCATCCCTACTGTTTCTTCCTCATTAACAAAAAGATTCGGCATATAAGGCTTTAAAGAAGAAAGATTTGTAACAAAATATACACTTACTTTCGTATCATCATCTATATCTTTACCCTCAACTCTTATGCTTGCATTTCCATCTTTAAGTTCACTAATATCCAAGTGTATCCATGATTCCTCTTTATTTTCTACCTCTGCTAATTTTATGGTCTTTTCAACGATACTATCACCCTGACAAATCGAGACGGTCAGCGAATCCTCACTGGCTGCGCAATCATATACTCGGTATCTTAGTGAAATTTCATTTGTATTTTTTAACTCTATATTTTGTTCAACTACATCATTATTCTTGAGAGTATATTCATTCGAGCCACCATTTATTAAAATTTCGTGATTAATGCTTACTAATAGAAACGTTATAATCAGAGATAAAATGATAATTAGGTATATTTTCCCATATTTCTTTGACTGCACTATATCAACAAGCACAGGTACAGTAATATATTTAAGCAACAATAAGAATAGAAATACAACTGCAGATACACTGACCCACTTTATCTTACTAAAACTGCAATACTGTATTGAAAAAGTGCTTTTTTCTAGTATCGCGCCATCGTTTATTGCAACCTGGCTGCCTGGCTGATCTGTAACCAATATGTTAATATAATCATTCTCTCCTAACCCTATAGCGGTAACACGAACATACGCCCCTCCGTTCATTTTAAGGAGTTTGCTATCATTCAATACAATTCTTACATACGAATCATTACTAAATTCAGATATAGCATATTCCCTTTCGACTACCCTATCTTCCTGGATAATGCTCAGTACTATTTTACCATCGGATGACCTGGTGTAGTCAAAACAAGAAACAACATCAACAGCCACTTTGCTGGTATTATTTAGTTCAATTGGCTGCTGTACCCAGCAGCCACTATATAGTTTCCAATTGTATGATTTGTTCCTATTTCCTACTTCCACAATGCTCGTATAAGAAAGTATCCAAAACGAAAATATAACACATAATAAAAGTGCCAGCAATACAATTATAGCTTTCCTAATATTAGAACACCGTATATTATAATTTGTTTTAGCCATATTTTATCTTCGTCTCCCAATACTCTTAATAATACATAACAAATACCATCTTAAGTATGATGGCAACCACCTCCATAAATGGAAATGCGATTCGCCATCCTCCCTGTCAAACCATTCAGCCGGCAGCTCTGTGATCCTATACCCCTGCAAATACGCTTTGACAGTTATTTCCATTCCTATCTCAAAACCACCATTGCTCTCTATACGAATATGTTTAAGCATTTTCTTCCTATACATCTTGTAACTATTTGTTACATCATGTGTTGGGATTCCTGATAAAAAATGAAGTGTAATCCCTGCCGTCCTGGATAAAAATCCTTTGAATTTAGGTCCTCCATGCTGTTTCCCGCCTCTCATATACCTTGAACCGCATACAAGATCCGCCTCTCCGGATTTGATCAAATCATACATCCTATCAACTATTTCAAGACCGTCCGAAAGATCTGCCATCATAACCAGAACAGCCCCCCCATGCGACTCTTCCATTCCAGTCTTTATCGCATTCAGCACACCCCTGCCATACTTATTTTTCTGAGAAATTATAGGGAAATCATACTGGCTTCTGATTTTTTCAATAACAGGAAGTGTATCGTCTTCTTCAAAATCATAGACAACCATTACTTCTTTTTTGACGCGTATTTCGTTTTGTATTGCGTTGAACAGAGGACTTATATTTGCTCCCTCATTGTAAACAGGTACTACTATACCCAGCATATGATTAGTTCCCTTTCTTCTGCTTCTTAAAGATTAAAAAACTCTGCTCCCCAAAAAAGAAACCACTGACTGGCATCAATTTTAGATATAGTGCCACTATCCACGACCACTGCGGCAGTCTGCTCTTGGTCGTAAATGGAAGAAATCTTCGAATTACCATTTTACTTCTATACCCCATCGACTCCGTCAGTTCAATAAGGGAATCCTCCGTAATTGGAGTAATGTGGTCAAAAAAATCCCAGTATTTTTCCCCTACGTACTTGATATTAGGTGTCAATATCCAAAGTTCCCCCTCAAACTTCAATATATCCCATATATCCGAAAATAATTTTATAATCGCAACTTTATCAATGTGTTCAAGAAAATTAGACATAAAAATAACTGACGCTGACTCTTCACTGAAATGTTTCTTGATATTAGAAATATCATCATTTATGACCTCAACGTTTTCAGATGCCCATTTCGCTACATCTGGATTAGCGTCAAATGCCACTCGTCTTATATTTGATGGCAAACTTACATTATTAACAAAATCGCAATATCCGGCGGCAACATCCACCAATAACCCCCCTTGATATTCTAACCACCTGAAGTCAATATAACGATTAAGATGTTTGCACACCTCTATCCAGATACCATTTTTCTTTGTTTCTGCAGATTCTGAGAATCGTGTGCGGTATAAATCTCGAAGATCCTCTCTCATTTCAGATACTTTTTCCTCTCATTCTCAAATGTTTCCATTATCAACCTGCGTGGTTATCCAAGGAATAACCTCATCAAGTGTATCACTTAAAGATGTGTCTGCCTCAAATCCAAGCACTCTTTTAGCTTTTTCAACCGATGGCACTCTCTTCTGAACATCATACTCAAAAGGATCATCATGGATGAATGAAATTGGCTTATCCCCCTTGAGTTTCTGCCAAATCATAGTAGCAAGCTCTGTTACTGTCGTAGACACCGGTGTTGAAAGATTGAAATCCTCATTCATAGCCTCCTCTTTCTCAACACAAAGCCTGATGCCTCTCGCCAAATCTCCTCCATAAGTATAATGTCGTATTTGATTGCCACTGCCAAGAATATGCAAAGGATCCTGCCCTTTATATACTTTCTGCACAAGATCCGGGACAACATGACTCATAGCAAGTTTCACATTCCCTGACATAATCTCCTTTTCATTTTTAGCTCTCTGCTCACCCGTGCCAACACAGTTAAACGGACGTATGATTGTATAAGGAAGTTTATACTGCTCCCATGCCCCCTTGCAGAAATATTCGCAGGCAAGCTTCTGAAAACCATAAGTTGAAAGCGGTGGCGGGCATTTAAGTTGTTCTCCCTCAGCCGAAGGATACACATCAGTGCTCTCAAACACCATTGACGAAGATAATACATTAATCTTCTTCAGCTTCTTATGCTTATAAGCCCAAATCGCTGCATCAAAAGTTGATGCAATGATCCTCTCATTCTCCGCCAAAAGATCGTAGGCATATGTGTGGAAATATGTAATCCCTCCAATCATTGCAGCAATAGCAATTACCTGATCGCAATCTTCAATCAGTTCTCTCATAAGGGGTGTATCCTTGACATCTCCCTCTACGAAGTGGTAATGTGAGTCATTATCATAACTCTTTTCAATGGGACCATACTTACTATAGTTGTCAATTCCAACCACCTCATGTCCTGCCTTAAGAAGTTCGTCAACCAGATATCCTGCCACAAAACCTGCCGAACCTGTCACCAGAATTTTCATTGCTCTAATTTCCTTTCCTAGAATTGCCAATCAATTATCATTGTGAAGATTTCCAAGTGTAACAATCTTTATATCTTCACAAGCATGAAGTTCAGTACACACATTCCATGCATCAAGAATCTCAAAGCCGTCTCTTGAAAAATGAAAATATGGGTTGTCCATAACCAATCTATATTTTTTATGATTGTTTAGAACCAATAGCAATCTTGCTGTGCTGCACGCTTCCTCAATACTATTACAAACTCGTCCTAAATTAAGTTTTTCCATATCCTCAGTCTTAGCTACAAAATCATGAAGATTGAGCTTATATCCGGCTTCATAAAGTTTCCTTGCTATATATACCGAACTCGATCCCCGTAGATCCGATGTCTCAGGCTGGCCTTTGAACGCCATCCCACTTATTGCAACTGAAACACCACAGTCTTCTTTTGTTTTCATTTTTACCCATGAAACCACAATATCAATCATAGATTCATTGTACTGTCTGGCTGCTAATATAAAATCTTTGCTATCACAGGCAGGCATATTATTGATAAGAATATATGCGTCTTTTTCCAAACACGGTCCTGCCACAAATCCCGGTCTTGCGATATTGCTCCTGTCATATTTGTAATTTGCATGTTCGATAGCTCTAATACCATCAACATTAAATTCCTGGGCCGCCATACAAAATGCATTCCCTATAGCAAAAGTCATATCCCTATATGTATTGCAGTATAGCTTAATTAATTCAGCCTCTTCCAAACTATCGGCTTCTACAACACAGGGAGTAATACATCGAAATAATTTCTGTGCAAACTCTGTTGCGCTGGCATTATTCCCACTAATAATCTGCGGAAGATTTGAAAGTTCATAAATAGCATTCCCCTCAACCGTTCTTTCAGGGCACATGGCAACCATCAATTCATTTTCTGGTTTACCACAGAGTTCTGAAAGAAACGGGAGTACAATATTTCTTGTGGTCCCAACTGACACTGTTGATCTTAATATAATAAGCTGTGTCCCATCATATATGTGTTGTATAGACCTAAGAGCCGAACGAATGTAGTCAAAATCTGGCTTCTTGCTGCCTTTAATCAGCGGCGTCCCAACAGTTATAAGAAAAGCATCAAAATCTATATCGTCCGGAAAAGATTCCACAACAAAAAAGTTCTTGTCATACATCCTCTTTATCAAATTGTTTAACCCTGGCTCATAAAAATGTGCCTTCTTTTCTTTTAGGCAATTCTTGATATTTTGATCTACTTCTATACCAAACACATCAATTTTTCCTGACGCTGCTGCTGCTACAGCAAATGTGAGACCAACATAGCCCAGACCTATAACTCCGATTCTCATATTTGTGTGTTCATGCTCCTTTCAAATATCAGTTTGTCTTATTTTGAAAACATATTATTTTTCTATCATCTACATCATCCCTACACATGATAATTTATAAATTCTTCCGGTTTGCTATCTTCTGCAATCAAATCTAAAAATAATGTTTTGCCTTCCCGACCGGAAACCCGATATAATTCCCAATTATGGATAGGGGTTTCTACATAGTTCCCATGAAGCATACATATGTAATCCAGATCAGCCCACTCTCTGTCATTATTAAGGGTACATATTACTCCTCCATTTTCTAAATATTCGATATTTAATTCACTTGTATAGTAAGAAGCCTGTCGCACTTGAATGCCGTATTCAATATTCTCATAACTTATATTTTGGAGCAAATGGCCATACCACTGTTTTGCCCATGAAACCCATGCTTCCGATTCCCAGTTTGGTTCATCGAATACCAAACTCACACTTTTCCATCCATCTTGGGGGATTTCATCAAATACATTACTGAAAATCGAGCTAACCGCTAATCGATCTTCTATTATGTAATCGCCGTAAGTATTCGCTGTATTGTTCACATGACGTAACGGCGCGATAAGTATAAATAACACAACTGCAACAAACACCGACAACATCCATGTTAGCTTATGTTTTTTTCTATAAAGAAAACCCACAACTTGATTCCAATTTACGAATAACTCACAGAACCAAAAGCAAAACATCATCTCCAGGACAGATGAAATATATCTGGCATAACTGTTTAACTGGCCACCGAATGTTCCGGCGCAAAGTCCATATAGGCCAATTACATATATGAATGCTTGAATATACAACATTCCAGTAATAACACCCCGATACTTGCTGTCATCCATTAATGTCCTATTGATAATTTTCAGTAATATAACAAGTAAAATTGTTAGGACGGTAAAGCAAACTGCGAAAGAAAACCAATCATTTATCGGAGGCAGCCATACAGACAAAATTTTCTTCTTTAACAATGCCTCTGCAAACGTCGCAATAAAACTGGTATCCCAAAAAGATACAAGGCTATAATTCAGTTCCTTAGAAATATCATAATACACAAGGGAAATATTCCAGAACTCCCATAACACAATAGGTGCTAGGATCCCTATCCATAACCATGCCTTTTTTAGTACTCTCAACTCTTTTGAGACGATAAGATAACATATCATCGTCGCTGATGCTACAATAACAAAAACTATTCCAGATGACTTTAACAGAGCAAGAAAAGTTCCAACGCTTACATACACTGCAAAATCTGTTTTGCTCTCCCACGGTTTTCTTAAACATAGCCACACTAATACACCTGCGGCCACACCGACCATAGGATCAACATACAGGCTTTGATAGACAAGCGCATAATCATTCCCCCTTGTATGAAAGAAAAACAAGGGTACAAAATATAGTGCTCCGGACAGAGCAAATGCCCCATACCACTTCTTTATCATACCGCCAATCGGAAGAATAAGCGCTCCTGTGATTGCAGCATAAGAAAAGAAAAGAAGGCTATCACTCCAAGCACCATTTATATATTCCAGAAAATATTGATATACAGATATTCCGGGAATATAGTCAACAGAAAACAATTGAAAGCCATCATTGAGTTGCAATGCTCCATGGTAATAATACAAAATTTTAGGAACAGCAGCCCAATAACGAAGCTCATCTCCCCAAAAAGGAACCTTATTACGCACTGTTAAAAAAGCTGCTACCAGATACAGCACATAGCCATAAAAGGAAACTCCAAACACGCTGCGTATATTATCTATAAACATTTTCCTTTTTATGGACACGCAAAGAGCAACTGCAAGAGAACAGATAATTCCTCCAATCACGACCCATAACCCCAGTTCCAGTTTGTCCAAGAGATAAAACACATATAAAAATCCAATTATAATTACCTGCCCTATTACCACAGATTTCTCATAATTTAGTCCTATGAATACCTTAAATGAGTATCCGATTACAAGCGTCAACAAAATATACTGTAATAAATACATTCCTTATCTCTCCTTTAATCACTAATCTCTGAAGATTTTACAAATCAGAAATTTTAACTTTACCTTATTATTGGTTGAAATAATAGAGTTCTCATTTGGGTAAGCACTTATATAACGCATTAAATTATCATATTCCGCAAGTTCTTCTTGCGTTATATCCCAAAATGTATACAAATGTCTGTCTCACCAACATATAATTTCATGAATTTTACTTTTTAATAAACATTAACATCCAGAACGGCTGCTTCATATCTCAATTCATCAATTGGCCAGGCGTTTATTCTTGGATAGTTTTAGAAACGCCTCCCCAAACGAAAACTATTTCTTTATCATTTGTATAGCCAAATTTCTCAGAGATGTTAAATATTCCTTACCCAAAAAAATGATTTTTCCCTTATGATTTTGTTCCCAACAACATAATACCCCCTTTCATTCTTAATCCAAGAATGCTCAAGGTTATATCCCAAAGTTGTAAGCAATTCGCAAAATTGTTCTTCAGAAAACACATGTACCGGATATACTGCATCATATATTGGCTCATACACCCTTTGAACGCAATACCTATCCTCATCACATACGGTAAGTCGGTCAACAATTATATAATTAATACGATTTGATGCTATTTCATCCAAAATTTCCCTATAATTCTCTATATATTGTAAGGAAGCTCCAAATAAAACACAATTATATTTCGTATGCCGAACATCATTTAATTGATAATAGAACTTGAGATGTTCATTTTCCAAATTGTCTTTTCCAAAATCCACAAAATGTTTTTGTTCAATAACATTCCATGTATAGGTTCCCAGAAAATTTAATTTTTTTAGATTCTGAAAATAAGCACTACCTAAAGAACCACCATAATCGACTAAGTCAAATCTCTTATCATTTAAATAAATTTCAAAAAAAGCTTCTACTAACTGAAGGTCAATCTCCTCTTTATAAAATAAATACCCATCTCTTTCATAATTTGCTTGCCCCGATTTTACAGTTAAAGCAGCTTTACTTACTTTATCAAAAATCTTATTGTCCTCATATCCTCCTTGACATGCCAACAACGCCTCATGCCTTGTGTCAAAATTCCCTGTAAATTCAACCCATGTAGACTCCCGGAGTACATGTTTCTTAATTTTTTTGAATAATACTTCTTTTAATGATAAGGTATATTTATTTATCACGGTAGTTCCTCCTACGATTTTGTTTTTTATAATCAGATAAGTTTAAAGCTATCCAAAGTCTTCTATATATTCCATATAATTTCCCTCTTTGGCTATCATGTAATATATATATAATCCTGTCTTAGAACCTGCTGGAACTGCATATTGTTTCTCACAAAATCTAACATTTAAAGTTTGCACTCTCTTAATTGTATTCTCCCATGTTTCAGACGACTATAATGGAGCAAGAAAAATCCCAACTCTTACATGCACTGCAAAATCTTTTTACTCTCACACGGAGTTCATTTATGATATAAAATAGATACAGAAATGATAGCATATCTACTTGGCCTGTAATAACCGTATCTTCATGCGTATAAATACATCCTTCACTTCGAATAAATTTCACGGATTATAGTTGGACTTAAAATTTTCTGCATAAACATTCATCCAGCTAGCATAGGATGAGATAAAGCGCTCTGCAGTCTGTATAACCACAACATCTGGTGCAATACCCATTAAACGTTCTTCATCCAATATTGCGTAGCTATCGTGATGCATGAACACACATTTGGAGAAAATTTCCCCTATATACGGCTTCATGTATCCGAGAAAACTATCCCCAACAAATAATACAGTCTGATCATACTTTGCGTTAGAAGCTAATACTATATAAGAAAGGTTTGGTTGTACAATCGTTTCTAATTCCTCTATATCAATATTCTCCAGATAACCTTCAATAATATAGTCCGTATCGTCAAAGAATCTTTCTGTCATCCCCAACATATTTGCAAGGTCACCGGTTAGTCTTCCATTTGTAGCTATTCTGACTTGATCCAATGTTACATAATCACATTTTGATGTTTTTAAAAAATCTTGACATGCAATAAAAGCTCCTATCTTATTCCAATGTGTATCATATTTCTTCCAAATTTGTTGATCCCCTGCTGCGTCCAACAGTGAATTTTTAGTATATACGACATCGCATTCTGTATTATTAGCGAGATACTCCACAATTTGATCTGCACGGCTATAATCTGAAATTCTCTTCACTTTTGATGGCAGATATTGCTCTCCATAAATTGTTTCCTTATTGGGTGTAATCATTAAATATAATTCAATTCCTCTTTCATTTAAAACAGATTGCAAATTCTCAGCTGCATCAGCATACCTTTCCAACGCCTCCCCGGGCATCTCATATCCCCCTCGATAGTCTTGAATACAACCATCACCCTTATAAAACAACCAATTATCCTTACCAATCATCACAGAGGAATTGAATAAATCCCCGAATATATACTCGTCTATACAATCAATGACTTTGATGCTCTCATTTTTATAAAAGATATTATCATCAATCATTGTTTGCAAATTTGGGAAAAAATCTCTCCATGTTGATTGTACCTTAACGTCATTCCAAGTCATTAATGAACGGTTTTCATAATTGGAAAGATCTAATCTATCCTTTACGAATGGATAAAGAAATACTAAGCACAGCAATACTATCAAAAATAGAACAATATACACTTTACTATTTAAATTTGTCATTTTTAACTCCTAAAATTTAAAATAGATAAAGGTATTATAAGACCCACCTATCAGCAATACCATGCATGTTGCCAAAAGAAATAATTACCATATTCCCGTTAGCGCAAAAAATATTATCAAGTTAATATATGTTCTTTTTCTTCCCTTCCTATTACCCCCAAGTGGAATGTAAACATACTCTTTGAACCACGTTGATAAGGATATATGCCACCTTCGCCAAAATTCTCTTATAGAACTTGAAACATATGGATAATCAAAGTTTTCCGCAAAATCAAATCCAAACATTTCCCCAAACCTATTGCCATGTCCGAATATCCTGAGAAGTCATAGTAAATCTGCAGTGTGTACAATATTGCGCCAATCCAAAGCCATTTACTAGCTATTACATCCGTTGAGACCCTATAAATACTATCCGCAACAGAAGCTATCGTATTTGATATAATAACCTTTTTACTAAGTCCATATATAAAGCTTTTTACACCCACCGCAATTTGTATACTGCTAAGCGTTCTGTTTTGAAGCTGACAGTCTATCTCCTTATACTTAACAATAGGTCCTGCCACTAACTGAGGGAAAAAAGAAACATAGAGCGCAAAATAAAGTATATTCCTTTGTACTTCGCATTCCTTTTTATATACGTCAATTACATAAGACAAAATTTGAAAAGTATAAAAAGAAATGCCTAATGGTAAAACTATATCTTTAAAAATGACTTGGGTAAGTCCATGTCTTTCCAGCAACCAATTAATACTCTTAAAAAATGTTGATAAATACTTAAAATACCATAGCAATCCAATATTAAAAAAATATCAAAAACTAAAACCATTCGCCTAATAGTGCTATGTCTTATGTTATGGTTAAGACTATCAATGATCAATGCAAGAAAGTAATTCACAATGACTGATGACAGCATTAATATAATATATACAGGCTCCCCCCATTAATAAAAGAGAATACTTGCAAAAAGGAGAAAACATTCTTAAATCTTTTGGGTAAAATAAGGTGGATAATAAGTACAACAGGTAAAAATAGCCATAAAAATGTCATTGAGCTAAATAGCATCGTAATAATCCTCTAACAAATAATAATATCATTAAATCTTTACATGGACTATTTGTTTTAAAACGTCAATCCAATCCTCAATTCCTCAAATTGAATATTCTTGTGCGATGAAATCGCACTTCCGGAAATCTGGAAATCAGATGACCGGAAGGCGGAAATCATCTGGTGCGAGTTTACTCGCGTAATGCTTTGTCTAATCCATATACCTCGCGCATCGTAATGTCATGTGATGCATCGATGCTCGTGATGTTGATACGATAGCTGTCATGGGCAATGCGGTCGATGATCACATCTGCCAGAGGGCTGTCATCGCCGCCGAGTTGGTCATACCATTCTTCGAATTCATACTGTGAGCAGAAGATCTTAGATGATTTTCTGCGTCTCCGATGCAGCAGCTCGAAGATACCCTTCTGTTCTGAGTCGGTAGGCTTCAGAAGAAGCCATTCATCAAGGATAAGAACAAGTAGATTAGCATACTTAGCCATTACTTTCCGATAGTTGCCATCAGTCCGCACTATCTCCAGGTCAATGAGCAGGTCAGGAAGACGGACATATCTGGTATTGTAATACTGCTTTCATGTTTGATAACTTACCTTCGTTCATACTCACCATTACATTGGTCGATACTCCCTACTGTCTCATGTACAGAGCCATCCAGGCCTCCCAGGTATGTCGAATATAACAATATCAGGTATGCCATGCTCTAAGACTCCGGTGTGTTTTCATAGTCTCACCTTAACGACTAACCCTTATTGGTGATCCAAGGACTCGGTACTGGCTGCTTGCTAGGCCTTACCAGCCCTAAAGTCGACTAATATGTACTAAAAATGCTTTTCAGGAAAAAAGGAACTCAAAAATCCTTATTTTTCTAAGCTATTCTTTTTAGTGCGCATTTGATTATACACTAAAAACATTTTAGGTAACGCCCATAAAATTGTTACCTAAATTTGTACTTTTGAAAATTAAACATCCTAAAACACTTTTATACTATCCAAAATCATAATATTATTTCGAAAAAAATTCTAAAGGTATATATTAGGTTTTTTTCATAGGCTGAATCATTAAAAATGTCTAAAATAGGCGTTTATAACACATTAGAGAATTTTTTATTTTAGTAACTATTATCCAACTTTTAGGTTACCAGACTGGATTCCCACCAGCTATATATTCGGCACCCAACTGGCGCACACCTCCAATAAATGCACTATACAATATAAGGATAATAAATCAACCTTAACGGCAGTTAATTTCATTGATTAGTATAACTCCAACATCCCGAAAACCAAATCAACCATTTGTGAAAGGAGACTCCAAACAAGATATGGCAGAAACAATCACTTGGCATTTTGAAAAATTACAGCCGAGATACTCTTTTCCCCATATCCTTTTTCCAACAAATCCAGAGCAAACGAAAAACAAAAACAGATGAAACGAATAGACAAACCTCATTATATATGTTCCTGATTCTAGGTGATAAAAAACAATAAGCATAATGTCGATGCCCTTCATAATATCCAGTTCATCAAATCGTTTCCGCTCACCCATTACAGTAACTACTGTTTATTTTCCTCGCAGCACTTTTGCTGCCTTCGCCCTTACGGCTTTTGCATACCAAATTAAAATCATCTTACGCCAATCAATACCGTACACCACTTTAATAGCCCTATGGAATCCCTGATAATTGATCTGCTTCCACAGTTTCTCATACTCTGCAGGCTTCGATGTGGGTTCTTTAAGTGTATCATTTCCCTCTATGGCTTCTTGCACAGGTCTCGGAATCATAATGATATCTGGCTCAATCTGCTGGATAATTTGCTTTCCAGCTTCAGTATTGATGAACAACATATTGATGCCACGAACTGTTGTCCGTCTTTTAACTTGCTCATCAAGTCCCCAGAAATCTCCTAGCGTTATATCGCCAACCCTTTCTGCTCCAGCAAAGGAACAGTCATAACAAGCATTTTGATAGATACTCCTCTTCATGAACATCAAAAAGTATGGATCAGTATATTGCCCAACGCTATATAGCATTCTGTCGTTGTTACCCCATACAGAGAATCTGCAATCGTATTTTCCTCCCCGAAATGTAACATTCTTTATTATCCGTCTGAACGAAATCTTTTTCATATGTTCAGCAAGGCATCTAGGTGATGATCCACCGCGACAAAGCATATCAATGCATAACAATTGATGTCTGAGCTGTTTCCCTTGAGCAAACAGCTTCATTGCATGCACTTCGCACGGTACCCCTATAAAGAGAACATCTTTCTCATTGAGTTTATTAACTGCAGCTTTGTAAATCCCAGCTTTGCTGCTTTGCACATACCTAGAGCCTCGCATAAGATGTAGATTATTCACATTCTCGTAGATCCTGTGTTCCACCCTTTGTGTTTCCGGGTTGAACCAGATACCTATGACCGCACCACCCTTTTTTATGAACTCATAGGCTATTTTGTAAGCAACCCCGCCAGATGAGGACTCAAAGTGAATGTTGTCATCTTTGCACCATGCGGCGTATGCTGTCTCGGGTATGCAGTTTTTCTGAATCTTATCTCTATTGTTTGCCGGGCAATTATTTATACAAATACTACAGGAAATACAATCCGTTGAAATAGTTGGCCTGTAAAAACCATCTTGGATTTCCATCGCAATAGCATTCTTTGGACAAACACTTTCGCATAAAGCACATCCGAGACAAATATCTCTTGAACATATCTCAGTTATCATTCTGTGCCTCCTATAATAAACTCGTGTTCTGGGACTGAAATTCCCTAAAACACTGCATTGCAGTTCAAATACACGTACTCGAACTAAGTTGTTTTATCATACAGACGCCTACGTAGTGTCTGCTGATTAAGCCATTTTGAGTCCCAGCCAGACCGACATTACCCCCAAAATTTCATAAAGGTAAATAAGGCCACAAAGTATTCGCTTTTGAATCTTGAAAAGATTCGTCATGAATACGGATAATGCAATCGATGTCAGCTGCGTTTTTCCAACTTTGTTACAATAAGCTCCATTCCATAGCAGCGTTCGCTCAAACTGGATGTGCGCTCAACCTCTACCCGATCCGTATTATCCTGATATTCCTGTTTCTTATTCATTAGGAACATACTGTGGTCTTGACAAAAAGTTCTTCGAGCTTCTTAGGAACTTCCTTGATCATCATGTCACCTATAAGCAGATGTACGATGAAAAACAGGAAAACTGAATTCCAAGGAGGACAAAAACAATGAACCAGCATAATTCAAAAACAACTGTCAGCAATGCAATGTACGGTCTTACTCATAGCGGAACCGTCATACACTCTCAATATTCAAAAGACGGATACCAGCCGCGGTGAACACTTTTAAAAATTTGATTTTATTTTCAAGATGTGAATATGTCATTGTATTACGATGTGTTCATGGCCTTTTCCTCCCTCGAGCTATCAACTTATTCAATACCCCTTATATATCTGACTTACAGCCGCGATTTAGTGTCTAATCGGCTCCATACTGTTGTTTTGTTGCAAAATCTTTTCAGCTAATTGAGTCGAAGAAATACCTGGAGTATGAGAAATAAATATCACATCTACATTTAATGTTTTAAACTGTTCAATTATTTTATTATACAATTCAGAATTTTTCCAATCTGATCCATGAAACAGTGCATCAAAGTGTAACCTTTCCCATGCATCCAATTTATCCATGGATACCTGTGGAACTACCTCATCAACAAATTTAATTGCTTCAACAATTGCTTTTCTTTCTTCATATGGTACTATAGGCGTTTTTTGTTTATATTCTTTTACCAATTCGTCAACTGTAACACCAACTATTAAATAATCACAATACTCTTTGGCCTTTTTCAAAATATTGAGATGTCCAATATGGAACATATCAAATACTCCTGTTGTATATCCAATTTTATACTTTTTCATCATGCCACCTCCCTTATGCTGCTAAGACATAAGTTACGGCTGGCAAAATTTATTTCAAATCGTAATATCCCCCCTAAAATTTCCGGATGCTCATCAAGGAGATTTTTTATGACATATGCCAATTTAGTACTGGATATTCCATCTGTATGTGGTAGATAAACAATCTCTACCTCCACTGTTGCAAACTCTTCCTCATATACCTTCCATTGTGGAGTACCTTGCCAGTCTGATCCCACAAACATTTTATTGAAATGGTATTTGTCCCATGCGCCAAATTTGTCTTTATCAGGCTGTGGAACCACTTTATCTACATACTTAATTGCTTCCACTATGGCTGCACGCTCCTCATAAGGAATCACTGGAGTTTTTCCCTTTTCACGCTGAACTAATTCGTCAGTACTTACTCCAACAATCAAATAATCACATTGTGCTTTTGCATGTTGAATCGCATTTAAGTGTCCAATGTGAAACATATCATAAACTCCTGTTGTATGACCTATCACCATTCTTAGCTTCCCTTCCTCATTATTGCTGTACATCTAATTTCACATTTTTCATTATTCTTTTTTTACTAAATCCTTTATTGATTCCCAAAAATACTTCCTGCACACAAAACAACTTATGATAATTGAAACTATCACTCCCCATCTGATTACCATATGATCGTACAAAACCAACATAATAAATGTCATCATCAAAACGCCTATTGAAATACATAGCAATAATTTAGTATTATAAATATTTATATCTGCACTATTATCTTTTAAAACTTTTCTCATAAAAATATAATGACATACACAAAAACAAATATAACAGAATAATGTAGTATATGCAGCTGCTATAAATCCAAATATGTTGATAAATATAAAGTTTAAAACTATGTTTACCAATGCTCCAATAACAGATGCACAAGTCACATACCAATTTTTTTCATAGTAAAATTCGACCGTACCAAACATTGAATGCATAAAATAGAAAAACGCCCCCGTTGAAACAGGAGGTATTACCTTCAACGCTGGATAATAAGCAGTGGGTAAAAGAAATAAAAACAAATCCGGAACAAAGCATATTATTCCAATCGTTAATATGGCAACCAAAAGCGTTACTGAAGTGGTCTGCTTAGATAATTTTTTTGTCTTTCCCGATTTCAAAGTTTGATATATATACGGTGTTAAGGAAGAATTAATCGCACTTGTAACCAACGATAAAAGCATAGCAAAATTATAAGCAACACTATAGATTCCTGCATCGTCACTTCCGCACATTTTATTTATCATCAACCGATCTGATTGATTCAGAATCTGTGTTGATAAATAATGAGGAATCAAAACTACATTAAATAAGAAACCAAATTTCCAAAACTCCTTGTGAAAGAATTTTTTACCTGCTCGTTGATTGTGAACAAATAAAACTCCTCCTATTACTACTTGTATAAGTAATGAGCTGATTATCCTAGCTTCTGCTTTATATGCATTTGTATTAACTACTGCTATGTATCCTAATAATGGATTAATTACAGCGCATACCATTGAGATAATAACTATTTTTTTATACTCAAAGTCATATCGTTTCTCAGTTGCCCAAATATTATGTGGCACTTGAAACATTATTTCTATATACATACAGATTATCAGCAATGGCGACATGCTAAATACACTCTGAAGGTAGTTAATTATCGGAATGGATAAAATCATGAAAAACCCAGTTATACTAACGGCCAGTCCTTGAAAAGAAGAAATCAATTCCTTTCTATGATCTCCATGTTTTATCATTCCAACATTGAACACACCACCCCATATAGTAAGTGTTGTCACAATTGATACCGTAGCTACCCAAGATTGATATACGGAAACTATGCCATATTCGCTTGTTGTAAGTAATCGCGAAAAAATGGGAAGTGTAATAAAGGACATTCCCTTTACAAGCACATTTGATACCACAAACCACAGAGAGGCTTTTGCTGGTTTAGACATATTTTTGTATTTATTAATCAAACCATATGCCTCCTTAATCTTCTATGTCTGTCATTTTATTATAATTAGAGATCGCACGAAAATAACCTTCCATAAATTCAGTTGTTTTTATGTTATTAAGCAGGTGACAAATCTCATCAACACTTATACAATGTGGAAATCCCAATTCAGTTACACTTGCAAATAGATTTTGGCGTTTCATTACATTTACAGATGCAAATAATATCCCTTGCATGGCAGCATCAATCATAGATACAGAATGATCCCCAAAAACTATGTCCGCACTTCTTAAATCTTCTTCCAATGAACTTCTTGGATATGTTACGGTAAAAGTTTGTTCATGAACCTCAGGTATATTTGCAGATATCTTGATATTACCCAATCCGCTTTTTTCAAGGCATTCTGCTACCCTGACAATTGAATGAACCCCTTGATGCTCAGGATGAACCCACACTGGATGGCATCGATAAACAAACATAATTTGCGGAAACTGTTTTGCAACTGCTATAAAAGCCTGCACCATACGGTCTTCGTCAGACCTATTTTTCAATGCCGTCCAATCACCGGAGCCGCTTGCTACGATGAGAACTTTTTTGATTTCTTCTACTGGTTTCGGCTCAGGAAGATATATTTTCTTCCTAAAGGGCATTATTTTTACAGGTATATTTTGAGACTTAAACACCCTTTCCCCCATAACATCCCATGCATAATATGAATGATTATCTGGAATAAATTTATAGTAACACGAGTAAATTGGTGGTAAATATCCATCCTGAATCTGATATACTGCGTATTGAGGTAAATTTGGCACACTCACTCTATAAGATTCGTGAAGAGAGGTTAAATAAATACATCTTTCTTTGTTCTCAAAAATCTTATTATGCAATCGAACCGCCTCTTCATAGGATTTGACGAAATCCATTTCAATACGGTAACCTACCCGATTCATTTTACCAATGAATACGTACTTTGTATCATGCCAATACCCCACATATACTTCTTCATCGATTGGTGCACTTTTACGGTTTTTGTTTTCAATATACTTTTTAACAAAAGGCACTCCTTTAATAAAATCTTTCGTCCTCCGCTTTATACCATTTCTGCCTGATACATGATAATATTCACATTTTACATATCTGTATTCTTTTTTTAACCATACACTCTTATCAATTCCTAAATCATCACAAAGAATCAGTTTTACATCTGCTGAATAACATTTTTCAACTTTTGTAACAACAAGTTCATTTTTTATCCTTTTGATTTCATCCTCATACCGTTTTACATCTATATTTTCTTTTTTATACGCTTCTTGATCACAATAAACAAGTTCATCCGCCGTTAAAAAATCTATAAACGTGAGAGCCTTTACATTCTTCTCAAAAATTTTGCTAACTTCATCAATTTCATAATCAAAAAGCTGATGTGTTGTTAAAAGTAATATATTCTGGCAATCATATACTTCTCTTTTTACATTGGCTATTGAGTCAATTATCAAGTTTTGTGAAAAAACTAAAACAGCATTCTTTTTCATTTTCTCATGCCTCTATATTAAGAATTAACTTCTTTTAAATATTCATCATAGTTTCGAATATATTCACTACCATCATAATGTGTGCTTGCAAGTACCAAAAGAACAGAATCATCCGAAAAATCATACATATCTTTCCAAATCATATTGGGAATATAAACCCCCATCATGGGTCTATTAAGCTTTACTACAAATTCTTCTCTTCCATCTGTTATTCTCACTTTACTGCTGCCTGCCACATTGATCAAAACAAACTCAGACTCTCGATTAGCATGTTGTCCTCTAACAACAGTAGAATCCGATTCGTATATATAAAATACACGTTTTATTTCGAACGGAATTGCCTGATTTCCTTCTATAACAACTAATTTTCCTCGCTCGTCACCCAAGTCTGCAAATTGTAATACTGGGCATAAGTCTTTCAGACTCATAGCTCCTACCTCGTTTCCTAATAGCTTGACCAATAATAAGTTATTTAAAAGAATTAATCGCATCAATAACGTATGACTGCTCTTCAGACGTCATTCCATTGAACATTGGAATGGAAAGTACAGTCTTTGCTAAACGCTCCGTTATTGGCAAAAACCCCTCTCCATGCCCTAAATATTTATAGGCTTCTGCTAAATGCGGAGGAATAGGATAATGTATGATTGTACCAATCTCTTTAGCATTTAAATATTCGACCAATCTATCCCGGTCTTCGCATCGAACAACATACTGATGCCACACACATGTTGCGCCGTCAACCAATGAAGGTAATTTAACCAATTCGTTTTTTATTTGCCTTGTGTATCGTTCTGCAATACAAACTCTTTCATTTGTCAAGTCCTTAATATGTTTGAGACGTATCCGCAATAGACCTGCTTGAATCTCATCTAACCTTGAATTAGCACCAACCACCTTGTTGTAATAACGCTTTTCACTACCATAGTTTCTAAATATTCTACACTCTCTTGCCAGATTTTCATCATTTGTTACAATGGCACCGCCGTCACCAAATGCTCCTAAGTTTTTGGACGGATAGAAAGAAAAGCATCCTATATCTCCAAATGTACCCGTCATCTGTCCTTTAAAACATGCACCGTGAGATTGAGCACAATCTTCTACAAGTTTTAATTTATGCTTATGACATATTTCAACAACCTTGTCCATTCTAGACGCCATACCATATAGATGAACAACAAGGACTGCTTTTGTTTTATCAGTAATTAATTCCTCTATTTTATTTACATCAATACCAAAATGCTCATCCGGTTCCACAAACACAGGAGTAGCTCCATTTATTGTTATTCCCATAACACTAGCAATATAAGTATTTCCCTGAACTATTACTTCATCTCCTTTTCCTATACCAAGAAGCCTGAATGCAATCCATAGCGCATCAAGACCGCTTGCCAAACCTACACAATACTTTGCCCCAGTATATTCTGCAAATTCTTCTTCAAACGATGACACTTCAGAGCCAAGTACATACCAACCAGACCTCAATACATCTAATGCTTTATCTTCGAATTCTTTTTGATATTTTGAAAAACCTCTATCTAAACGATTCGGCATTATTTTCATATCTAGTTCTCCAACTCTATAATCAATTCTTCATATTTATTCGTATATAATACCTTATCAAATTTTGCTTTCACTACTCCGATCAATGCCTTGAATATCTCCCCTAATTCCTTTATCTCTCCATCTTTGAGTGAGTCGATAAATCTCTTTTGAACATGTTCATAATTTTCATCTGCTGGATGAACTTTTATGAGACTCTCAATTCCATATTGGTTATAGAGAAAAGTTTTCTCTTCCTTTATTTTGCATAAATAGTCCATATAAATACTTGTTACTTCTTTTTTAATGCGTCTATCCACATCACAACATACTACCTTATCTGCTTCAATGAACCTAATATTTTGAAAATGGTAAAAGACCATTTGGTATTTCTTCTTGCTCTCAATATCCGTTATCCTATAACTATTATGTTCTTGCATTTCATATCGAAATTTATTAACATTCCAAGGTGCAACTCCAGCACCTTGATTTTTGCATATATTAATGCATGTATACTTCTCCGGCCAACTATGAAGATATTTTTGATCCCCCATGACTCCTTCATTTTTATTATAACTACAATCTCTTACGCAATCTTTTTCCCATTGTTCTAGCACATTTCTACCTTCAGCATTATTTAAAAATGTGTTAAATTCTACACAAAACCTACCTGCGGCTTGTTCACTTGCTTTTCTAGTAAATCGTCTGAAATTGTGTTCAACTATCTGTACAGACGCATTATCTTGCAACATCTCCTCAATCAATATTTGTGGATCCTCATAGAAATATAAATCAGCATCTATATATGTACATATTTTTTTATCATATTTATCAAACACATACTTAATCAGTTTTGCTGTACATGTCCAGCAAAACTCGGCCCTACTTCTTTCTCTTTTTACTTTTTTCAAATCATCATCTTCAAAATCCGAGTAATCTAATATCTCTACATATCTATAACCTAAATCATCTAATACCTCTCTGCACTTGTCATCCATTGGCAGTATAAAAAGCATAAAATTCTCACAACACTTTTCCAGAGATTTATATAATACCAGTCCTTTATCCAAATAGTTAGAATCAAATAATGTACATAAATTTAGAACCATTAATAACACTCCTTCTTAATAAACTTAGCCGGATTCCCACCCCACACTTCGTGATCTGGGACATCCTCTGTAACAACTGATCCTGCCGCAATTATTGCCTCTTCACCAATCGTTACTCCTTTAAGAATAAGTGCATCTGTTCCTATAAACGCGCCTCGCTTGATATGTACAGGAGATGAAATGATCACCCCCCCGTCTTTACTGAACATCCGCTCATTATAATCCAGCGAATGGCAGTTGCTATCTATGATGGTAACACCGCCTCCGAGCATAACATCATCTTCTATTATCACTGCATTTTCGCAGCGGATTTTTGTATTTGACATATTGACTCCATTACCTATCAGGAGCCGCCCTCCGGAATATACCTCAAACCCGGTGGTCGATCCCAAAACATTTGATTTAATCCCCGAATGAATGACCACATTTTCTCCAAGTTCAATTGTACCCTGATTAAAAACCCAGATATGCCCCTGCAGGAGCAACCGTCCAAACTGAACCTTATTCTTTTTTAACAGGAAATAATTATGCAGCCCCACCTGAAATAACGGTCTGTATATTTTTTCTTTTAGCAAATTCAATCAAACACCCCGCTTATTTAATTTCTGCCTTAGATATCTTCCGTATTCATTCCCTTTCATGGCCATACTCCTTTCAATCCGGATCAATCAGATGCCATGTATCCTGATAAATATCCTTATTTCCGTAGTCGTCATTTAGCCATCTGCTTGGGGCGACAACAACCTTTTTCCCATTATCCGACAAAAACTGCGCCCACCAACTTAAGGTACTATTTGACAAAATGAAATGTTTGCATTCCTTCATCAAGAGAAAATCGTATAAAACAGCAAGTTCGCCACCGTTATCCACGAAATCTACATCATACCGCTTTAGAAACTTGTAATTATTGATCACCCAGTGGATATCATCAGAAAAAACAACAAATCTTGGCCTATCCTGCTCTACGTTTATATATTCCATCGCTCGCTTATAATATTCTTCTGTGCAGACCAGAAACTTGTTCCTATACTTTGAGTCAAGGTAGTCGCCTCTTCTGATATGCACACATGTGGAATTGCTGTTTCGGACATCGTTCAGCTTTGACACAACATTTGGCGGAAGGTCAATACCATTTAGATTTTCACCATTAAATTCGTTTCTTATATCTTCCTCCATACCTTCAAAATACTTCTGTGATTGAAAAAAACCATTTACAATAATCTTCTTGCGCTTTTGCAGCGTACCGAAGTCAATATCATAAAATCCATCCAAGACAAATACAATTCCCAGACGATTAGATAACTTTATCAAAAATGACTGAAAAGCTCCTCTTCGCGTATGCTCGATCAGTTTTCTGAACAGCCTGTAGATGTATGTATTCCCATCATAACCTTCAAGAAACTTCTTATTTTCAATCCGTATCCTTTGATCCAATAAAAATTTGCTAATTTCAAGCTGCCTTGCATCCTCTGAATCAAAATATAAGATAGCTTCTTGTCCTGTAGATTGAACAAGTTTCTTGCAGAACGCATATATAAATATCTGATTCCCCATACCTCCCATCAATTGTTCGTAAATCATCACTTCTCCTAGTCATTTTTTAATTAGTTTCCTATAACAGTTATCCTCTCACAATTTTAATAACTGAAAGCGAAACTTTTCTTGGCAAATACGCCAATAATGCTTGCTTAATAAAAATAGACAACTTTACTTTTGGATCCCTAAACAATATTAGAAACAACGGTTCCTTCTCTTTATGATTTGTTGGAGCAAATATCATTCCATCAATTCTTAAATATGCTTCAGGAACTTTTCCATATTGTGTAGGATCCCGATGTGGCATAATATTCCATTTTTTACATAACAGACTTAATGCTGTTTGATCTTCTCGGTTTGCAATATATGACACATCATTTTCAACTCCCATAACATTAGGTTTTAGTGATACCACCCTTTCATCCTCACAATATTTCTGCCACTCGTCAATCAATTTCTCTGTAATTCTGTTTTTACGTATCACAAGCACTGTACTCTGAATTTGATTAGTTTCCCAATATTTTCTATCCATACAATCCATAACAACAAACGCATCTGCCTTTGAAAACTGTTTTTCCAGAAGTGAAATATCTGAAACCCATACATCTTCCTTCATATTAAGGAATTGTTTTTTAATATTTCTACAAAAAAAAGCGCCCGAATCACAGTAAAATAAAATGTCTCCATCATTTAACTTTTGCAATGCATCCTTTATGATATAAGGTTTCCAAAGCCATAACCCCCCACCTCTTGACACAGAAAAAATGCTATCATATTTTAGCCTGTACTCCTTGTCTATATCTGCCTCTGTATATTTAAATACCTTGTCAAATTTTGCTATGTTTTTCCCTGACCAAGAATTAACTTTTTGTGCTTTCTGAAATTTCGGGTTAGAATAGTTTACTAACACAATCACAACTATTAAACTGCTCCTTTCAACATACTCTTATTGAATCTTTGCTTGTCATTTTGATATCTTCTTCTTATAGCCATAGGACATAGTAGAAAAGCTATATTTGATAGAAAACGTTTCTTCCAAATGTTATCATATTTCAATTTTGACATATACATTTTATACATTTTCTTTCTATTGACTTTGTCTTCATTTTCTGTTTCGTTATAGAGCGATCTGATTAGTGCAAGCTGGTGTCTTCTTACCTCTGTAGCCATATCAAGATATCCATTGTCTTTTAAGTAAGTTATGAATCGCTCAAATTCCTCAATCGCGGGTAACTTACGCGCATCAAATGTCATTCCGCTACTGCCTTCTCTCTTTACTCTGTAAACATATAACGGCTTATCAACATACACAGTTCTCTTTATTCTTTCAAACACTGATGCCATATATCCAACATCCTCACACACAACACCCTCCACATAACGCAACTCTGATATAATATCATGTCTATATAACTTATTCCACACATTAAACCAATACTTATTGCATAAGAAATCAATCGATTCTACATAATTCAATACAGTTACCACTCCGCTGTCTCCAGAAAAGGCAGACGCTCCTGTGTCACATCTCATACACTCTACAGCACAAGCACTAAAGTCCGCTTCATTCTGTATTAGTACCTCATGAAGCTCCTGTAACATCGTATCACGTATGAAATCATCGCTGTCTATAAAAGAAATGAATTCTCCATTTGCCACATCTAAGCCTGCATTACGAGCCCCTGAAAGACCTCGATTTTCCTGATGTATGACCTTTATCCTTGAATCTACAAATGTATCACACAACTGCTCCGTTCCGTCATTAGAACCATCATCTATAATAATTATCTCAAGATTTTTATACGTTTGATTACAGACCGACTCCACACATTGTTTAAGATAATCTCTCACATTATAAGCTGGAATTATTACAGATATAAGATCTTTCGTAAATATTGTCTCTTTGTTCATCAATGTTATCTCCTGCTAACTCTAAACTTCTATCCTTTATACTAAAGAAAAACATCAACATCATCGGCACCGACATTATTGGTTCGCCAAAAAAGAAACAAAAATACATTAACCATATAAGTGCACTTTCTATTCTGGAAAGCTTTAGCGTTTTATGCAGTCTAAAATAAATAATAACTAAATAAAACAAGGTAAACAGTACTCCCGCTTTATACATGCAATTACCCAGGCCATTCGATGATGCCAAATCGGGAGCAAAGTACTTTTGGTACTTCTTATAAATAGGATTAGTATAAAAATATTCCAGAAAGACAATCTGCGTGTCCGTTGCAACTCCAATACCGTACCAAAAATTATCTTTAGCAATTAACAAAGCAAGTAATGTATCATCATATCGCGATGAAAAAGAGTGTTCTCCTCCCAAAAGCTTCCCAACAACAACTCCAAACACTGCTTCTTCCACAATAAAAACGCCCAATCCAATTAAAAAAATAATCACAATTTTCCTCGGTATTTTAAGTCTTTGAAACCGAATAGATTTAGCATTTTTGACACAATATAATACTACCTGTAACACTAGAACTATGTAGCCAGTTGTGGATACCGAACACAATACAGCCAAAACAAAAACGGCTGCCATTCTTCTGACTCTTCTCTCATTTATCCCTTTGCATATACAATACGTCAACGCAATATTTGCATGAATCGCACACACTCCACCTTCCCAGAATATAGCTTTTAAGCGTAACAACGATGAGGTAGAATCCATCATGATCAGATTAAGCAGCCCAGTTGGCAGAATTCCACCTAACCCTATGTGGTTGCAAATAAGCGTGATTGCCCAAAGTGGTATTGTCACTATAAAAACCCAATATAAAATTCTTGCATACATTTCAAAAAATCTATTATAGTTAAGATAAGCAGCCACCAATGCCAGCCCCATAAACCGGGCTATATACACCAAGTACTCATGCATATCAAAAGCCGCTTTTCCCAACACATATGAATTTAAAAATAAAAGTGACGACAATAATACTGCTATTAAAACATTGTTCTTGTCTAATTTCCCATTAATAATTACTGTTGCCACAGCAACAACAGCCAGAAACCATATACTCCAATTAGAACCTGATGTGGTCATCAATGCTAATGTTGTGAAAAACAGCAGTGCTTCTTCTCTTGTTATTGACAAATTACTTCGACTAGGCACCGCAGCCCCTCCTACTAATATTTATTGCAGAGTACACTTCCTATATTTTCCGATAATGAGATGTAATAATGTCTGCACTTTCCTTCCAACTGAACTTTTTTACTTGATCTGCACCTTTTTTGACTAGTTCATCCCTGTATTCACCATCACGTAACAGCTTCTGCATCGAATGAGCCATCTCGTCTACATTAAATGGATCAAAGTACATCCCTGCATCGCCTACCACTTCTGGGAGAGATGTAGCATCAGCTACCGCAACAGGCGTATCGCACGCCATAGCCTCAAGCGGCGGGATGCCGAACCCCTCAAAAAATGACGGATAAACAAATATTTTTGCATCATTGTACAGACGAATCAAATCATCCCTGCCCACATAATCAGTAAAGATCACATCATCAGCACCGCTCAATGCCTCCTTTAAGATGTCATTAAACATCCAGGCCTTTTTACCAACAATCACAAGCTGTTCGTGGCAGCTTGTATTTTCCTTCAGTTTTCTGAAAGCCTTAATAAGTCTGATCAGATTCTTACGAGGTTGCAAATTACACACACTGAGTATATAATCTTCCTTAATTCCAAACTGATTACGAAGTGACTTGGCATCCAGCTCTTCTACTGATAATTTTCTGAAATCATCACTAACTGCGTTATATGTCACAATTACCTTTTCTTCAGGAACATGATAATGTTCCATTATGTCATTTTTTGCATGATTAGACACTGTAAATATATACGTTGAGTGCTTGGCCGCGTATGGTATTAGAAGTTTCTGGCGTATATATTCTTTCTTCGTAAAAATATCCTTATAATGTTCAAAACATATATCATGAATAGTACAAATTACAGGACATGATCTATTAAACGGAATAAAATATTGTGTATGCAGCAAATCGAGCTTATATTTCTTGCACAGTTTAGGCAGTTCCATAAAATTACGTTTAAAAGCACTTTTTTCCTCGAATTCAACTATCTTAAATCCTCTCTCATATGGGGACATATCTATCCCCTTTTTCACAAACAAATAATACTCATCTCCGTCTGGTATGGTCATGTTATACAATATATTGGAATAATAGCTCTCATTTCCACCGGAATGGTCGCCTATCATATGTGCATCTATTCCAACTCTCATCTTGCCCCAAATCCCTTCTGCTTCTAGCCCATTTGATATGATTATTGCTGGCTCTCCCGCAAGGACAGCGCTTTTATTGCAAGATTTTATCGCGGCTACACCGATAGTACTCCTCACGTCTCAATGTTGATAACACTGAAACTGTTTTTCCTACAAGTTTTGCTTGTGTTGTTATTTCCATGATACAAAAATGCTTTCTACCATATTTGAGAAGTTCTGATTCTTTTCCGCTCTATACTTGAAATACATACGAATATTTATTAGCTATCAGCGGCCAGGAATAAGCTTCCTCAATTCTATTCTTAGCCTTTATTCCAAATGCATTTCTTTCTTTCTCAGGCATCAGATCAACTTTATCTATTAGAGCCGCAAGGTTTCCGTCTTCTTTACTCCAATACAGCGCAGCCTCTTCCGCCACCTCTTTATTAAAGCCAACGTCATAAAGCATATTTAGCTTTGTAGCTCCAAGCGCTTCCAAGAGACTTGGATTTGTACCACCTACTTCATGACCATGGAAGTAACCATATGCATTTTCCCTAATCTTTTTTAGAAGTTCTTGATCATATACAGTTCCTACGAACTTAATCCTCTTATCACCGCTAAAATGTAGCCTCTGATCAAGCAATTCAAGAAATGCATCATTTTTCGTGGTTATGATGGCAAAATCTTTATCAGTCTTGCTCCTCATAAACTCTCGAATCATCGTCTCAAAGTTATTCTCCGGTACAAATCGACCTACGCTGCAGTAAAATTTCTTATCTATGAGTTCATGCTCACTAAGCCATTGCAGATACTTTTTATCACCATCTGTCAGGGTCGAAGGTGTTACCTCCGAACCATAAGGAATAAATGTCGTTTTCGGATGATACTGCTTGTATTCTTCCTGTATATATTTTTCCATGTTGATACTGTCACATATTAAAAGGTCGCAATGCTTTACCATAAGGCGTTCTGAGTGCTTCCAGTATTTCCGAACCGGTGCAGACCATTTACCACGCATCCATTCATGGCCATCAGGATTCACATACAGTTTTCCACCAAGTTGATGTATCTGTTTTTCAAAATACTTAGCAAAAGGGCCTATTCTGCAAGCAAGGATGTAGACAATAGGGTGCTCCACGTGATTGTCCCTGATATGTTTGATGCACCATTGCAGTGCTTTTACATCATAATAGATTGCCTGTGCAGGGCCGATGTTGGGGACTTTGATATAGAAACCAACGGCGTTATTGTGTATAAAGGTACTATTTTCACTGCCTTTGCATGCTACAAAGTATTGAATCTCTTTATTGTTTTTGTGGCACTCAGTAAGCTTGTCCACAAAGGTCTCGTATCCGCCATAGTTTCCAAAGCCCTTACTGCCCACGATATAGCAGAACCGCATCTATATGCACTCCCTGTGTGTTCGCCAACTATCCCCTTTAGCGACCAATGGTTTCACCTCAATAGTTTCTAAAAAATAAACAATGCTACTCAATATACTATCGTATTTTATCATTTCTTTTATAAAAAGTCAAATTATCCAGAAGTTATTATTAAAATTCTCTCCACTTTTAGCAAAAATAACACCTAACTAGATAAAAAAGATTCATTTTTGCGTATAACGCCCTATTGACATGTTGCATTTTAATAGTTTAAGCAGTCAAAAAAGGGGTCATGAAATATTGTAGCAAGGTTGATGTTAAAAAACTTGTGATGCACGCTATTTATCAATCACATTTTACTTGTTACAATATATTGTGCTTCAGCGCAAAAGGTTTATAGGTTCCCTGTAAAATAACCTAAATAACTATACTAAGGAGAAAAGACATGGCAAGAAGAGGAGAAAACATTCGTAAAAGAAAGGATGGGCGCTGGGAGGCCCGCTACAAAAAAGGTCGAAATGCTGATGGCAGTATTCAATACGGATATGTTTACGGCAGGCGTTATGCAGAAGCTAAACAAAAGCGAAACGATGCGCTCAGCCTTATAAAAGACAAGGACGACACTCCAAGATGCTCTACCCCTGACAGTACCTTTGACGACCTGTTTAATGAATGGAAAACTGAGGTGAGAAGCACTATCAAGGAGAGTAGCTTTTGCTTTTATGAAACGATGTTGGAACAGCATCTACGTCCATATTTTGGCATTTGGCGCATTGATCAGCTAACGGCGGAAGTTGCCCAGAATTTTATTTGTCTCAAGCTCGAACAAAATCTATCGCCTACTTACATCCGATCTATCATTACCTTATTCCAAAACATTTTAAAATCGGCCCAAAGCAAATATCAGTATGCTATTCAAGTTCCCACATTTCACCTGCCCAAAACTCCCAAGAAAATGCCGGAGATTTTTACTGCCCGTGAGTGGAAACATTTAGAAATGTATTTAAAAACTCAAAACAGCGAATTTGCTTTCGGCATTCTCATTTGCATGTACACAGGAATGCGGATCGGTGAACTCAGCGGCCTTCGGTGGGAGGATTATGATCCTATAAACGTACAGTTTAAAATAAGAAGAACCGTTTATCGCCTCAAAAATACGGCATATGCACCCAATTGTGGGATGCCAAAGACGATATTGTGTATCGGTTCTCCTAAAACTGCTACCTCTGTACGAGATATTCCGCTGCCATTTGGTCTTCTAAACGAAATACAGAAGCACCAAAAATCGCCGAAGACATTTGTCCTGACCGGAACAGAGCAATGCATGGAACCGCGAAATATTCAAAAAAAATACAAAAAACTATTGGCACAGTCCGGCTTGCGATATCTCAATTTCCATTCATTGCGGCATAGCTTCGCCACGCTCAGTATACAAAATGGATCCGACTACAGGACAGTAGCAGAACTACTTGGACATTCTTCGGTAAATACAACACTAAATATTTATGTCCATAGTGGAATTGATCAGAAGCGACATTGTCTGGATATGCTGATCAACTGATCTCCCTTTCCAGAAGTGTGCCGTTTCAAGCAACAATTAAGCCCTCCGCAGGTAACCGCGCATGAGCTGGCGGTCACTTTGCAGGGGGGCTTTGATGTTATGGCGTGGAGTTACAAGAAGAAAGTTGGCTTATCAATTCCTGCAGCCGCCTGATCTCGGCATCCTTGCTGGCAATCTTGGCATCCCGATCAGCAATCTCAGCCTCCAACTCATCCATAATCATACTGGGTAGTTTGATCAATGGCTCTGTCATCTGATTTACCTCCTCTTGCATCTGCGGGTGTTTCGCCAACACTCTGTTCGCGGCGAAGTGGAACAGCTTCACATAATTATGATATTCCCGTTCCGTTAAATATCCGTCACATAATTCTTGCTTTAATATCAATATAGCCTCCTCCACAAACTCTGTCAACTCCTTTTCCGACAATGGGAATCCTGTAGATATGCTCGCTTTTGTCCTGAAAGACAACACGAAAAAAAGTCCTTTCCTTATTATGTAGGGGTTAATGGGTTACAAAAAGTGTGAAATGAGGCGAATCGCCAGAATTAATTGACAGCCAGACTGGCATATCATAAATCGTCTTTACGGGTATTAGTATATCAGTTAGAGAAGGGACTGTAAATAGCAAGATTAATGCAGGTCAGCGCAAATCAATTAATACGTGGTAAAAATAATGGTCAAGCAAGAGAAGAAGCCCTGAAATAGGGGCTTCTTTTTGGCGTGGGTCGCTAAAGGGGATAAAGGGAGAGCACATGAAAGTTTGCCTTGTTGGCTCATCTGGTGGGCACTTAACACATTTATATATGTTAAAACCTTTTTGGCAGAACAAAGCACGCTTTTGGGTGACATTTAACAAAGAAGATGCTAAAAGTTTGCTGAAAAATGAAAAGATGTATCCTTGTTATTATCCGACCAACAGAAGTCTAAAAGCCTTGATCATTAATACAAAGTTGGCGTGGAATGTACTAAGAAAAGAAAAACCGGATTTAATCATTTCATCTGGTGCAGCAGTGGCGGTACCATTTTTTTATCTTGGAAAGCTTTTGGGAGCAAAATTGATTTACATTGAAGTATTTGACCGTATAGATAAGGCAACTTTAACTGGAAAAATAGTTTACCCTATTGTTGATGCTTTTATTGTTGAATGGGAAGAAATGAAAAAAGTGTATCCCAAAGCTATTAATTGGGGAAGTATTTTTTAGGAGCCATAATGATTTTTGTAACTGTAGGAACTCATGAACAGCCATTTGACCGGCTTGTTCAATATGTGGATGAATTAAAGCAAAAGAATATTATTAAGGAAGATGTAGTAATTCAAACTGGTTTTAGTACATATAAACCTCAATATTGTGATTGGAGCAATTTGTTTTCGTATCAGCAAATGGCAGAGTATGTTCAAAATGCGAGAATCGTTATAACACACGGTGGCCCATCTAGCTTTATTGCGCCCCTTCAAAAAGGGAAAATACCAATTGTGGTTCCGCGTAAAAGGCAATTTGATGAACATGTTAATGATCATCAGGTTGAGTTTTGCAGGGAAGTTGCCAAACGTCAAAAGAATATTATATTAGTGGAGGATATTGAGAACTTAAAAGATATTATCTTAAAATATGAGTCTGTTATAGGAGAAATGTCAGAAAAGGTTGAAAGCAATAATGCTCAATTTAACAAAAATCTAGAAAACCTAGTTCAAAAATTAATTCTAGAAAGCCAAGAGCGCTAGTGGGATTAGCATGGACAACCTAAAACGGATGTAATACTTGAGGCCATGACTTTGTATACCATCAGACTAATGAGCCTGGTGGTGTAATAAAAAGACAGAAAAAGAGGTGGCAAACTTTGATAGTAAATGTAGCACTGAAAAGATTTTTAATAAACAATATTTTCCCAATATTTACTCTTGCAAATAAAATGATTCCCAAACAGAAAAACACTATTTTTATATATTGTGCCAATGGTGAACTAAATGATAATTCAGAGGCATTATTTGAATACCTTGTAGAAAATCGCTATTACAAGGAATATAGAATAGTATGTGGAGTCAAATCGCCCCAAATGTATAAGGATATGAAAAGGGAAAATATTAAATTCATTCCATTAATGCTATGTGGCGTTCAATATATGATTAGTGGTAGGGTTTTCTATTCCATGGGTAAAATACCAATAAAGCCTTCCAAGAATCAATGTGTTATCAATATGTGGCATGGAACAGCGTTTAAAAAAATAGGATTACTTTCCAATAAAAACAATGGTACAGAGTTTTTCTTTAATTATGTATGTGCCACATCAGAATTGTATAGTCCGATTATGGCACAGGCATTTGGATGTCCCATTGAAAATGTATGTATATGTGGGGAACCTAAAACGGACAAGCTGTTTCTTCCTAAACAAGAAAATGTAAAAGAGAAAATGGTTGTTTGGGCACCCACATATAGACAATCAAAATTTCTTGGAGACTATGATTCAAGTGAAGAAAACCTTCTGCCACTATTCAAAAATTCAGAGTGGGGGCAATTAAATGAACATTTAAGGAAATGCAAAATCAAATTAATCGTTAAACTGCATCCTATGCAAGATTTGCAAGGATTTACATATGAGAAACAAAGCAATCTGATAATATATAGCGATGGACAATTTAAAAAAGAGAAACTGAACCTGTATGAGGTATTATCTCAATCGGATGCTCTTATAACGGATTATTCTTCTGTTTCTATAGAATATTTAATGGTTGACCGCCCTATCTGCTATGCCTTTGGGGATTATAACGAGTACATGAACACAAGGGGGTTTTTCTTTGACAATCCGTTGGAATATATGCCAGGAGAAAAAGTAGTTAATAAAGAGGAATTATATCATTTTTTTAAAAGTATAGCAGATGGAAATGATTCTTATCAGAAACAAAGAAAACTTGTGAATCAAAAAGTGAACTATTATAACGACGGAAAAAATTGTGAACGGGTATTGGCTATATCGGGCATAACTCCAAAAGATGGGACTTATGGATGAAAGCAAGAGGAAGGCGGAAGCGTCAAATAGCTCCTTGTAGCTTAGGCCAACGGATTGAACTGGTTTGGGTTGATCTAACATTACAGGCTGCATGTAACGGCAGGGAGGCTAATTCCGTAAACTATCGAAAGGCAATGGCTAATAACGGTTTCGATATAGAAACCAATGTGGTAGTTTGGAAAAACTTTACATGCAAACATGAAAATGGCCTCCCGGAAGGGAGCAGTTGATGATTCGTGTATTGATAATCATTACGACAGGCTTTTCGCAATATGGAGGTCTGGCGTCTGTAGTGATGAATTATCTGCGAAATATTGATTTTACTGATTTGAAAATTGACATTTTGTCTTTAAATGAACCGGAGGAGGAACTGCTTAATGAGTGTAGGACGTTGGGAATAAAGTATATAAGGCTTTCTGGTAGGAGCAAAAATCCTATTGGATATATGCTTTCGCTAAAAAGGATCTTGAAACAATACGATGTTGCACATATAAATGCAAATAGTGCTACAGCTGCTATAGAATTGATGGCAGCAAAGATGGCAGGTGTTCAAAATAGAATAGTCCATAATCATACTGCTAAGTGTGATCATGTTGTGGCACATAAAATATTGGTTCCTATTTATAAGAGACTTTATACAGATGCAATCGCATGTTCTTCTAGGGCTGGCGATTGGATATTTGGTCCGAATAATTTTCTAATATTAAATAATTCGATTGACACAGACAAATATAGTTTTTCTGAATTGAGCAGATCAAAGATCAGAGGGCAGTACAATATTTCTAAAAATACATTTGTTGTTGGACACGTAGGTAAAATATATAAACCAAAAAATCATAAGAAAATATTGGATATTTTTAAAGCGGTTAATAGCAAAAATTCGCAATCAGTTCTGCTGTTAGTTGGTGATGGAGAAATGAGGGCAGAAATAGAACTTTATGCTAAAGACTGTGGAGTTGATAAAAATGTTATTTTTGCAGGAATGCAAAAAAATACTTATGAGTATTTATCGGCTCTTGACTGTTTTTTGTTTCCCTCTTTGTGGGAAGGAATGCCGCTTGCGCTGTTAGAAGCTCAAGCATCCGGAGTGAAATGTGTAATATCAGATACGATAGATAAGGATGTGGCGATATGCAAAGATGTTATTATACATTCTCTTGATGATCCGGATGATAAATGGGCTGATGATGTATTGCTTGCAATGCACTATGACAGAGCAGATGCGTGCAAAAGAAATAAGGTTGCCATACAAAGCAACAATTATGATGTGCATTTAAACGCAAACAAGTTAAGAGAAATGTACATCAAGTAAATGAAGAGAGTCAAATAGTTATGAGGCCGAAAAGGAATAATATTACTGCTTTTATCCAATCACTAGGAGGCGGCGGGGCGCAAGGTGTTCTTGTCACCATAATGAATTACTATAAATCTTTAGGTTATGATATCACGATTGTTGTGGAGAGTATGAAAAATGATGTCAATAGCCCCAATTTAGACATTGATATACATATATTTTCAATGAATGTAAGTTCGACCAAATCAGCTCTTAAAGGAACTATTGATTATATCAAGAAGAATGCCATGGATTATGTATTTGCCTTTAGTCCGGAAATAGCGGTAAATCTGTACATGGCAAGGCTTATATCAAGGAAAAAATACATCATTATCGGTAGGTGCATTAATACTTTATCGATTGAATATAAGCAGGCAGATACGTTTTTTAGAAAACATATCTCAAAAAATCTGGTAAAGCTATTCTACGGAAAAATTGATAGAGTGGTCGTCCAAGCGGACAATATGGGACGTGATCTCATTGAAAATTTCAATGTTGCAGCGAAGAAGGTTTATGTAATTAACAATCCTTTGTCTGTAAAATACGAAAGCATTATAGATGATGAGAAGATTTATAAAAAGGAAGATTACATTCTGTATGTTGGAAGGTTGGAAAAGCAAAAGGGGTTGATGATGCTCATAGATGCCTATTCGCAAATTGATGATAAGCAAGTAGAATTAAAGCTTGTCGGTAAGGGTTCAATGAAAGCTGAGCTTATGGAGTATGCTGAAAAGAAAGGATTAAAGGAAAAAATCAGATTTGTGGATTTCACTTCAAATGTTGAGGATTACTACAAAAGAGCTCGAGCTACTGTTATGAGTTCCTGTTATGAGGGATTTCCAAATGTATTGTCAGAATCTATAGCCTGCGGAACTCCGGTAGCATCCTTTGATCTTCCCAGTGGGCCGAGAGATATAGTTATAGAGGGTATTAATGGATATTTGGCAGAGTATTTAAATGTGGATAGTCTTACAGAGGCGATCAATAAAACATTATCTCAAAATTGGAATAGCTTAGAGGTAAAGAATACTGCACGTAGATTTACAAGGGACAGGATACTTGAGGGATATAAAAGAGTCTTAGAAGGTATATGAGAATGAAGATAGTTTATATGGTACTATGTGCTTTCCTGCTAATAGTTGATTCATTGGATATGATACCGTTCATAAACTATTGGGATGAAGCTACCATATTAATCGCACCGGTATGTGCTATTATCGCAAACAGAGGCAAACTGATTTTTAATGTAGAAAAGCAGAAAAGGTATTTATTACTTTTTATCTTGGTTGCAATAGGAATACTCGGAAATTTATTTTCACCAGGCATACAGCCACATATGGGGGCTACGCTTCGAGATGTGGTGGCATTTATAAAATTTCCTGTCATTATGATTTCATTGAAATGTATATCAGATGGGTATGGTGTAAAACAAAGGCATCATCGGGATGCGATATGGGCTGGCGTCATTGTATCAAAGATTTTTACAGTGGCAGCTGTTGCCGGAATAGTTTTAGGAAAAATTGTGGATTTGGGATTTTATACAGGTGAAATACGAATCATTGACAGTTATCAATTCTGTTTCTCACATCCCACCTTTTTAGTATCATCGGTTGTTGTATGCGTGGTGCTGTTAGTTGAAGGCGGAATGAAAAAGAATAGGAAATACGTAATTCTTGATTGTATATTGCTTTTTATGGCGCAGCGATTCAAAGGATATGCCTTTATTGTGTTTGCTTTGGCATTGCTTTTTGTCAAACCGAGATTATTAAATAAACTATTGTCTTTTAAGGGAAAAACAAAAATTAAAAGAAAATATATCATACCTGTTGTTGCAATAGCAGGCTTTATTGTCTTTATGGTTTTCCGAAGAAGGTTCGCAACATATTTAACATGGGGAATGACATCTGCAAGATTGGCTTTATATATGGTCGGAGTTTTAATATTGCGAGATAAGTTTCCGTTGGGAAGCGGATTTGGTACATTTGGATCATTCCTGTCAGGGAAATTTTATTCCAACATTTATTATATGTATGGAATATCTACAGTGGATGGTTTAGGACCTGATAAATATAATTATATATCGGACGCTTATTGGCCTTGGATATATGGGCAGTTGGGTATATTGGGGTTTTTGGGATATGTGATACTTATAGTTAATTTAATAAAGAAACAATTTGGCAGGCTGAAAGAGTATGATCACATTATTGCATTTATTTTATTGTGGATTTATGCATTGCTCGCAAGTACTATGGAAGCCTATTTCACAAATGGAACAGGAGTGGTGTTGGCAATAGTATTGAGTGTATTTATTGGTATTGATAATACAACAGCAAAAGGAGAAATTAATAATGTTGAAAAGAAACATAATTCATAGGGCATGTGCAAAATTGTTTTGGATGGGAGTGTTTGATTGGTTGCCAGAGATCCCGTTTATTAAATTTCAGTACTGGGCAAGAATGGGAGAAAAGCTAAACTTGAGCAGACCGGAACTTTTTTCTGAAAAATTAGCTTGGCTGAAACTGTATAATCAAAGACCCGAATATTCAACTTGTGTAGATAAATATGCCGTTAAAGAATATGTAAGCAAAAAAATTGGTGCAGAGTATATTATTCCTTTGTTAGGCGTATGGGATAAGTTTGAGGATATCGATTTTGGCAGCTTGCCTGACCAGTTTGTACTTAAGTGTACGCATGACTGTGGAAGTATCTGTGTATGTAAAGACAAGAATAATTTTGATTTTGCGTCGGCAAAGGAAAAGATAACAAAAGCCATGAGAAAAAATTACTATGTTCATAATAAAGAATGGGCATATAAAAATGTTGTTCCCAGAATAATCGCAGAAAAATATGTTGATTCGTTGGGTAATCCGGAGTCACTAGAATATAAGGTTAGCTGTTTTAACGGAAAAGTGGAATTCATTACATTTTGTCGTGGTATAGCACATGCATCTCTTGATGTTAGAACTAATGATCATTATGATCGAGATTTTAATCGTTTGAACTGGTACGCATTCTATAAAAACTCAAATATACAATGGAAAAAACCTGAACAATGGGATAAATTAATTGAATTAAGTGAGAAACTGGCGAAGGACATTCCCTATGTAAGAGTAGACTGGTATGTTATTGATGGAGAAATTTTCTTTGGAGAAATGACATTTTATACGTGGGGAGGATATCTTGATTTTGAACCCTCAGAATGGAATAAAAAACTAGGTGATATGATTGATTTGCCAGATAAAATCACTCGAGAATATTCATAAACATCTCAGGTGAAAAGAAGCCATCTGATGTGGAGTTGGCATTGCAATTGGGTCATGAGGCAACAAGTAGATGGCGTGGTCATATAGAGGCTAGGATAGGCAATAATAAAAACTCATGTAATCATGCATTTAGTGAGGAAAATATAAAAAAGGAGAAAGATGTGAATTATGAGCAATAACTCTATTTTTAGAGATTATTATCATTTTTATTCTAATAGAAATTTTCTAACAAAGATTAAAATTTTTTTGAAAGCATTTTGTATACCCTCGGATCCTACTAATAAAATATGTCCATGGATTAGAATGGAACTAAATGCATATAAGAAGAAAAATGTGTTGTTAGAGAAAATATGTGAATGGGTGCTGTTAAAAAAATTCTTTTGCGTTGTAGGATCGCATTGTGAAATTGGAGAAGAGCTTGTCTTGCCACACCCTATGGGGATTGTAATTGGACACGGGGTTAAAATTGGAAAAAGGTGTGTAATCTATCATCAAGCAACATTGGGACAGAGTAAAAGTTGTTTCCCAAGTATTGGTGACGATGTAGTGATTTTTGCAGGTGCAAAAATAGTTGGAGATGTTAAAGTTGGCGATAATGTTGTTATAGGGGCTAATGCAGTTGTTACGAGAGATATTCCTTCAAATAGCGTTGTTGCTGGAAATCCGGCGGCAGTTATAAAAAAAATCACTAATGTCTCGGAATATAGGATGTGGTGGAACAATGGGAAGCATAAAAAAGAACTTTTTTTATAATGTTTTTTATCAACTGCTGATAATTGCAATTCCACTTATTACTACACCATATGTATCAAGGACAATAGGTGCTGAAGGAGTGGGCATATATTCTTATGCTTATTCTGTGGCTAATTATTTTGTTCTATTTACTATGCTTGGAATAAACAATTATGGCAATAGAACAGTCGCTATTACAAGAGATGATCGTACAGCATTGTCAAGAACTTTTTCTGACTTGTATGTTACCCAGTTTGTGCTGGGAGTTTTGTTTGCATGTTTATATATAGTATATTGCTTTAAATTTGCCAGCGACTTTTATGCATCAATTATTTTAGGATTGTATGTAATTTCTGGAATTTTTGATGTAAATTGGTTTTTTAACGGATTAGAGGAGTTTAAGCTTACAATAATTAGAAATACATTAGTGAAGCTTATATGTACAGCTGCCATATTTGTGCTTGTGAAGAATAGGACGGATGTGTATAAGTATTGTATAATATTAGCTTCTAGCAATTTGTTGTCTCAGGTGGTCTTGTTGCCATTTGTAAATAAGCGTATTGATTTTGTCCAACCGTCATATCAAAAGGTTAAAGAGCACATAAGACCCAATATTATGCTGTTTTCAACGGTCTTAGCGGTCAGTTTATTTAAGATTATGGACAAAATTATGCTTGGACTTCTATCTGATAAAGTTCAAGTTGGCTTTTATGAGTCTGCAGAAAAAGTTATAAATATTCCAATTGCATTTGTAGCCGCATTGGGAGCAGTAATGCTACCAAGAATTACAAATATGATTGCAAATGGCGAAAAGGATCATGATGAAACAATGCAGGCCTCTATAATATTTGCAATGACACTTTCAACAGCATTGTGTTTTGGAATAATGGCGGTAGCGGATGTGTTTGTTCCGTTGTTTTACGGAGAGGGGTTTGAGGCATGCATCGGGCTCTTTGAAATACTTTTGCCAAGTTGTGTTTTCTTAGCATTTGCTAATGTAATTAGAACGCAGTATTTGTTACCTCACAAAATGGATAACATATATATAATCTCCGCTTTTATGGGGGCTGGGGTAAATATTGTAACTAATTTATTACTAATTCCGCATATTCAAGCGAGAGGTGCTGCCATAGGAACATTAATATCAGAATTTGTTGTCTGCATTTTTCAAAGCTATCATGTACATAAGAGAATGCCAATTAAAAAATATGCATTTCAATCATTGCCTATGATCGTAGCAGGGGTGGTGATGTTTGTGTGTGTAAGAAGAATTTCGCTGAGTTATCATGTTGGGGTCACACTAATGATTAAAGTTGGCATTGGTATAATTATATATATAACAACACTATTAATTTCATGCTTTCCTTACAGAAAGACTTATTTGAATATATTATCAAATTTAAAGCATGTTTAGGGGGATGTATGGAGAACAGTAGAAAAACCTATTTTGATTGTATGAGGATATTTGTGAGGGTCATTTTATAAAAGAATAAAGAACTATATTGTAGCAGGAGGATATTTTGGAATGGAGAATAATTATGTGAATAGACTTATTCCAGTAAGTGCGGCTGTGCTTACTGGAATCCTAACCCTTGGTGGAAGGGGAGATATATTATTAAAAATTATCTCCGTTATTATAGTATATGTAGGGTTTATAGTGCTTGTAAAAAAAAAGAAAGTTATTTTTTCGATCAAGTTGTCTCCAAATAAAGGAACGATATTAGCATTTCTCTTGAGTATCTATTCTATGAGTCTCATAAGGAATCGATATCTATCTGATTGGGAATATTATGTAAACAAGATACCCTACATGCCGAAGCAGCTGAGTGAGCACCTGTTTACTGTTTTCCTTTTAGTAGCATTTTTAAGTATATTTTTATATTATATGTATTTTTTAGCATATGTAGAAAAGTATATTATACAAGGAATAATCAAGACGTTAACTGAGAAAGAGAGATTATATTTATATGTATTTATATGTTGTATGACACTAATTATTGTATATGCGCACCTAAAAACATCAGCATTTGACTATGCAAGATGGATTAATGCGAATGGGGAAATAGAATCGGTTCCGTATGATGCTATATTGGATTGCGATTCACCATATGTGATTAATGCGGTGTATAACTTTGTGAACGTGTTCCGCCATCCTTTTTGGTCATATGTGTCTCTCCCGGGATATTCATTAGCAGGAATTGTTTCTCTTTTTTTTACACGATCAGATTCCGTAAGTATGCTTTTTGTAAGTTTTTTGCAGATGGTTATGCTGGGGGTTAGCGGCATTTGTGTATCCAGACTGACAAAATCCAGACTTACTTTATTAATATGGTATACATCGTATCCTGTTATTTTATATTCAGTAGTTATTGAAAGACATACTTGGATGACATTTTGGAATGTTATAGCAGTTTATCTGTCATATGAAATGTCAGAAAAAAATGATGACTGGTTTCCTATTTATCAAGCTGGAGGTGCAAATTTAATAGGAGTTACAATTACACCGGCAATCATAAAATTTAATAATATCAAGGAATTTTTGATTAAATCCATTAAACTAGCGTTTGGTTTCCTATTTGTAATTGTCTTAACTGGAAATTTGACGGGATTAGTTCGGGTTCGTGATGAAATTATAGATAATGAGAGATTTGTAGATCATACAAATATTCTTGATAATATAAGAAGGTTTACTGTTGCCGTAAGATCATGTTTTGGAGGAGTTAAGATAAGAATAGGGAATCATGAGTCTTGGTATAATGAAGCTGGTTTTTCTCTATTGGGTTTACTTTGTATTATTGTTGCAATTATTGCATTCCTGTATCTTAGGAATAGTAGATATGCAAGAGTATGTGCATATTGGATGGGTGTTTCAATAATATTGTTTCCGTTGATAGGTTTTGCTTGTTATGACTACAGTATGCATATGATTTTATTCTCATGGGCGTATATTTCTTTGATCGTTATGTTATATGAGGCGCTTATTCATCGTGTGAATAAACGGGTTTTAAAGAATATATTCAACATTGTCATTTTAATATTAATTGGCTGGCAATTGGTTACAAATATCGTGGTAATAAATGAACTTATGCAGTATGCGGTGACATTTAACTATGTTCAGTAATCGTGAGAGGTATTTACATTTTTGAATACCAAGGTCAAACTAAAGGAGTGAGGGAATTATGAAGACAGTAATCTTAGCGGGGGGATTTGGAACCAGGATTTCAGAGGAATCTCATTTAAAGCCTAAGCCAATGATTGAGATTGGTGAAAAGCCTATTCTTTGGCATATTATGAAAGAATATTCCTATTATGGTTTTAATGAATTTATCATTTGTGCCGGATACAAGCAACACATAATAAAAGAATGGTTTGCAGATTATTTTCTTCATAATAGTGACGTTACGTTTGATTATACAAACGGACAGTCAGAAATGATCGTCCATAATAAGCATTCTGAACCTTGGAAAGTCACAGTGGTAGATACAGGACTGCATACACAAACGGGCGGACGCGTAAAGAGAATAAAGAACTTTGTCGGCAACGAAACTTTTATGCTTACATATGGCGATGCAGTGGGTGACGTTAATATTAACAAATTATTAGATTTTCATAAATCAAATAAAAAAATCGGTACTATATCTATGTATAATTTTGGGCAAAATAAAGGCGTTGTTGAGGTTGGAAAGGATGGAATGATCACAGCGTTTAGAGAAAAATCTGATACAGACGGAGATTTGATTAATATAGGGTTTATGGTATTTGAACCAGAATTATTTAATTACATAGAGGGGGATCATACCTTGCTTGAAACAGAGTCCTTAACAAATCTTGTGGCAGACCATCAACTTGCAGGATATGTACACAAGGGGTTCTGGCAGTGTATGGACACACTTAGAGAGAAGCAGAGATTGGATAAATTATGGGCGTCAAATGCAGCTCCGTGGAAATTATGGAGTTAATGGAGAGAAACAATGAGTTTTGATACAACAGTTTACAATATAAGAAAGGTAAATTTGCACTGAAACCATGTACTATTTGATCTTAAACGTGAATTTCCAGTAAACCGGTAACACAGTGCATGGATAATATAAGGGCAAAGGAAATGCTGGAGAAGCTGATTGTAGGCGGTAAGGCACCTTGGATAAAATGGGAGGACTGAATTTTGTTGGATCTATCTTTTTATAAAGGAAAGAAAGTACTGGTGACAGGCCATACAGGTTTTAAAGGAACATGGTTATGCCGTATTCTGGTAAACGCCGGAGCGACAGTTGCCGGATATAGTTTAGAGCCGCCGACCAACCCTAATCTGTTTTCGGCTGCCGGACTGGATAGTAAGATGAACAGTGTTATCGGAGATATACGTGATTTTGGACATTTAAAGGAAGTGTTCGAGGAAGAGCAACCGGAAATAGTTCTTCATCTCGCTGCCCAGCCGATTGTAAGAGACAGCTATAAAGATCCCAGATATACATACGAGACCAATGTCATGGGTGTGGTTAACCTTATGGAGTGTGTGAGATTATTTCCATGCGTTAAGTCCGTGCTTAATGTGACAACGGATAAGGTGTATTACAATAATGAGTGGTGTTGGGGATATCGTGAAGATGAGCCGTTGGATGGTTTTGATCCCTATTCTAATTCAAAGTCATGTTCTGAGCTTGTTACGCACAGCTATAACAACAGTTTTTTTGTTAAACAAAAAACTGCGGTATCTACAGCCAGAGCAGGTAATGTGATTGGGGGAGGCGATTTTGCGAACGATCGAATTATACCGGATTGTGTTCGCGCAGTTGCAGCAGGAAAAACCATTTGCGTGAGAAATCCTTACTCCATCAGGCCCTATCAGCATGTGCTTGAGCCGTTGACGGTATATCTTACTATTGCAGCCATGCAATATGAGGATAGCTCATACCAAGGGTATTACAACATTGGACCGGATGATTGCGATTGTGTTACAACAGGTGATCTGGTTGATATGTTCTGCAAGTGTTGGGGAGAAGGTGCTGAGTGGGTGTGTCAGGCAGAAGAAAATGCTCCACATGAGGCAAATTTTTTGAAGCTTGACTGCAGTAAGATTAAAGCAAAAATAGGCTGGAAACCCAGATGGCATATAGAAAAATGTATTGAGATGATTACTCAGTTCAGCAAAGTATGGCTTGCCAATGGGGATATACCGATTGAAATGGATAGGGAGATAAAAGAATTTTTGGAGGATTAATAATACAATGTCAAAATGGTGTAATAAAGCAAGAAGCCCGTGAGCAGATTAAGGCACTTGTCCCAGAGTATATGCTGTATCTTCTCCATTATTCCGGGTCGGAAAGTGAAACGGTTCTATATACTATGCCATAGTATTTTATGAGGAAGGTCTTTTGATCTCTACATCATGTGTTTTATGGTATAACTTTACAATGTCAAGACATAAAAAGGTGCAAATGTTACAGAAAATTAGAGGTGAAAGTGGGTTTTTGGAAACGAAGAAGCTCAGCAAAATAGAGACTGGGAGTTTCCGAGAGGACACTAAACAGACAGAGAGGTGGAACTTAACATGAAAGAAATCAAGGAATGTGAAATCTGTGGAAGCAGGGATTTAGTAGAAGTATTAGATTTAGGTAGTCAGCCCCTGTGTGATAATTTGATACCCATAGGAAGCGAAAGTACTTGCAGGGAGTATCCCATCAAAATATTATATTGCAGGAAGTGCTGTTCAGCGCATCAAATGTTCCAGGTAGAGAAGGAGACGCTGTTTCCTCACGATTATCATTACAGGTCTCGATTTACCAAGGATGTTCTAAGCGGAATGAGGGATCTTGTAGAAGAATGTAGTTCGAAATGGGGAGATTTATCTGGGAAAACGGTCATTGATATAGGTTGTAACGATGGAAGCCTCCTTAACTTTTTCCGGGAAAAGGGCTGCATAACCATCGGAGTTGAACCAACGGATGCTTGTGGAGATGCTGTCGCAGAAGGACACGAGGCTTATCAGGAGTATTTTGTTACAGAGCTGGCGAAAAAAATAAGAGAAAAGCATCCTACGATTGATATAATAACATTTACTAATGTGTTTGCACATATTGATGATTTGAAGGGATTAATGGAGGCGGTTAAGGAATTGTCCAATGAGAAGACGCTTCTAGTAATCGAAAATCACTACATGGGGGAAATCATTGAAAAGCACCAGTTTGACACTTTCTATCATGAGCATCCTCGTACGTACAGTCTGCACTCATTTGATGTAATCGCGAAAAATCTAGGAAAGGCTCTGCTGGATGTCCAGTTTCCAAAGAGGTATGGCGGGAATATAAGGGTGTATATCGGTGACAATGCCCTTTATGAGACAAGCCGTGAGAATATCGAGAAAGTTTTAAAGGTTGAAAATGGATATTTTGGGCGTTTTGGTGAACTTGAGAACTATATGGTTAAATGGAAGCAGGAGAAACTTTCCGAGATAAATGATCTTGTTTTGCAATATGGATCGTTACGTGCCAAGGCGTTTCCTGGGCGGGCAGCAATTCTGATAAAGCTGTTGGGGCTTTCCACAGAGCATATCAGTAAGGTGTATGAAAAGCCAGGATCCAAGAAGGTCGGCAATTATGTGCCGGGAACAAGGATAGAGATACATTCCGATGATGAATTGTTTGCTGAATCCGACCAGACACTTCCGATTATTAATCTGGCGTGGCATATACCAAATGAAATACGCAGTTATCTGTCAGAAAATGGCTATAAAGGCAAGGTGATTGATATTGTCTAAGTGGTGTCTTATTCTTGGTTCTGGATTCGGACTGTATGGTTATCTTCCTGCCGTATCGGAGTGCGGCTATAAGGTAATCATTCCGGCAAGATATCGAGCCAAATTCGAATCGAGGCAGGAGCTAGTCATATATTCTGATACTGTACATTATATAGAAGATGATGAAGATATAGATAGCCTGACAGGAAATTTGGATCTTTTGGTCATTGCTAGGAGACCCTCTGATCAAGTGGATGTGTTAAAACTGATATGTGACAAACATGCTATAAACTTACCGAGGAAGGTTATTTTGGAAAAGCCTCTTGCGGCATCGCCTGATGAAGCGTTGGAAATATGGTCGCATATAAGCAATGACAACAGTCAGATGCAGTTTAGGATGGGATATACTTTTTTTTACACAGTATGGGGAAGAGAGGTTCTTAAGCATCTACATTCCGATGAAGGTTGTGTGATCAGTATTACTTGGGATTTCGAAGCACATCATTTCACGAATGATATCGACACATGGAAACGCTATGAACAGCAAGGAGGAGGTGCTTTGCGTTTCTATGGGATTCAAGTAATTGGATTGTTGGCTAGTGCAGCCGAATGGAAGCCAGTAGAATCAGAAATGTATGCGAATGATAATGATGAGGATCTGGAATGGAACTGTGTAGTTGTAAGCGGCCTTCACAAGGTCAAAGTGCATATAGATAGTCGAAGCAAGCGGAATGGTTTTGGTTGTGTAATCAGTAGACTTGATGCCTTAGATGCCAATTCATCTGTTTTGTATGAATACAGCAATGAATCTCCATTTGATCTAAGTAATAAAATTGATCGGGATTTACGGGTAGATATCATAAAAAAGATTGTTGGATCATTTGATAATCCGGGGAGTAACATATACACAAGTTCGCCTAATGAGACATGTATTGGTGCATCGCTCAAGCTCTGGAAAGCAATAGAGGATTGCATGGTAGTGCGAAAGGTATATCGAGAAAGTGATAATTAAAATGGCTTAATCACAAATTTTTGTGATGGCTGATTTCTGACATACTTCTTCCGACTCATATCCATTATCTTGAGGAAGAAATGTCTATATTAGTAAGGCAACCTTGGATTGATGGAGTGAGTAGCGGATTATTCTATGTGGGTATATTAGGTAAAATTCTGTTTTGCTTTGGATCATCAAACGCCGTAACAAGTTTTTTAGCTATTTCAACTATCAATTTTCCGAGTAAGAAAGTTGAAAAATTCTTTTCTAAATATTTCGGAAGGCAATATTAAGCTGGTATTAGCTGCGAAAGCTGTTGGTGGAATGATCATAGCTGTAACTCCAACACTGTTTTTTGTTCATCAGATTATAAAATATAATTTATTACTACGCTGACTTAGCAAGGAGAATATCATATGCTAAAGAAAACTATATCTGTTGTTGTGCCAACATTCAATGAAGAAGAAAACATCCCCCTTATATCTGAAAGAATATCAAATCTGTTTAATAAGGCAAAAGAATTGGAGAACTATAACTATAAAATATTGTTTATAGATAATTACTCAGAAGATTCATCAAGATCTCTTATTAGGAAATTGGCAAAAGATGATGATCATATTCAGTATATTTTTAATAATAGAAACTTTGGGTTTTCGAAATCTTCATATTATGGCTTAACACAGGCTAAAGGTGATGCAGTAATTCTTCTATTTGCGGATATGCAGGATCCGCCAGAGTTAATAGTTGATTTTGTGCGTGAATGGGAAAACGGCAGTAAAATTGTTGTGGGTATTAAAAACCGTAGCAAAGAAAATGGAATCATGTACTTTATTAGAAAATGCTATTATAGGTTTATGAAAAAAATATCTCAAATAGATCATATTGAGCAATTTACAGGTTTCGGATTATATGATACTTCAGTAATTAAGATTTTATCGGAAATAAAAGATCCGCTTCCATATTTGAGAGGAATTGTAGCTGAAGTTGGGCCATCATGTACAAAGATTCTTTATCAACAAGAAAAACGTAAACATGGCAAATCGTCCTTTAAGTTTGGGAATTTGTATGATATTGCAATGTTAGGAATAACCTCGTATTCTCGTATATTTATGAGGCTGGCTGTGATATTGGGCATTCTTATTTCTATAGTAAGTTTTGGGATTGCCGTGGTAACATTCATTTTGAAAGTTATGAATCTTGTTGAATATCCTATAGGAAATGCGGCAATTCTTTTCGGAGTATATTTTCTTGGAGGCGTGATCATTTTTGCATTAGGGATTTTGGGTGAGTATATTGCGAATATAAATGTAAGAACTATGCAACATCCTATGGTAACAGAAGAAGAACGCTACAATATTTGAGAATAACTAGGAGGCATATATCATGTATGAAGTAATGATTTTTTTGTATCCGGTGTTTATTACATGGATCATCTTTGAGTGGCCTCAAAATAAGAATGCTGGTAAATTCATCACAAATTGGAAAGTTACATTAACCGGAATTTGTGTATTTTTTTTACTTGATAACTTAATAATTTTGACGGGAATTACATTGGTTAAAGGTAAAATAAATATTGTTGAAGCCATGCGAGCAAATACAAGATTCGCTGTTTTTTACCTGCTTATAAGTACTGCTGTAGCTTTTATTGTTGGCTGGCTTTCATATATGATAATGCATAAGAAAATTGTTTTTGTTTATGATAAAATTAATGCAGGTAATGTTAGCAAATCAATAAATAGATGTGTCAAATTTGGTATTTATGCGGTAGCTTTTTTTAATGTATTGTTAACCTTGATTCAGTGTTTTGATAACAATTTTTGGGGGGATGAAACTTACTCAATTACTAAGGTGGTCGCATCTAATAGTTTCCTTGAAGTGGCAACATGTGATAGCTATGTTCCGCCAATATACTTTTTGATTCTAAAGTTAGTTATTAGTATTTTAGGTGAAAAACCATGGGTATATCATTTTGCTTCCGCGATACCCGCATTTATTCTCATTCTTTTCTCGCTTACTATAATAAAGAAAAAATTTGGATATGATTCTGCACTTATTTTTTTACTGTTTTTAACCATGACAGATAGCGCAAGGACATATGCGGTTGAAGTGAGGATGTATTCGTGGGCTGCAATGTTTGTAGTGCTATGCTTTTATGAAAGTTACATTTTATTAGAAACAAAAGGAAATAAAATATCTAATTGGATTTTATTTTGCTTTTTCGGACTCGGGGCTGCATACACGCACTATTTTGCCTTTGCAGCAATAATTTTAATATATTTCTGTGTATTTGTCCGGCTTATACAGATCAAAGGTCAAAATTGGCTTAAGTGTGTGGCTGCAACAGTAGTATCATTATTAGGTTATTTGCCATGGATAAGTATTTTTATCACACGTGTTGCTTATGTAAGTGGTGGCGATTTCTGGATTTCAAGTACGGTGGATTTTAAAGTGGGAATAAATTACATGTTCCATAATAATGGGATGTTGTTCATATATCTGCTTACAATAGCGATATTGATCATATCAACAGCCAAGATAATAGAAGTAAAAAGGAATGGAGACCAGATTAAACTCACATTATTGGGAAGCAATGCAAAAAGAGAAATACCGGCTGAGGTATGGATGGCGGTATCAATGCTATTCACAGTATCAGCTATATTAATTTTCCAAATCGTTTATGGAAAAATATTTGCACCTGTTTATGTTATTCGATATCTTTACCCGGCAACGGTAGCTGTATGGTTATCTTTTGCAATATGTGTCAGCTTAATTAAAAATAGTACTATAAGAAGGGTAATTTCGGGATTATTGATTGTTGTAATTCTCTGTTCATACAGTAAAACGCTTATTACACAAATAGAGACGTATTCTTATAGAAACAAATGTGCAGTGGAAACAGTTGAGATTGTAGAAGAGTATTCAGAAACAAAAAATGTATATTTGCTGACAGATAACGTATATTATACATGGACTGTTTTTAACTATTATTTTCCAGGTTTGCCATGTGATTTACTTGATGATAGGTTGAAATATGATTTTGGGGATGCAGATATTGTTTTAGTATTTTGTAATAATCCTATAAATGTTAATGATTATTACAAAAGTATAGGGAAGAATGGGAATTTTATTCGAGAATCATTTTTTGCAGATACCTATTACTATTTATACGAGTTTATTATTAACAGTGATAATGAAGCTTCTGGTAATTAAGTGACAGATTAGATTATAGCTGGGTACAACGAGATGTTGTTGAACAGAGATGTTGTGCATGGATGACATGATCCCAGCGAAGTCTTTGTGGATGCAACCCATGTAAAAAAAACACGGGCCAATAATAAGAAGGTGGAGAAGCATATTGCATAGCAGGAAGCCCTTTTTTTGAAGAACTGTTGCAAAAAGAGGATTGGTCCGTCATCTGATTTACCGCCCCTTGCATCTGCGGGTGTTTCGCCAAACAATGGGAATCCTGTAGATATGCTCGGTAAGCAGAGAATTTGACGCTTACAATGATTCAGCCGTTTGGGAGAATCAGTATTATACGAAACTATTTGATTTTGAAGATTTCCATACTTCTGGACAATTAGGGGGGCAACAAATATTGGAGAATTTAGGCTGACTGGAGATGAAAGCAATAACTATACTGTGTAGCTAAATGATGAGGAGTTTTATAATGTATCTGCGGAACAGAATGAGGAGGGTGATATTCGAATTGTAAGCTTCAATAAAAATACTATGGAAATTATGGGCAATGTCAGGAGACTTCAATTACTCAAATCTGCAAGCTCTCTGCATATTTAAACGAAATAATATCTCTTGGTGCAGTCTCCGCATAGGCCTGCTCTTTGTGCATAAATGAAACTATTTCATCCTTGCTCATCTTACCGAGCTTTTCAATAACAATATCCATAATCTCTTTGTCTGCTTCATTCAAAGATGGATACTCACTAATACCCTTTAAAGAAAAGTGATATGCATTTGTCTCTCCCATATCAACTTCCTCACAAGGAACGTCCTTTAAATCAATAATCACCTCATGTCCAATAGGCACAGCTCCCATCGGCAGAGCCTGATACACCAATCCGGTTATCGCCAATCCTCTTTTCTTGTATGAAAGTGCATCCGAATACCACATAAGTTTCATAAGTTTAACCTTATATAAAAAAGTTATTCTTTCCGATGCCGCAAAATATCTTATCATATCTACTACTTTATCTAAAGAAAGCGTGGCATTCCCATGAAACATCTCATTCTCTTGGAATCTTGCATACTTAGCTTCTATTACCTTCCGTAAATATACATCCTGATCCTTCTCATAAAGACCCGTTGCTATATTAAAATATTTAAGATATAACTCTGACGATAGATTCTCTCTTGCTTCTTTCAAAAAATCAATGAACCATTCGGGATCCTGATCAATCTTCTTAAGAATTGTATCATGTGCTTTATCCTGCACATGGTGGCTCTCATACCTGGTAATGGTCTTCTTACCCCAGCCTAAAAGAACACATAGGTCACTCTGACTGATGCCATATTTTGCACGAATTCCACTAATTTCTCTAGAAGTAAGAAGTCTCTGCTTTTCTCTATAAGCATCCTTCATTACTATATCATTTTCCTGCATCTGCGCTTCATCCATATATAGCTCCTCAGCCACATCACAATACAGATAAGAAGCTTCGTAATTCACCTTTGTATTCTTAAATATAGCATGCTCCTGCACAAGAACTGTTTTCACTTTATGTTCTTCCATGCAACAAGTACATAAACGTTTTTCTGTGCGAATAACCTTCATTTCCATGAAGACACCTCCTTCTTTGTAATCGCTGGGTCAGGAAGGCAGCCACCAATCCCTGGGAAGCGATAGAGGAAAATACGGCCTCCTACATAAGGACCCCTATCAACAAACGTTTGAATTAGTTTTAAAAGTTTACTGAAGTGCAGCTGGAAATTGAAACCTTTTAACGTTCCACATAATTTCTTCCCCCACCCCTGCACGTTCGGCATATTTCTCCCAATTTCTGACGACTCCTATGACGCTTTTCGTGATATCTTTCATCTTCTTATCACTGATGTCCATGTTTCTGCCGCAGGCATACAAGTCTTCCATAGTTAAGTTATCTCTTTTTCCATTGATCCTCATTTGATGCTTGGAGGTCCATATACTGTCCGGGCGATAGGAGAATGTCATGTCATAGGCGGGGGCAAGCTTCCATACGCCGGCCCGGTTCATAAGGAAAGAAATGTTTTTGACATGATCGTCATAATTTTTCGCCACTTCATTAAATACCATTCTTCGGAACAACTGCTCTACGTCACTCTGCGGCAACTTGATCTTCCGCATGATTTGGGCGGCCTGCTCATAACTGTTGGAGCCCGGGTCATTGAAATCAAAGTGTGCCAATCCCCCCAATGTATGCATATGAATTTTCCGACCCGTATCAAAATCTCTGTCAAAGCGCCTTGTCGCAAAATGCAGCCCTTCCTTGCTCTTGATCAACTGGCACTCTGCCATCTCTATTCCGGCATCCTTGCACATCAGTGAATAAGCATACTCTATTTGGGCATAACCGTGTTCATCCGCCGTCAAATCTTTGTCCTTATTATTTTGTATCTCTCCAAATTTTAGAAGCCAATAGGAGTATCCGTCACCGGCATCTATCTGCCCGGAGCGGATCTGCCCGGTTTTCTGGTTCCACGCAATGAGCGCTTTTGCTCTTGCTCCACCGGCGGAGGTCCCAATTTTAATAAGCTGCTCCAATGCCCGTTCGTCCGCGTTTGTTCTAAAATTCTGTCTGTCCGCAAGAATTTCATCTGCCAGTTTTGCAAGTTCATCAATATCAATCTCCTGATCCGGAATCCCTATGCCAATTTGAGGCACATACTCCAAAGCTCCCATACCCCTGCTTCCGATATAGCATAATCGTTCCACTGCAGTAAGACTTTCCTCCAGACACCCTTGCTTTGCCAAATAACTCTCAATAATGCGTGTACCAAACTTATCAGGCAGAGAATCCGCCAACAGGCCGGGCAATCCTCGAAAAGTATTCTCTCTGAGTTCCGGAAAAGAATATGTCTGATCGGATAACGGCATTGCTACAGGAGAGAGCTCAATGCCGCTTTTCACAAAACTTTTGTCATAGGTAAATTGCGGCGGAGTTGACGCATCACTTTGAATGATCATGCCAATTCTCGTTCCCCATAAGTATACTTCTGCCCCAATTTGCATTATTGCTCATCCCCCCACTTCCATTCTCGTTCCTGTTTTCGTTTTGATGCTCTTTGGCGTCTGGGTTTCTTCTCTATAAATTCCGCCGGCATTAGCTGCTGTTCCGGAACCAATAGATTGAAGTTCGGAAGAAGATCCAAAATGCGCAGAATTTTCATGTAATTTTCTATATTTACCCCTTCTCCGCTTTCGACCCGGACTACCGTGCTAAAGGATATGCCTGCACTATGAGCCAGTTCCCGTTGAGTTATGGAACGACTTATCCGAATATCTTTGATGCGTTGGCCAAGCTCGGTTAAAATTAGTTTGTTATTTTCATCTCCTGTTATTTTCATTGATGTCACCTTCTCAGATTAATTACTCTTATTTGAATAATATGATATCATATCGCTGCTTTATTTGTCAAATTAGAATAATTAACATGCTGCAAATCTCCAGAGCTATAATTTTGTGTTATTATAAAGGAAAACGCTGATTAATTAACCTTGTTTTCAGTATTATCCCATTTTGTCAAGTTTTTAGGAGCAAAGAGGTGATTTTACCGTTACTATTCACAGTCGATTTGCGTGCACGAAAAATAAAGCGGAGTATTAATACCGCTAAATAACGGGTGTTCAGTTCTCTTTTCAAGGAGGTAATGAAGAAGAGAATACCTCAGCAACAGAATAAGGATTACCGGCGCATAAACGCTCTAATTCATCGATTTCGTTGATCCCATTCCGGCGACAGGTCTCGATGTATGTTCTGATAAGAGCATGATTATTCGCAGCAGTCTCTGATTCAAACTGACCTGATATTTTCATGTGCAATTTTATGCCACGCAGCCCTCGTTCCGCGAGTAATGCGAATTTTCGCATTACAGGCAAAGTGAAACGGAGGGAGGAAGAAATTTAATGTGAATTTTATTGTAAACATGAGGGTTTTTCTGTATAATTGAAGTGTAGCAGGAGTAATCTATATCACATATTCTGCCACAGATTTTAAGAAATCGAGGTGATAAGGTGCAGGACGAAACAAGTCAGACACAGGAAGTCAAGGCAAAGCGTACCGCAAAAAACAGTGTGTTCCTAGACCTTTTCCAAGATAAGAAGAATTTATTGAAGCTGTATAAGGCATTGCACCCAGAGGACACAGAAGCAACGGAGGATACACTGGATATTGTAACAATAGATAATGTTCTGACAGATAATCTCTACAATGATTTGGGCATTATGGTAGGTAATGACAAGTTACTGTTGCTATTAGAGGCACAATCTTCATGGACGGTAAATATTTTAATCAGAATACTGTTATATTTAGCACAGAGTTACCATGAATATTTTGAGCGAACAAGTCAGAGCCTATATAAGAGCAAGAAAGTAAAAATGCCGAAGCCTGAATTATATGTTATATTTACAGGCATTAAGGGCAGAAAACTCGATACAATATCTTTATCGCAGGAGTTTTTTGACGGTGCGGATATTGACCTTGAGATAAAAGCAAAAGTCATATATGAGAGTGACAAGGATAATATTATCAATGAGTACATTATCTTCTGCAAAGTTTTTAACGAGCAGATAAAAAAGTATGGAATGACAAAACAGGCAGTTACAGAAACAATCCGTATTTGCAAGGACAGAAATATCTTAAAACAGTATCTAAGCAGCAAAGAAGTGGAGGTAATAACAATTATGATGAGTTTATTTGATGATGAGCAAATTATGAGAACCTATGCGAAAGATATTGCAAGGGAAACGTTAATAGAAAAAGCAACACTTATGTTAAAAAAAGGGAAAATAAATATTGATGAAGTCAGCGAGTATTTTCCTGAATTATTGGAAAGCGACATAAAAGAAATTGAAACTGAGATTATGCAGTTAATGTAATCAATCATATCAATCAAATAAAATATAATAACAGCGTAAAGGCGCATGGAACAGTAAATTGTCAACCAGGCGTCTTTTTTGTGTTAATAAGGAACAATGAGCGATAACATTCAGACCACCATAGGGCAGATACCACCCTGTTTACTGCAAAAGACTGACAAGACAAGGTATTTAGTTGAGGTACATTTTTCTGATACCAGTACCCAAAGCGTGGAGGATAAGCTAAAGCATGGAAAACAGAGCAAAACCGATGAAAAGTGATGAATATATCCTTGACAAGTTGCAACCGGGATGGGTTCGAACTACAGATTTTGATATTGAACGATCCACTTCAGGATGTGTCAGAAGAATTGCTTGGTTTTGGTGAGGTAAAATATGGTTGACAAAAAGCGGGGGATGCATCTTAGCAAGTATTGGAAGCAATATTTCCTCAAGAGAATTTGACCCGTCCCCAACCCTCATCGTTAAAATGTTCCAGCCAACTGCATTTTGGCAGGCTAATATGCAATCAAAGGCAAAACGATTTTTGCAAGACATAACTTTTTCCGATGGTCATATTGCTTCAAAAGGTCATAATGTCTAAAGAGAAACTGTCTCTTCTTTCCGGTTTCTACTTTACTATAGCGTCCTTGTGACATGCAGAGCAGCTTTTTTTACAGAAAAAGCTGGGGATAAAGTTTTTATACGTATTAGTGGTTCACAAAATGGTCAAAAGGACAAAAAAGGCCCCAAAACAGGGGCTTTTTTTGTGTCGGTCGCTAACGGGGATAATTGGTGACTGTCAACAGCACAGGAAAAGATTCTGCAGCCAATCGGTATGACGTGACCTTGGATGATATAAGAAGAGGTATACAAACGAGATAAATTTATGGCGGGATTAATTTATGAAAATGGAAAAGGTATTGTGAATAACAGTTATGTTCATAAGGTTGACAAGTCGCAGATACCTACCTGCAATATACTGGGGGTTGACATAGCGGCTATTAATATGGAATGGTTACTGGAGTTTACGCTGCAAAATATCGAAAACCTTTCCGGAGATTATATGTGCGTATCCAATGTTCACACAACAGTTAGTGCATATGAGGACGCAGCATATAAAGCCGTCCAAAACGGTGGGATTATGGCAATACCGGACGGGGGGCCGCTATCATCAGTTGGGCAGAGGCGTGGTAATAAAGGTATGCGGCGTACAACGGGTCCCTCTTATATGGAAGAGATTCTAAAGATTTCTGTAGAGAAGGGATATCGCCATTTCTTTTATGGATCTACAGAGGAGACGCTTAAGAAGCTTTATCAGGCACTTGCAAGAGAGTATCCGAAGATTCAGATTGCAGGTATGTATTCACCACCATTTCGGACTATGACAGAAGATGAGGATGCTGCCATTGTGGGTCGAATTAATGAAGCCACTCCAGATTTTATTTGGGTTGGTCTTGGAGCACCGAAGCAAGAAAAGTGGATGGCAGTTCATCAGGGACGAGTAAAAGGTTTTATGGTGGGTGTAGGCGCTGGTTTTGACTATTTGGCCGGAAATCTTAAGAGAGCGCCTGAATGGATGCAGAAAAGTAATATGGAGTGGTTTTATCGACTGTTGCAGGATCCTAAGAGGTTATTTGGTCGCTACCTTCATACGAATACAAAGTTCATTTGGCACGCGATGATTAGAGGAAAATAATAATACATGAAAAAATATGCATCTTTATGCTATAAGATAGCAGACACGTACCTGCATGATCGGTACAAAGTATCATAATGGAAAAGTCGGTGAGATCTATAACGTTGGCAGTCACAACTAGTATATCGTTTTCTATATATCTGAACTATATGAATGTTGTATTTTCAGGTATTTTAAAATAAGAATAAAGTCCAGTTAATTGTAGGGCACCGTACCAACTGGGGTATCGACCACAATGTTCCGGATGGATATTAAGAAGGCTCTTGACTGGTATCTTGCACCCTTCGATTAGTGGGAAAATTATTTCTGGTGAATGTTACAATTTTTACGTTAATGATGTATTCAAGCTGGTAGAGGAGACCGCTTATGAAAATAATGCCCAACCGCATGGATCGCGGTTTTTATATGTACCAGAAAGAGTTTGAGGATAAAGCGTTAGATGTTCTTCGCTCCGGTTGGTATATCCTCGGAAAAGAAGTTAGTGATTTTGAAGAGGAGTTTGCTGCTTATACAGGAGCAAATTACTGTGTTGGACTTGCTTCTGGTCTTGACGCTTTGTGGATTGCATTTCGCCTTTTGAAAATTGGAACAGGAGACGAAGTTATCGTCCAAGGAAACACTTATATTGCTTCTGTAATGGGAATCACCATAAATAATGCGACACCTATTTTTGTTGAGCCTGATGAACACTTTGGTATGGATCCGGGGAAGATTGAAGCCCTAATCACGGAAAAGACAAAGGCAGTTCTTGTCACACACCTTTATGGTATGGCATCTCGGATGGATGAAATCGTTACAATATGCAAGAAACACAATCTCCGCCTAGTAGAAGATTGTGCACAGTCGCATGGTGCTCGCTACAACGGGCAGATGACTGGAACATTTGGTGATGTAGGATGCTTCTCCTTCTACCCTTCTAAGAACCTCGGTGCTTTTGGCGATGCTGGTGCTGTTGTTGTAAACGATGAAGCTTTGGCAAAGGAGTTCAAGATTTTTCGCAATTACGGTAGCGAGAAACGTTATTACAACAAAGTTGTCGGTGCAAACTCACGCCTTGACGAACTGCAGGCTGGGTTACTTCGTGTCCGTCTAACACACATGGATGAATTGATTGAAGAGAGGAGAAAAATCGCTACTCGGTATGCCGCAGAACTGAACAGTCCGCTGATTCAGCTTCCAACTCTTGCTCTTGGTGCGACTAGTGTATGGCATCAGTATGTTATCCGCTGTGAAGAACGAGACAGATTAATTGAGTATCTGAACGAGAGAGAAATAGGAACAATTATCCATTATCCGATTCCTCCACATCTTGCGGAAGCATATCAGTACCTCGGACATGAGCCGGGTTTCCTGCCGATCACGGAGCATCTGGCACAAACCGTTCTTTCCATTCCGATGTACAATGGCATGACAGAAGAAGAACAGACTTATGTGATTGAAGCCATTAACGGATTTGGATAAAGCGAAAGCGAGGAATTACTATGACTTTAAAAGAGATGTGTCCGGTTCTTTATTTTGGTGATCTGGGCGATAAAAGGGGGAAATTGGTTGTGATTGAAGGAGCTCAAGCAATTCCTTTTGATATCAAGCGTGTGTTTTATATTTACGATTCTGATTCCACTGTTATTCGCGGGCAGCACGCTAATAGAGAATCGGAATTTGTACTGATCAATGTGGCCGGACAGAGCAAAGTGAGGATTACAGATGGAAGAGAAGAATTTGTCGTAGGACTGAACAAACCGATGATGGGTGTCTATATTCCGAAAATGATCTGGAAGGATATGTATGGCTTTTCTTCGGACTCCGTCTTGCTGGTTCTTGCCAGCACACATTACGATGATAAGGAATATATTCGTAACTACGATGAATACCTCAAAGAAATGGGGATTAAGAAATGATTAATCTCTGTACGTTATTCGATAGTTATTATCTGGATAAGGGAATTGCCTTATATAGGTCTTTGGAAAGAGTATCAGATGACTTTACACTTTATATATTTTGCTTTGATGATAAGGCATTTGAAGTCTTAAATGATATGTGTCTAAAGCATGCGGTAATTATCCATCACAGTGCTTTTGAGACACCTGTTCTCTTGGAGAAGAAGAAAGAACGCTCGAAGGCTGAATATTGTTGGACTTGTACTTCAGTAACAATCGAATATGTCCTTGACCATTATACGGTGGAAAACTGTACTTATCTTGATTCGGATTTATATTTCTATGCTGATCCTCAAATTCTCTATGATGAGATAAGAGCAGCGAAAGCGAATGTGGTTATAGTTGAGCATAGGTTTAAAAAAAACAAATATGGGAGAAAGCTGGAAGCCCGCAATGGTAAGTATTGTGTGGAGTTCAATTATTTTGATCAGAGCCTGAACGGAAGAAAAGTTCTAAAATGGTGGAAAGACAAGTGCTATGAGTGGTGCTATGACCAGCCAGAGCCAGATCGAATGGGCGATCAGAAGTACTTGGACAACTGGACAAGAGATTTTAAAGGTGTTTATGAGCTTCATCATTTAGGCGGTGGCGTGGCTCCTTGGAACCTGGAGCAGTACTCATTGGTAAGAATGAATGGAAATGATATATTGATGGCTACAGCAGATGGGCGGCAGTTTCCATTGGTGTTCTATCATTTTCAAAATATCCGTTACATGCCGGGGCGTAGGGTTAATATCAAATCGCAGACAAAAAGCAAGAAATTGAAATATGCGATTTACATTCCTTACTTGAAGGAAATTGAAGAGATAAGATCAATGTTGGTTCAGGATTATGGAATCACTTATGAATTACATGGTATTATCCGATCTAGCAACCCGATTATAGGATTTCTTCAGAAACATTTTGCAGCATTTAAGGTTCAGTCATTTTCAGACATTATAAACTTAGATAGACTGGATAAATATAGGTACTGAAAGGAATGTTACAATGAAAAAAGTTGCTATTGTATTAGCAAAATAGTGCAAGATAAAAATTGATGAGAATAGTCTGAGTACAGTTGAAATGCATGGAGATGTGTCAACCGATGAAGTTAAAAGAGGATTGCACAGGCATCGCCCTGATCCTCCCAACACAGTGATTTGAAGGTTTTCCAATGGTTATACTTGGAAGCATATCATTTCTTAAAGATACCGTGCCTTCATAGATGATTGATATGAACATTTAAGGGTCTTAAACCCTATATGTTGTAGATTGTTAACATTACTTTCGATAGTATAGTAATGTCACCGGGATGGATTAGGATGTAAAAGAAAGTAGGTTCGGTTCTTATGGATAGCTATGAATTTATAAAAGCGGAAAACTTAATTTGCCCAGAACGTTTTGACTTGATTTCTAAAATTAAGTATGTCGAAAATAAGGTACAGGGTTTAAAATTAAATTTTATCAAAAAGTATTATTTAAAAACGATAGAGGCATTTACAGAAGGCACTTTTATTGAAGAAGACGGAACAGAGCTTAAAAAAACAGCAGAGGATTTTTTGAGAATTTTTGATGAGTTGATTTATGATATAAAAGACAATGGAGTGGATCCACAACGTTCTTTAATACCAGTGAATTATGAAGGCATATTAGATGATGGTGCACATAGAACGGCAATTGCTATATATTTCAAACAAAGTATACCAATTACTTATGTGCAAAATAAGATTAATTTTAATTATAAATTTTTTAGAAAGAGGCTGTTGGATGAAAAAATTCTGGATTGGACAGCAACGGAATATTGTAAATTGAGGCATAACACATATTTGGTATGTATTTGGCCTAGAGCAGATTATGAGGCACTTTATGATCAAATATATGAATTTCTAGAACAGCAGGCCAAAATTGTATATGAAAAAAAGATTAAATTTTCGGTTACAGGTTTTATATATTTCATTGCCCAGATATATTCTCATCAAGATTGGGTTGGAAATGAAAAAAATCATTTTTTGGGTGCTGCAGAAAAAGCAAGGAATTGTTGGGATGAAAAGCGTAAAGTTTTGAGTTTTGTGATTGAAGCCCAGTCGCTTGAACGAGTGGTGCATATTAAAGAATATATTCGTGGTATGTTTGGCATTGGAAATCATTCTATACATATTACAGATAATCAAAAAGAAACAATTAGTATAGCATCTCTCTTGTATAATAAAAATTCTTTAGATTTAATGAATTATGGAGAACCGGATAAGTATCTGCAAAGTTCGCTAAAAAGGAAAACTTTTGCACAATATATACGAAAAGCAGGAATGTCAATAGATGATTTTGTAGTGGATTCAAGTAGTGTTTTGGCTCTTTATGGTTTGCGGGACGCAGAAGATATTGATTATTTATACTTGCATGATTCTACAGAGTTATTTGATGACAAAAATATAGAGTGTCATGAAGAATTCTTAAATCAATATAGTATGTCTAAAAATGAAATGATTTTGAATCCGGAAAACTATCTTGTTTATGATGGAATAAAATTTATTACACTAAATATTCTATTGAAGTTTAAAAAAAATCGAGGTGAAAAAAAGGATATTGTTGATTGTAAATTGATTGAAGACTTTATGTCCCAAAATAAATCCATAAAAACCTTATTATTGAAAATTAGAGCTAAAGGTATGAGGATTCTTAGAAACATACGTATTAGTATTTTACACCTAATTAAGAAAGTACTCGTTAAATTAGGGATTTTTGAAAGAATTAAAGAAATTTTAAAACGGTAGAAAAGGATTTGGTTATGATGAAATTGGTTTTTGTAGTTCCGCTCTTAGCACCCTATGATATATTGAGATTTGAGAGTATGGCTAAAATTGAAGATTTGGAACTACACATAGTAGTTGAGCGGGATACAGACAAAGAGAGAGAAGGGTGGAGGTTTCAGCAAATTCAAGGATGTCAGGTATATCTGTTAAATAGCAAGCGATTTAAAAGTTATCAAGTGAAGCATAAAAATGATGGATATTCCATTGAGCAATCAAGGTTTTATCCTTTTGGGTTAAAAAGACTATTGAAAAAAATTAATCCTGATATTGTGTTGATTTGCAATGCAATGCAAGCAATGTTTGCAAGTGGAAAAAGGGAATATCAGCTTGGAATAATTGTAGAGGATACCTTAAGAGCTGCTGAAGGGAGAACACCTATTAATAAGTGGTTAAAGCGATTGGCATACAATAAAGTGGATTTTTGTGTGCCTTTTACGCAAAGTGCAATACAATTCCTTCAAGTGAATAGAATTGAAAAACCGATAATTAGAAGTTCTTGGAGTATAAATTTAGAGTTATTTCAAGATTTGCAAAATGATGAAGAACGCGAGCAAATGTGTTATAAATTAGAACTGCCTCAAAATAAAAAGAAATATATCATAATATCAAGCTTAATTGCCAGAAAAGGGGTTTTGCAGTTTCTAGGTGCTTGGAACAATATGCCAGCAAATTTTACTTTGCAGTCAGAGTTATATATATGTGGGGATGGCCCTCTTCGAACTGATATATTAAATTATTTGACCGAACATAATATAATAAATGTTCACCTCTTAGGAACACGAACCTATGATGATGTGGCGCATTACTTACAATGTTGTGACGTGTTTGTTCTACCAACGCTGGAAGATTTGTGTAGTTTAGCGGTTTTCGAAGCTATGGCAGCGGGAAAACCTATTTTAACTACAATTTATAATGGTGCAAAAGAGATGATAGTGGAAAATGAAAATGGATATGTCTTTGACGTAATGCAGGAATCAAGCACACGCAAAGCATTAGAGAATATTTGGAATTCAGATTTACAAGCTTTTGGTAATAAGTCATTGGAAATAATTAATAATTATGCAAATGATATTGTTATGGAACGATTATATTTGGACTTAATCAGAAAAAAGCCTGGTAGCATCTGAAACCGGATGTAAGTTTGCTCTACTTGGTCAAAGGATACATGTTTAAATATGAATAAAAATATTGTGTTCATTATAAATAATGTTTATGTAAACGGCGGTATTCCGCGTATTACATTGCTTCTTATTGAGAATTTAATCAAGACGGGTAAATATAATATTGCTCTTGTGTCATTGAGCAAATCTTTGGAAAAAAGCTATTATGAAATTCCAGAGCAATGCAGGGTTATCAATTTGTCACTGCATACTTTTTCCGTTAGAAAACATACCTTAAAAGCGGCTCGCGAGCTTCATTGCCTTTTTCCGTCTGACTTCGACGGAACTTTTGTTGTTGCAGACGTAGGGCATAGCATTCCAGCATGGCTGGGACTAAGACATTGTATGAAGGCTAAATTTATCAGTTGGTCACACACGAATTTTTTTAATGGGTCTCGCTGGGGTTTTAGTGGTTGGGGAAAAAGATTAGCAGTTAAAAAGTTTGATTACCTGGTTGCTCTTACCAAAGAAGATAAAGGGTATTATGACAAAATATTGCATGCCGCGAATGTAGTCCAAATTTATAATCCTATAAATGGAGGAGTTGTTAAAAGCCCTTATGCTGTTGAATCGAAGAAAATCATTAGTTGTGGTAGGCTAGATCCAGTTAAAGGATTTGATTTGCTTATTGGGGTGGCTAAGAAAGTGTTTTCACAAGTGGAAGGGTGGACATGGGATATATATGGAGATGGAGCGGAAAAAGAATCTCTGGAAGAAAAAATCAAACAGTATGATCTCATTGGAAAAGTAAATCTAAAGGGGTTCAGAAAAGATATCCTTAGTCTTTATAAGGAGTATGCGTTTAATGTCTTCACTTCCCGAGGAGAAGGATGTCCTATAGCGATGATTGAGGCACAGTCCGCGGGACTTCCAATAATCTCGTTTGATTTTAAATGTGGTCCCAAAGATTTAATTACGGATGGGGAAAATGGGTTTATTGTTGCAAACTGGGACTTAGATGAAATGGCAGACCGTATTTTAAAATTAATCGAAGATAAAGAGTTAAGATACAAATTTGCTGCAAATGCGGATATGAATTTGGGAGAATTGAAGATGCCATATGTGCTGGAGCAGTGGAATAAGATTTTATAGTGAAAGCGCCAATATGTAAGAGTGATAACCTATGAAATGAGGTAATAGAATGGCATGGTCTCAATAGTTCTACCAACCTATAATGGAGAAAAATATATTAGAGAGTCTATACAAAGTATTATTAATCAGACGTATACGGAGTGGGAATTGATTGTAATTGATGATTGTTCTCTGGATTCCACGAACAGCATAGTCGCTGAATATGTAGAAAAGGACAAGCGCATTAAATTATTTAAGAATGAACAGAATTTGAGACTTCCCGCATCATTAAATGCAGGATTTTTGAAAGCGTCAGGGGACTATTTGACATGGACGTCTGATGACAACCTTTATAAGCCGGAAGCATTGGAAAAGATGCTTGATGCATTACAAAGGGATGCAAATTGTGGGCTGGTCTTTTCCAGAATGGAAAACATAGACGGGGAGGGAATGCTGAAGGGACTGTCATGTGTTCCGAGAAATGTACGAGAATTATATTATCATAATATTGTTGGCGCATCTTTTATGTATACGCGTAAGGTGTATGAGCAAATTGGAGATTATGATACCGGGAAATTCCTGATGGAAGATTACGATTATTGGCTTCGCATTGCGCGATCCTTTGAGATAGAGTATCTTCCGGAGGTGTTATATCAGTATCGACAGCATGAATGCAGCCTTACGGAAACCCGTAACAGGCAGGTATTGGAAGGAAAAGTGAAACTGCTGGAAGAAGAATTGACTTTGGCTGAATTTGAAAACGATATTCTTCGGATGATTTATAAAGAACTTGCAGAGGCGCTGTTTAGCCTTGACCAGTATGCTGAGATGAAAGAGTATCTTCTTAAAATGCGGAGTATTTCAAAGGATATGAGCGATGTCAGAAGGGCGGTTCGTATATCATATGTATTGGGCTCGACACTATCGGCCGTAATGAAAAGAATTTTTAAAAGAAAAAAAAATATGAAATAATACGGTTGAACAAAGTAAAGGGATAAACATGAAAAAGGTAATGCTGGTATTTGGCACACGTCCGGAGGCAATAAAAATGTGCCCATTGGTGAATGAATTGAAAAGCAGAAAGAGTGTCAATGCTATGGTGTGTATTACGGGACAACATCGTCAGATGCTGGATCAGGTATTGGAAGCGTTTAAAGTTATTCCCGATTACGACCTTTCAATTATGAAGGACAGACAGACACTTTTTGATGTGACTTCGAATATTCTTGATAAGATTCATGAGGTATTGGAAAAAGCACATCCAGATGTTGTACTTGTACATGGAGATACTTCGACTACTTTCGTAACAGCTTTGGCATGCTTTTATATGCAGATTCCAGTTGGGCACGTGGAGGCCGGGTTACGCACTTACAATATATACTCCCCCTATCCGGAGGAGTTCAATCGCCAGGCAGTCAGTATCATCAGTAATTATAATTTTGCGCCAACGGAGTTGGCAAAAAAAAATTTGATAAAAGAAGGGAAGAGACCGGAAACCATCTTTGTGACGGGTAATACTGTCATAGATGCGATGAAAACTACCATAAGGGACGATTACACACATCCGGAACTGGAGTGGGTAAAAGACTCAAGATTAATATTAATTACGGCTCACAGGCGTGAAAACCTTGGTGCGCCTATGCGGAATATGTTCAAAGCGATTAGACGGGTAATGGATGAACACGATGATATTAAGGCAATTTACCCTATACATATGAACCCAACCGTCCGTGAAGTGGCAAATGAAATACTGGGAAACGATGACAGAATTCACATTATTGAACCTTTGGATGTCATGGATTTCCATAATTTTATCAATCGGAGCTATCTGATCTTAACCGATTCAGGCGGCATTCAGGAAGAGGCTCCAAGTTTAGGTAAACCGGTCTTGGTCATGAGAGACACCACGGAAAGACCAGAGGGAATCGCTGCAGGAACGTTGAAATTAGTTGGAACAGATGAGGAAAATATTTACAATCATTTTAAACTTTTACTGGAAGACGAGAGCGAGTACAACAAAATGAGTAACGCAAGTAACCCTTATGGAGATGGCTTTGCCAGTAAGAGAATAGCAGATATATTGGAGCAGGCGTAATGAATGATAATGTAAGGCATGCCTATATGATCATGGCACATCACCGGTTCGATATCCTCGAAGAATTATTAAAGGATTTAGATGATGCGAGAAATGATATTTTTTTGCATATAGACGTAAAAGCAAAAGATTTTCCGACGGAGTACTTTAGTGGGCTGCTGCATAGAGCGAGACTTATTTTAGTTGAGCGAATGGACATTCATTGGGGAGGCTATTCACAGATTGAATGTGTGACAAAACTCTTGAAGGCAGCAACATCATACGGGTATCATTTGTATTATCATTTTATGGTGGGTGTGGAGTTCCCACTGAAGACACAGAATTATATCCATGATTTCTTTCAAAAAAATGCAGGATATGAGTTTGTGGGGTTTGATAATTATGATACGAAATTCGAAGAACGAGTAAGGTATTATCATATTTTTAATGCCTATGCTCGAAATAATAATTTTTTCCAAAAGATTTTAAATAAAATTCGCATATGTGGTGTCGCAATTCATAAAGTGCTTAAAGTTGATATTTCAAAGAAAAATAACATTATTTTTAAAAAGGGTAATGCAAACTGGAGTATTACGCATGACTTGGCATGTTATATTGTAGAGCATGAAAAAGAGACTGAGAAAATATACAGACATTCTTTTTGCGGTGATGAGCTGTTTATACATACTTTAATTTATAATTCTGGGTTTTGGATGAAAGTGTATGATCGTAATGACGAATATCATTCGTCCATGCGGATGATGACATGGGAAGATCCATACAATCAATATCATGTGGATGATTTAAACAAATTAATTGATTCGGAAAGACTATTTGCCAGAAAAATTGATGGCGAAGACGCGATGGAATTAATTGCTTTAATTAAGGCGAATAGGGACAAGGAATATACAATATGAAGATTAAAATAAAAATTACGTCTGAATATTTATATTACTATGTACTGGTACTCTTACTATTAAATAATTGGTGGGGCGACTTAAGAGTATTTCCGGGATTATATCAAGCGTTTAAGCCGTTAGTGCTTGGAAGCGCTATTGTGATGATTTTAGTATTAATGTTTGAAAAAAGTTATACATTTATAGAATTAGCAGTGGCCTTTTCGTTGATCGCGATCGGCGCTTATACTTCGTTCCTGACTGGAAGTAAATGGACGTTGTATTCAATGATACTTGTCGCATTTGCAAAGAATATAAATATTCAAGTAGCTATAAAAATTGTTTATAGATGCATGAGCGTTTTTATATTGATTGCTGTTAGTATATTTTTGTTTCAATATGTTTTTGTGCCATCCTCATTGCTAGCACATAAGGACGGAACAGTTATAAAATATGGCATGACATTTATTGGTGCAAACGAAGCTGCAAGATATTGGATATTTTGGTTTGTTTTATTTTTATATGTAAATGCAGAAAAAAGAATCCCCATTTTAAAGAAATTGTTGATTTTTACTGTTACAATTTTCTTTTATCTATGTACGCTCTCGGATACACTGTTATTGATTTTGGCGATGTCTATGCTTGTATATCTGGGACATAGAACAGGTTTTAGGAAATTTGTTGAGAAATATGGGGGATACAGCTTTGTGGGGTTATGGATATTAAGCCTTTTGATATTAAGGTTTGAAAATAGCCTTATCTATAATGTCATTAATAAGTTTGTAACAGGAAGATTGACCTTGGGAAAACTGGGATTTGAGACATATGGAATATCAATGTTTGGGCAGTCAAATCTGGAGTTTTTTTATTGGATGAAAAGGGAAAATAGTGCATTTTTTTTAGTTGTGGATAATGCCTATTATATGATGATGATACAATATGGCACTTTTTATCTGATATTGATATCATTTCTATTTTTGAAAGCTAGAAAAAGGATAGACTTTAGGAGTTCATGTTGTTTAATATTATATTCTGTCATTGCGCTTGCGGAAAATACAATATTGTCGCCGACAGCAATATTCCCAGTTATTATAGCTGCAAATCTAAGTTGGAAGGCTCAGAGGGAGCGTGTAAGTTTTTATGAGTGTGTCGGATTTCAGAATAATGCTATTAGAAATACTGCGTATTTTACGAATAAGAGTAAGTGATTTTTGTTAAGGAGGAATAATTATGAGTAGTCAAGAAAAAGCATTAAAAAAAGAGGAATGGGCGAAACATGCTCAAATTGGATTAGCAGAAAAAATAGTGGAAGATATCTCAAATGATAGAATACCCTGTTGGAGCAGAGAATTATTAAAATTGACTTCCGTGGGAGAAAAATGCCTTGAGATAGGTTGTGGAACAGGGCAGACATCGGCATATTTGGCTACAAAGGGCAGAATTCTTACTGCACTTGATTATTCAGAAGATAGTATAAATTTGATAAATGAACTGGCAAAAAGGATGGATATAAAAATTGATACAAAATGTTTAGATGCTACAAAGGAACTGCCCTTTAATGACAATGAATTTGATACGGTTTTTCATTGTGGACTTTTAGAACATTTTGAACAGGATGAGCGGATCAATTTGATAAGAAGTTGGCGGAGATTGGCAAATAGAATGATATGTATGGTGCCTAATGCCGCTTCATTGGCATATAGAGTTGGTAAAAAGATGATGGAAGACAATGGGACATGGGAGTACGGGCTTGAAATACCACAATTTAGCCTAAAAAATGAATTTTATTTAGCAGGATATAATGAAATTTATGAATATACAATTGGAACACAGCATGCATTGAATTTCTTGCCTCCAAGACATTATCTTAGAAAAGCGATGTCAAAATTATTAAAACAAAAATTTAACTTGGATGAGCTGGGACAAGGGTACTTATTGGTAACAATAGGGGAAAAGAAATAGAGTAAATTATCTATTATTTGTAACAAATGTAAAATGGAGCCCCAATGTTACTTACTTCAGCCCCACTTGCAGCATAACTTATCATAAGTGAGTTCCTTCGAAAGGTTGGCCTATGTACTCCTTTTTTTCTTCATGAGGTTCCTTGATGTTTGTGTATACATTATGGAGCCCGTCCAGCCAATCACTTGGAAGCTCCTTGCGCATGTTACGCTTGATGATAACAAGGAGCGTGTATTTGATTGAAGTGAAAAGACTATTCAAAAAGAAATAAAGGGGCAAAAAAGAAAAATGAAGAGAGTATTAGTGACCGGGGGGCAGGTTTTTTAGGATCGCATTTGTGTGACAGATTAATCAGGGAAAGTAATGATGTCATATGTGTTGATAATCTCTTTACTGGAAGCAAAGAAAATATTAGGCATTTGTTATCGAACAATTATATTGTGCTGAAATAATAGTATTTTTGGTAATTAAAATTCCAACACTTCAGCTTAGTTGCTCTAGTGATTGGAGTATTTGTGAAAACAATAGGAGAGTTGCATATGAAATACTTCAAGATAGGCGAGTAGGTACATTCGAAGATTTTGGAACCAGTTACTTTTCCTCTTCTATAAATTATTACAGAAGACAAATTTTGTTTTATCACGGATACGACATTATACCACTAGATCTTCCGCCTGATTGGTAAAGAAAAGAATATATGGAGGATGTAGTATGTGCGAACTTACTATACTTATGCCTTGCTTGAATGAGGCGGAAACTTTAGGAACCTGTATACAAAAAGCTTTCAAGTTTCTACATGACAATGATGTATCTGGAGAGGTGCTGATTGCAGACAATGGCAGCACGGATGGAAGTATTGATATTGCAATTAATTTGGGCGCAAGAGTGATATCGGTAGAGCAGAGAGGATATGGAAGCGCTTTAATAGCAGGAACCAATGCGGCACACGGAAAATACATCATTATGGGAGATGCTGATGACAGCTATGATTTTGTTAATCTGCACCCCTTTCTATTGAAACTTCAGGAAGGATACGATCTGGTCATGGGAAATCGATTTGCTGGAGGAATAGAGAAGGGAGCAATGCCTTGGTCGCATCAATATATAGGAAATCCTATTCTTTCTTATATTGGCAGAGTTTTTTACAAAAGTAATATCAAAGATTTTCATTGCGGTCTAAGAGGATACCATACAGAGGCAATAAAAAATCTTCACCTAAAAACTACGGGAATGGAATATGCAAGTGAAATGGTGGTGATGTCTGAACTGCACGGACTGAGAATTGCGGAGGTTCCAACTACATTAAAAAAAGATGGAAGGAGTCGCCGGCCTCATTTACGAAGCTTTAAGGATGGGTGGCGACATTTGAAGTTTCTGTTCATGTATTGCCCGGATTGGCTTTTTTTATACCCAGGGGTGACTTTATGTGTAATTGGACTTTTGGGAGGTGTATTGATTGAACTGTTTGGAAATGTTGAAATAGGGGAGGTGGCGTTTGGGGTTCATACATTACTTTATATGGCTTTCTTTATCATTATAGGAGTAAAAATCATCTTTTTATATACGTTCACTAAAGTGTATGCCAGAAATTCGCATTTTCTTGTAAAATGCCAAAAGGCGGATCTAATTGAACAGTTTAGTGTTGATTTTGGTATTTTCGGGGGGGCTATTTTCGTGATAGTTGGAAGTGTTTTAACTATTATAGCCTTTGTTATATGGTCTCAAAAGGATTATGGAGCATTGTTTCCTGAAAGTTTTATGCGGCTTACTATTCCTGCTGCTGTTCTAATTGCACTTGGTATAGAATTTATTTTTTCCAGCTTTTTTATAGGCATTCTTGATTTGAATAAACAAGAGAGTTCAGGGGGGGATTAGTAGTGGGAATTAAGGTAGTAACATATGGTGGGAAATTCGGCTGGTTTCTTCGTAAGCATTTTTCATCTTATACTAGTAAAGCATACTTAGAGATGCAATATTTTTTACGAAAGAGTTTGTTTAAAAGGTATATAGAAGAATTTGAAAAGGAATGTTTTCAACCATGCATTATATCAATTGAAACGATTAATAGATGCAATAGTACTTGTGATTTTTGCCCAGCAAATAAGAATGCAGAAAAAAGACCCTTCAAGAAAATGTCTGATGAATTATTTCAAAAGATAATTGCAGAACTTGCGGATATGGATTATAGTGGTTACTTGAATTTATACGTTAATAATGAGCCTTTTATCGATGTAAGAATTGAAGATTTGTACAAATATGCAAAGGATAATCTTCCTAATGCAAAAATGTTGTTGTATACAAACGGTACGCTTATTACACAAGATCGGTTTCATAAAATTATACCTTATGTTGACAAAATGATAATTAACAATTACTCAGAAACATTGGAATTACATTCAAATTTAAAAGAATTAATTGAATGTGTGAAGTCTTCGCCCGAATTGTTATCCAAAGACATTATAATACAAATACGATATATTCATGAAATACTAACGAACCGTGCCGGTTTCGCACCGAACAAGAAAACAGGTAGAATAAATCACAAAATTTGTATTATGCCATATACAGACATAATTATATATCCGGATGGAGTGATAGGTTTGTGTTGTAGTGATGCAATTGAAAAAACAAATTTAGGAAATGTAAACTATTCATCATTGCAAGAAATTTGGAGTGGTAATGTATTTAAAAGTATACGAAAGAGTTTAGGTAAAGATCGCAATTTATATGGATTTTGCCAGGGATGTGATTTTGTAGACGCGGGAATAAGGAATACATTTATGAAAAATTATTTGAGAGAAAGGGGGGGATGCAATGTTCAAAGATAGAAAATTTTTCCTTTTCATTATTGTAGGCATTTTTGCTTTGGGCCTAGTGGATATGTGGATATATTCTTCTTGTGAAGCGTATACAAGTACTATACGAGTGGATGGAATTGGTTACTATGCGTACCTTCCAGCGACTTTTATCTATAAAGATATTTCCTTTTCTTTTTTGGGGAATGGTACAAATTCATTTTTGGTGAACGGAGTTAACAGATATCCATTGGGAGTTGCGGTGTGTTGGATGCCCCTTTTTTTTGTTGCAGAGGTTATTCAGCTGTTTGTTCAAGGAAATGTAACGGGCTACGGATTTATTTATGAGAAAGCTATCTTATTAAATGCAATAATATACTGGGTTATTGGAATAGCTTGCACATATTGGTTATTATGTAAAAAATTTGAAAAAAGGATTGCATTGCTATCATGTGTCTTAATAACGTTTGGTACTAGACTTTTTCATTATTCGTCGATAGATGCATGTCTTTCTCATACATATTCTTTTGCTACAATTGCTTTATTCTGTGTATCTTTCTATAGATATTTTTCATACAAAACACGGTGGAAAGCGATAATATGTGGAGTTTTATTGGGATTAATAACCAATTTGCGGAACGTAAACATTATTATTGCTATAGTTCCAATGATGTATATATTAGGCGACTGTGTTTCTCAAAAGGATAAAATTAAGTATAAAAATTACTTGATGGATTTGCTTATTGCCGCGATAGGTTTTATTATAGCTTTTTTTCCAATGATGCTCTATTGGAAACTGTCTTCAGGTCAATGGATATATAATAGTTATGGAGAATGGAGTTTTGACTGGTTCCATCCGCAAATTATAAAAGTTATGTTTGGAGAAGATACTATTTCTGGCATGATAAAACTTTCACCATTATTATTGGTAACAATTCCGGGAGTTATATTTATGCTAAGAGATAAACAAAGTAATAGGTATACGGTAATAGGATTGTTATTGTGCCTGTTAGTAGATTTATATCTTGTATGTGCTAGCTGGGCTCCGGCCGGAATTGGGAGACGGGCTTATGTCAATTATTTGACATTAATCGCTTGGCCATTAGCTTACTTTTTACAGTGGCTTATGAGTTTAAGTAAGAAAAAACGTAGGGTCGCAAACGTATTATTGCTATTTGCTGTAGCGTGGAACTGTATTGAAATGGTCTGGTATTGGTTTTATTGGTAGTATTGAGGATAAAGTTTAGTTTGTTGTAGAGTAGACACTAATTATGAATAAAACCCATAAGAAATAATAAAGGATGGAAAAGTATGTTTACAAAAAAGGTTCATGATAAGATGATTTACACCCGTAGAATGAGCAGATTAGCAGAGTTAATCACTCCATTACTTGATGACTCGCATTCGGTATTAGATGTTGGATGTGGCGATGGGAGAATAGATTACCTGATTAAAAAAAATGTCAACATATCAATTCGTGGGATAGATGTCCTTGTGCGTCCAGATACATTTATTGAAGTGCAAGAATATGATGGAAAGATGATTCCATATGATGATGATTCTTTTGATGCGGTAACGGTTATAGATGTGCTGCATCATACAGATGAACCAGAGAAGCTCATTGCAGAATTGGTTCGGGTGGCAAATAAACATATCATAATCAAAGATCATATAAAACATGGTTTTTTATCTTATATAAAACTTCGTGCTATGGACTATGTTGGTAATGCCCATTACCATGTCCGCCTACCTTATAATTACTGGACAGAAAGACAATGGAGGGATTGTTTTGCGAAAAATGGGCTAAAAATTGACATAAAAATCACTCATTTGAATTTATACACTGGATTATTTCATTTGCTATTTGATAGAAAGTTACACTTCATTGTGAAATTAAGTAAGTAGATAGTTTGAAGAGGTTAGATAGATCAGAGGGAAACTTTGAAAATGAAAACCATAGGACAATAGTTCTGGACGCGACCTGTGCTTTCCATGACCTAGTATATTCTTGGATTTACAATTCACAAAGTGAGATAAGGGAAAGTTGGAGATGGGTATAGACGAAAGAGAACTGGTGCATCTGAAGAGAATATCATTTGACGCATACAACGAATCAGATGTACTGATAGGAGCTATCAAGTAGTATTAGACTTTTATAATTGTTTGACAGATGTTCAGTGGAATTATCTTTTTTATAAATTTACCTATGTATGGGTTATTCCAAGTCTGGTGTTATGCAAATTGATTTCAGATCATCAGAGAAAAACCATATGTTGTTTGTGTCCTGTTTTGATCAGCATATTAGTACTCATTCTATGTCCACTTAGTAAAAGTAGGTATGCTTTTTCCCAAATACTGATCTGCCCGTTAGTTCTTGCCCTAGGCAGAGAAGAAATACCCTTTTATGAAACTGATAGTACGGGAGGTTTAATATGAACATTGCCATATTAACGTTGAGCGCTTCAGATAACTGTGGTTCTTTATTACAAGCGTATGCATTGCAACAAGTATTGATAAGTGCTGGACATGAAGTAGAAATATTAGATTTTATTACTAAAAAATCAAAGAAAATGTATAGGATATTTCATCCTAGTTATTTCAAAGACCCTAAGAAGCTGATTGGTTCGTTCGTCAGATATGATAAGTTAAAAAGTCAAAAAAAAGATTATCAGGATTTTAGAAATAACTATTTAATTATGAGTATGCATAAATATAGCAGTTCGTCTGACTTGGTTTTGGCTGATGGAAAATATGATTTAATTGTTTGCGGTAGTGATCAAGTATGGAATACTGACATGTGGGATTTTGATGATGCATATTTGCTGAAATGGTGCAAAATCTCAAAAAAGGCGGGATATGCTGTTAGTTTGGGGGACAAGAAAAATGAAAGACTAGAAGGACTAAAAGAAAAACTTGCTGAAATAGATGATTTCTTTGCTGTTTCTGTGCGTGAAAAATCCGCTCTAATAAGACTCAATAGGATTTATACAAAGAATGTAGAATTATGTCTTGATCCAACATTGCTATTGGAATATGAAGAATGGGAAACATTAACTGATATTAATGTAGTGCCTCAGATTCCTTTTATATTTTATTACTCATTTAATTACGGGGATGAAATTAAAAATCAAATGGTGGCCTTGTTTGCTGCAAAGGCAGGACTTCCTGTCTATGTTATTAATGTATCTAGATGGTGTGATGGAAAAGAAAAAGAATATGGATTTAAGATATGTAAAAGATCTGGACCAATAGCTTTTTTAAGCCTAATGAGATACTGTAAATTTTCATTGGTGGAATCTTTCCATGGAACGTTGTTCTCTTATATATTTCAAAAACAATTTTGGTTTTTAAAGAATTCGGATGATAATATATTGGATGATCGAATAAATGATATAATGGAAATTCTACAAACTAACAATCGTGTTTTGCATCCGACTGATCTTTTAGAAAAAATGGAAATGGAAATGAGTTATGAATTTGAATCAACAGAACTCATAAAATTAAAGAATGAATCGTTTAATTTTATTGCTTCGTTAGTTAATTAATTGTATGGATATAACGAGGGAATTATATATGAGACTTGAGCGCAAAAAAAATGCGATTAGGAATTCAATATGGGGTATTTTGAACCGCGCGATTGCTTTATTGGGACCATTTTTAATCAGAACTCTGATTATATACATGCTTGGAGTAGAATACCTTGGATTGAGTAGTTTGTTTACATCTATACTGCAGGTTTTGAGCATGGCGGAGTTGGGATTCGGCTCGGCAATTGCCTTTAGTATGTATGGACCGATTGCAAACAATGACGAAGAACTAATTTGCCAATTACTGAATCTCTATAGAAAGATTTATAAAATTGTTGGCATTATGATTTTGGGAATAGGGATAATATTCATGCCATTTCTTCATTTATTCATTCATGAAGATGTGCCGGCAAATATTAACATCTATTATTTGTACTTGCTATACCTATTCAATGCAAGTGTCAGCTACTTCATGTTTGCATATAAAAGCGTACTTTTTTCTGCATTTCAAAGAGAAGATGTTATCAGTAAAATATATTCCGCCTTATTGATTGTGCAGTATGGGGCGCAGGCAGTAGTATTAGTTGTCTTTAGAAATTACTATTGCTATTATATCTTAGTTCCAGCGATTAGTATTGCTAATAATATTATTACAAACGTATTATCAAAAAAATATTATCCTCAGTATCGACCTTTGGGAAAAGTTCCGGATGATATCCTTAAAGATGTAAAAGAGAAAGTAAGCGGAACAGTAGTCAGCAAATTTTGCGGAATGACCAGAAATACTTTTGATAGTATTATCATTTCATCTTTTTTAGGTCTGACAACTGTGGCAATTTATGGGAACTATTTTTACATTTTAAGTAATATTGCTAGTGTGCTTGTCATATTTGTAACATCTATGAAAGCAGGAATAGGCAATAGTGTAGCATTGGAATCTCTCGAAAAAAACTATCGCGATTACAACAAATTTACCTTTATGTATTCGTTGATTGCGTCTTGGTGCGCAATCTGTTTGCTATGCTTATATCAACCTTTTATGGAACTTTGGGTTGGGACTGAGAATATGTTTCCCTTTTACATTGTAATTCTATTGTGTATCTACTTCTTGTGGCAGACGATGGGTGATATTACAAATGCTTATTCAGGAGCCGTCGGTCTTTGGTGGGAGAATCGCTATCGCACAATATTTGAATCTATCTGCAATTTATTATTGAATATTTTTTTGGGCTATTTTTGGGGAGTATTTGGAATTGTACTGGCAACTGTTATAACACTCTTTTTCTTTAACTTTATATGGCAGACGAAAATTCTGTTCAATAACTATTTTAAGCAATACAGTGTTGTTTCATATATATGGAATTATATAAAATACATATTTGTTACAACAATAGTTGGTGTTTTCTGCTTTTCAGTATGTCAGTTAGTAAACATTAATTTATTTGCTGATTTAATGATCAGAGGAATCTTATGTATTATTATACCATGTATTCTATTTTATATAATTTACAAAAAAGATTCACTATTTACGGAAACGAGAGACTTTGTCTTAAAAGTAATAGACAGAAGAGTCGATAAGTAAACGTACCAAAGCATTTAAGAATTGAAAATAGAGGGAATTACATTGTGGATGAAAAAGCAAGTATTAGCATATTGACGAGTAAAAAGATAAGATGGACTCAGTTTATATGTTCCTTAATTGTTATTATGGATCATTCCCTTGATTATTTGGGTTTCGGTAACAGTAAGATGAGTTTGTTCGACATCAGGATTGGCACCGTTATATACGTGGCTTAACGGTGGGCATCCATTAACAACATCATAGACAGTAGGCCAGATTGCATTGCTATATAAACTGGAGGAGGCACTGAAGGAACACACCCCCATGAATGACATCTGGAGCGGCAGACACCAATAAAGCTGCTTGTTGAAGAGTATTTTGCGTGGGTAAAACAGCAGCTTGAATAGAATGCTGTTCCACTGAAAAGTAAAACTGCTGAAGGCCTGCGTTACAGCGTAAATCAGGAAGAATACCGGAAAGTTTTCCTGACTGATGGTGAGATATCGATCAATAGTTCCGCCGCGGAGCGCGCCATCAGGACATTCTGTATCGGCAAAAAGAACGGGTTATTCCATGACTCTATCAAAGGTGCCGAAGCAAGCGCCATGATCTACAGCATTTCCGAAACGGCAAAATATGAATACATTTATTGACTAAAACCAAATATAAGGGATATGGAAGGAATCTTCAAAATTTGGTAGACAGACGAGTAAATCGGTGTTTTGCAAATTTTCTGTACCATTGTTTTTGGCAATATCTGGGGCTCTAACGTTAAATACATCCAACAAGAAATGGTGATGCTGCCGCGAAGTTCTTTGAAGGATTGGAACCCGGCACCTACATCAACGTAGACGGATATGCCGGATACAACAAGTTAAAGGACTTCAAAAGGTGTTGCTGCTATGCACACATCAGAAGATACTTTCTGTAGGCGATCCCCAAGGGCAAAGAAAAGGATTACACCAATCCTGCCGTACAGGGATTCCTCTACTGCAATAAACTATTCGAATACGAGGGGAGTTACCGTGAAAAAGGGCTCTCCTACAAGCAGATATATAACCGCCGTCTCAAGAATCAAAAACCTGTCGTAGAGGCTTTCTTGGCGTGAATCAATAAGCAGAACGCTCCAATCGGAAGCCGTTTATCCAGAGCACTGACTTATGCACGAAACCAGCAAAACTACATGATGACCTATCTTGAGGACGGACACTGTAGCATTTCGAACAATTTAAGCGAGAATTCTATCCGTCCCGTGACCGTGGGCAGGCGCAACTGGCTGTTCTGCGATTCCACAGACGGAGCTAATGCCAGTATGATGGTATATTCCCTGCTCGAGACTGCAAGATTGAATGGTCTGAATCCCCAGAAATATCTGGAATACCTTCTCGAAGCAAGACCAGATAAAAACATGTCTGACGAGGGACTTGAAAAGATGGCACCTTGAAGTCCTGCAGTCCAGGAATGCTGTGTCAATAAATCTAACGAGTGAGAACTCCCTAGTTTTTCAGGTGAAACACCCTATTACTTTGCGCTTACAGAAGATATACAAGAAATGTCTGCATCTCGCCAAAAAGAATGAACAGATGTTTACGATCATTGATCTGATAAAGCCTGCGTATCAGTTAGCTCTTGTGACCACTGCGTCAAAGGCTAATACAATGGATATTTTGATGGAATTTGGCGTGAAAAATAGTTTTGATTTTATAATCACCCAAGAAGATGTAAATAAAACGAAACCAGACCCTGAATGCTTCATGAAGGTTATGGATATTGCTGGCGTAGGAATAGAAAATACAATTATTTTCGAAGATTCTGAGGCTGGACTGAAAGCGGCAGAACTTTCCGGTGCGAAATATGTAAAGGTATTTGGATATAACTGATATATGAATGAATTATGGAACAAAGTTAAAACCAATATCATATTGAAGTTTTTGATCGTAGGCGGTTGCTCCACAGGCATAGATTTTGTAATCTATATACTACTGTCCATGAAGTTGCCGATCACTTTATCAAAGGGTATTTCTATGATCATCTCTTCGATATTCTCATACATAGCAAATAAAAGCTTTACTTTTGAAAACAAGGATAAGACAGATGTATGGTATATCATTAGGTTTTATTTGGTATTTGGCGCTAATTTGGGAACTAATCTCGGCGTAAATTATCTGGTGTTCAACTGTACAGGATACAAATTGTTAGCATATCTGGCAGCCACAATTTGCGGAATGACGGTAAATTACTTGGGACAGAAGTTCTTGGTGTTTATGAGAAAGGTGTAGCATCTTTCTTTATTTTTCCTTCCATTTACTTCGCTCCCTTCCCCGTCAATACAATCTTCACTGTCATCAGCAAGATCTTAATATCCTTCCCGATGTTCCAATCATCAATATACTCCATGTCCAACTTGACAACTTCGTCAAAGTCCGTAATGCTGCTCCGACCGCTGACCTGCCACAACCCTGTCAGCCCCGGCGTCATACTTAACCGTCCCTTATGTTGCATCTCATAATGCTCAAATTCATCCACTGTAGGCGGTCTGGTTCCCACCAGACTCATATCACCCCTTAAGATATTCCAAAACTGCGGCAGTTCATCAATGCTTGTCCTGCGTATAAATTTCCCGACTCTTGTGATCCTGGGGTCATCTTCCATCTTAAACATCAATCCCTGAACTTCATTTTGATTCATCAACTCTTTCTTGCGCTCTTCTGCGTCCACGTACATGGAACGGAATTTATAGAAGGTAAACTTCCGTCCGTTCTTCCCGACTCTGGTCTGTCCAAAAAAGACCGGTCCCGGGGAATCCAGCTTGATCGCCGGTGCCACAAAAACAGTGGCTATACCTAATATCACCATCCCTACCAGGCTTCCGACAATATCCATGGTGCGTTTGAGCAGCAATTGCCGGTTGGAAAAGATATTCCGGGAAAAAGTGACCGTTGCATACTTTCCTACCCGATTTAGTGTCTTCTTGCCGGCAAACTCCAGATCAAACTCACTGATATTGACATTGATAACGATTCCCATCTGGCCAAATTCAGTGATCCAATTGTTCAGCGTCTCGGTTCCCAGAAGCGCTCCATCGGCAATAAATACCTCATCAATGTCTCCGCGTACCACAAACTCCTGCAGATTATCTGTATTTGCCACCACCGGGATCCCGGCAATTTCCGTTTCTCCGGAATCATCCGTCAGAGCAATGCCAATCAATTGACGATACCATTCGTTATAGAGGGAAATATTGTACACCATCGCGGCAGCCTGCCGTGAATTGGTGATGAGAAGGAGTCGGTTGCTGTACCTGCTGGTCCGATACAGTTTCGTCATGACCTGCTTAAAGATCAGGCGGAAAGCGTACATCACTGTGGTATTGATCACAATAAAATAGCCAAACACCAGTCTGGAAAAAAGCTCCGTCCGGTGAATAATGTATAAAAGCGTCAATATCACCAGAATCGTGGCAAGCTCTGACTCCAGCACCCGCCGAAACTCTTCCCAGTACCCCCGGCGATAGAAATGGCGGTAAAAATCAAATATCAGACCTACAACCAGATATGCCAGTAAGACAAAATAAAGGATCCACTGATCCTCCCCACTCTGCCACATCCATCTGTCAAAACGGATGCGCAGACTGATGGTAAGGCTGAACACGACACAAATTATATCTATAAGTAATACTAAATATTTTTCAATCCTACTCTTCTTTTGATACATTGTACACTCCAAAAGGATCAAGTAAATCAAGCTTACCCTAATTTAAATATTCGTTTATATTATATCTTTAGGGACATTGCTTAGTCAAGCAGATTAAGCTATTCCAAAAAACATTGCGTCTAAAATAAATGTATGCTAAGATTATACGAAGAAAGAGAGGATCATGATGTCCTTAACGGATCTGGGAATTGGAAGAAGGAGAACAGAATGCTCAAACTGAGGAAAAAGTTGGCACAATATCAGGAACAATTTTATCTGGTGTTTATCTTATCCATGGTGGGACTGATTTCTGCCGGTTTTAATTCGGAGGATAAATTTTATCTGGTTGTCTTTTTTGTCGCCACTTTGTTTCTTTTGCTAAAGATGGCAGTTACTGATTTTACATGGCGAGAGATTCTATGGATGGCAGTCATCACTTTGCTACTGGGGATTAACCTTCTGCGAAACGGCGAAAAAACATTGATCATGACTGTCATTGGTGTTTTTGGAGCCAAAAATATCTCGTTAGAAAAGGTTTTTCGGCAATCTCTGTGGCTGAAAATAGTGTTGACAGTGGGAACTATTCTCTGCGCCTCTGTGGGCATTATTGAAAATGAAGCTCTGCTGCTTCCTAAAAACAGTGAACATATATTAATTTATTGCTATGGCTATATTCATCCTAACGCAACATTTGCAAATATATTTCTTATCTTTGTTATTGCTATCCTCGTATGGAAAGACAAGCTAAAATGGTATGCATATGCAGGCTTTTCCCTTGTTCTATTAGCTGTATATTCTGTTTTAATATGTCGCACCGGCCTTCTTGTATGGGGTGCATTGCTGATCATAGTATTGGGTTACAAGATCAGCTGTAAATTGAAATGGGAAAGAATATATCTCACTTTGCTTCTCTTAATACCTGTCACAATGGCAATGTTGACTTTTTTGCTGCCTCTGATCGGAATGCGGAATGATGCCTTTTTATCCACCGTGGATTACTATCTGACAGGCAGGATACACCATCTCATTCAATTTTGGAGTCCTCTGGGCTCTCTGCCTTTAGGAAATGCCCCTCGTGAACCATTTGACAGCAGCTATTTCTACTTGGTGTATAACTATGGATGGGTTATGGCATTGGTATGTTTTTTTGCCTATCTATACACAATGTGGAATTGCATTAGGAAAAACAGGCCTTATGAGGTAATTATTCTCAGCACGATGGCACTATACGGCTTCATGGAGCATTGGCCCCTAAGCGTTGGCTGGAATTTATCACTTTTATATTTGTCACACATATTGTTTAAAAACAGAGTTCCTGATGCTAATATGCCCAATTAACATCAAAAATAACATTCTTATTAAATTAACAGCTAGTGTTGCCACACAAAAACCTAATAGACCATAGTTAAGTAATAATAAGTAACCCATCCCCAGGTAAATAACAACATATGCAAGTTGTATAATAATTTGCCAGAAAATGTTAGCAAACTTTAATACGGAAGGCGCTAAAATGTTTGCTAAAGCTCCAATAAGTGATGCTATATTAGCAAGCCAAAGATATTGTCTGGCATCTTCAATAAGTGTCGGATACAAGATTCCTGTAACCCATGGAGATAAGATGACAGCAAGAATTCCTGCCACACCTCCCACAACTAAGGTTATTCCGTTAATCGTCCAGTATCTTTTAACTGTCATTTTAAAGGTACTTTGTGCATAATAGCTGAGCAAAACACCGGCTATAGGCGTAACCAACAGTCCTATGCTTTTCCCCACAAAAGAGCTCACTGTATAGATTGAAACCTGCTCACCGCCCAAAATCGGATATAAGAAAAAGCGATCTAAATAGTTTACTGCATTAACAATTAGATTTGTACCAATAAGGATTACATAAATCTTAAGCGTTTTAGGGAATAATGGAGTGATCTTAAATGGCTCTTTATAAATCAACGTAGATTTGATCAAAAATAACAGTGCGAAAAACTCGCCTAAAATAAAAGGAATGGACCATATATTGATCTGCTTGGCAATGAAAATACCAACCAAGTATCCTATGCTCATTAGGACATTATATATCAGATAGGCTTTATAATTTATTACAATTCTATATGCAACTGTCCAATAGCCCTCAATGATTCCAATGCAAACCATTAATAAGAGGATAAATAGTGGCCAGCCCAGAACTCTAAATTGTATGGAAATAATCATTCCAAAAATCAAAGTTCCTATAGCGGAAAAACCTATAAGCAATAAGCTAAAGTCACCTGTTACATTTCTTTCATTATAGGAGTCCTTTTGAAGCAAACGCACATTGTTCAGGCTGCCCCCCAGTGAGCTAATAAAAACATTCGCGACTCCCATAATGGTAAGTAATTGCCCATATATTTCTCCCGAAAAGCATACAGCCAAATATGGATATACAACAAGCTGAAGTGCCGCAGTTACTGCTATTGTGGCAAGAATATTATACCCGAAGTCTGTAATGATCTTTTTCCCACTTCCTATTGAGTTCCTAATTTTCAGAATAATATGACCCATATTTTTCATAACATCCACTTTTTTATTCCGCTTTTATGCTTTTTGTCGCAATGTTACTATAGTAAAATTCCTGCTTCCCTTTTCCCTGCGCACTCCTAACCATGTTTTCATATAACTCTTTTGACTCAATAATTTGATTCAATTGCCTCAAAACACAATCAACGCCATCTTCATATAAATATATGACATTTCCGCCTATATCAATATGTGTTGTACCTTCCCAATATTTTACGATCAACGGCTTGCCAAGTCCTACCACTTGTTCCCAATACACTGAGTGTCTGCCGGGGAACACTACCAGATCCGCAGCATAAAAAAGATTATATGCCTTTTCATTATCAGCCCAGCCCACGTACTGAATTCTCTTCCCATCACACATTTGGAACACTTTGTCTTCTATCTCTTTTTCAATCGAACCGAATATTACTAATTTCAATCTCTCATCATTGATCTTTTTAACTGCCTCCATCAAGAAAAGTGTCTGCCGCTTTGCCATGTCAATTTTTCCGCCGGTAACAATGAGGAAATCTTCCGGAGCAATACTAAAATTCTCTCGAACTGTATTCTTAGCATCAGAATTTTCTATTTTAGCTACCAACTCATCGTCCACCCCCATGATCAGCAGTTCCACTTTTTCTTTAGGCACATGGTAAACATCGATCAAAAAATCAACTCTGGCCGGCAATACCCCGTAAAATCGCTCAGCATATGGCAATATTCTATGAGCACAATACCTCCACAGTACTCCGTGTAAAATATGTCTTGACAAAAAATTGGTTGCACTATTTGAAAAGTCAGCGTGATTATCTACATAACACTTAATTTTGTTACGCTTTAAATATTGGGCAAGACTTAATATATCTAAAAATTGGCAGCCGTGAATAAATAGTATATCTGGATCCTCTTTTGAAACAGCATCTATAACTCCTATATATTTCTTAATTCTATAATTAAAATGCTTGTCCCCTTTTATTGGCAATCGGATGACTTTCACACCATCTGCGTTAAAATAATTAGTATCAGAACTTTTAACAATACCCTCCTTTGCATATACCCATTGAGGAGCTATGACAGTTACTTCATACCCTGCCTTTACGTGGTATTTTGTCAACAAGTTCTCTTGATAGCTTAACCCATCTGTAAATATTCCGCACAAACATACATGAACAATCTTCATATGCAGCCTAATCCCCATTCCTTTAACCGCTCAATCAGTAAACTGTATTTTTAACTTTTCCTTATATAACCGAATCATATTTTGGGCATAGATTTCTCCCGAAAACAGTTTCGGGTCGATCGGCTTCACTTTTTTTTGTGGATCATATTCATAAATAGCATCCTCAATCGCTTGAAGGTTACGCTCCGCAACTTTTCCGCCGCTCAATTTGGCTATCTCCGCGCAGGCTGTATCGCGCAGGACAATGGTATATGTCCCGCAAGCCAGTGCCTCAATCGTTGTCAACCCGAAAGTTTCCTCCACGCTGGCATTCAGGAATATGTCCGCCGCCGCATAGAGCCGGGCAAGCGTTTTTACATCCCGGATAAGCCCTAACCCCAGGATTCTTCTGTCCAACCGTTCTATTTGTTTAGGTTTGAGCCCTACCATGAGAATCTGATATTTGTCTGGAAGTCTGTCCGCCAGTGCCTGAAAATACAGCAGTCCCTTTCTTGCATCCCAAGCGCTCGCAACCCCTAATATAATTGTCTTCTCTTCCAGATGATACTCCTGCCTCACAAGCTCCGCATCAATCCCCGGACGAAAATATGCCAGATCAATTCCGTTGTAGATCATTTCCACAGGATATTTTTTCAGAAAAGAACGCTCTACCCGCCCTTTCAACCAGTGCGATGGGGTGACCAACGTCATATTCTCAATGGAAGTAAACAATGCCTCTTTCTGTGTATAATTCCTTGAGGATCCATCTACAAAGGCTTTGGGATATCTATCAATGGCAGGACAATCCGAACAGCCCGTCTCCCATTTATTACATTGTGTATAGTCAAAGTAACAACAATGCCCTGTGAATGCCCAGCAGTCATGCAATGTCCAGACCACCGGCCTCCCATATTCTCTTAAAAAGTGAAACAATATCTCTATATTAAGGTAATAGCCATGCAGATTATGAAGCTGAATGATGTCGGGCCGATACTTTTCAATCTCATGTATCAGCTTCCTGGTTGACCGCTTAGAATAAAACCCCGCCCGATCTGTCAATCGGCTCATTGCAGCATGCCACAAGACATTTAAGCGGCTACCGATCCTATAATAGTCAACGCCGTCGGCTATTTCGTTCCTTGCAAATGCGATAAGGGACTCATCACCATTTTGCTTCAGGTTTTTCGCTATCTCCACCGCGAGCTTCCCTGTACTGAGATTGCCGCAGATGTTAATCTGAAAGATTCTCATTGCCAAAGCCTTTCCCACGTTGATTTACTCTGCTATCACCCTCGCCGGATTACCTGCGATGATCTCTCCATCGTTAAACTTACCGCTCACAACACTTCCCGCGCCTACCACGCAGTTATTCCCCAACTCGGTGCCCTTCAGGATAATAGAGTTTACCCCGATAAACACATTATTACCAATCTTTACCGGTCTTGTCTTCACCGCATCGCGGTTTCCGCGCAGGCGCTCTTCGGCATCTACCGGATGAAAATCCGTGTCAAAAATCTTGACATTCGCCCCAATAATACAGTTATTCCCAATCTGAATGTCCTCCCAAGCATAGATGGTAGCCCCGGAAATTCCTGTGTTGTCACCAATCTTTATTCTGCCATTCCCTCTAGCTACCACGATGGTTCTATGATACAATCCGAGAAGATTAGAAAAGAAACCGCTGTTGATCGTACATCCGCTTCCTATCTCAATAGCAGCCGCCGAAAATCGGAATACAAACGGCCAACCATGCAACACTAGTTTTTTACCATATTTCACACGATTCAACTTATAAAAAATTCTGGGCAGATAACTGTTAAACTTTAGCATATGTCCCCCATTTCACAACACATCTCTCGTTGGCATATTATACCACTGATAATCTATGTGCGCAACCTTGAGTTTCCGTGGTTTTATTCACAATGTTCAGCTTTTGCACATGTCTTTATAAACAAAAAATCAATAGTTTTATGGATATCCTCCATAAAACTATTGATTTTTACGTAAAATTTAGAAATTATAGATTTCTTATCTTATTTTTATTTGTAAACTCTATAATCTCATTTGGTCCGGTGCACTTATATGCTGTTTCCTCATGCATATATTCCACTATCTTTTTGGTAGAATAGTGTATAAATTTCTCTGTCACTCTTTGTAAGACTCCAAGCTCTTCTATTGAAAAGTTATTTATGCTGATATTCTTATTCGGATACACTCTCTGGGCAACATAATCATCATGCACTTGCTCTTCTACTTTTATACAGCCCAATCCCATAATTTCGTTATGGGCTATTGGCACAGCGCCTAACGGCATATGTTGATACACTAATCCGGTAATAGAATGACCATATTGGCGATATGATTCAGCATCTGTATACCATAGCAGCTTCATTAATTTTACTTTATATAACTCCGGAATGTATGTGGCAAAATAAACTAATAGATTTTTCACCTTATCCAAGCTTAGCAGAATATATCCATTGCAACTGTTGCAATCATCATAATCCACATATTTTACCTTAATCGCTTCTTCCAAGTAAAAATCTTCACCGTACAGCTTAATTTGATAGGCAACACCTCTTTTGATCTGTTCGTATCTTGCACTTTCAAATGCTGCTTTGTTTTGTTCAAGAAGTTCAAGACAATAGCTCGGATTTTGATTCGTCAATCGCATCAAATTATCATATATATTGTCCTGTATTGCCTTGGTCTCATATCGCTGAATTGTTGCATCTCCAACACCCAAAAGCCTTGCATATTCCTTTTGCGTCAAATCATATTTTGTCCTTATTGCTTTGATATCCCCCGAAGTCAAAAAATTCTTCTTTCTACGATAGGCATCTCTCGCCTTCAATAAATTAACATCCATAATATCTGCAGGCGTAAATTCTTCATCACTTTGTCCACAATAGTAAACAGTCTTTTGATATTCCACTTCTTCTTCTTTTACCGTTGTTCTTGCCCAATAATCTTTGATCTGAACTTCATGCATCTCTTCACAAAATGGACAATTATACAAAAGTGTTTTCTTCTCCTCTCTTTCCATATTTTTTTCCTCCTGCAATATTGCTAAATTAGTATCTAGAATATTCATTTTAATAGTAGTCTCCATACTAGCATATAATATGCTTTATGTATAAAATCCTCCAGGGAGAAACATCTCCCTGAGAATTTATAGTATTCATCTGTAGTAAACCATCAATAAGGCCCCTTTTTAAGCGGGTATTTCGGAAAATGAAACGAAACACAAAATATATTATTATGGTCTCGTAATTTTTCTTTTATATAAATTTGATTTTCAGATATTTCAGTGCCAAACACCCAAAATGGGGGGCTGTCGATCTTTCTATTATCTTTGATACTTTCAATATAATCTTCGACTTTTAGCTTTTTCAGAACCTCTTTGACATCTGAACTATCATATTCCAGCTTCAACATTGTGTACGCCGTAGAGTAAGGATCCGTTTCTGACTGTCCTTTCTTGGTGGGCAAAATGTCAATTTGGCAATTGGGAGAGTCTAGAGCATTTTTGACATCTTCCAAATGCCTTTGCACATTTTCTTTTAATTCAATAAAGCTATTCGGATTCGTCATCCTTCTCCTCCTTTCCTTTGTATCATTTAATTCTTATATCTAATATTATGCATCAATTGATGTATTTTTTCAAGTAAAAAAATAAATATCTATTACTAATAGTCTCAAAGTTCAGCCTCAGGTACAATTACCTGAGGCTTCATTTACAGAAAAAAACCGTAGTCATCATGGATTCCCAGGTCTCAAAACGGAAATTCCTTGCAAAGTTCCGCCCGAACAAAGGTGGTAGGATGATCACAGTCCCGGGAAGTCTCAAATCTGCGCAGCCTTGCTTTCTTGACAAAAATACTGCGGATAAAAGACTCTGTGCCGCCACAAAGACCTGGCCTAACCCACAATAGATCAATTCCAACGCGCATTTTGTTTAACCTTTTCCTCTTTATTCTTTACATTAGATCCGGCGTCCACTCAATATCCACGTCTCCGCCTTCGTTTCCGGTGTCTCCGCCGCCGTTGTTGTCCTGACCATCGTCGCTATTATTTCCATTGTCATAATTTCCGCCGTCATCATCGTCATCATCGTCGTCATCGTAAGAGGGTGCCGGCGGCGTACTGGGCGCAGGTGCAGGTGTAGAAGGTACCGAGGGTGTACTTGGTGTCGTAGTGGAAGGCCTGCTGGGCCTTGTGGTGGAAGGAGTGCTAGGCGTGCTCGGTGCGGTAGGTTTCTCCGGTTCTATGCTGCCCACTCCCTGACCGTTTTTGCCGCGTTCTCCCTCTTCACTGCTCGCGGCATTACGCTTGGCTTCATCGGACTGCACTTTCTGCTCGCCGTAGCCGCGGAAGGGATCTTCTTTCTGATACTGGCTCACACTACCCAAAGTCACCCACTTATTGCCGGAGAAGAACTGGATCTGTCCGTCAAAGATCCGCACCTGTGGCACTTCTTCGGTCTCTCCGCCTTCTGGTTCAGTCTGTTCCACCGGCTCATAGATCAACAAACTCGGATATGCAGATATTCCCATAGCCCCTATGCCAAAAGCGAAGTTCTCCGCTTCCTCTGCATCCACAACTCCAATAAAGAGACAATTCTCTTTATTCTCATCGTAAGCATACACCACACAGGTACCATGATCGCTTCCCTCCACAAAGGAGGCCAGATTGGAAGCAGAGGGCTGATCCACAGTCGTCACGCCGGATCCGTCAAAGGCTCCGACATAAGTAGAGTAACTCATATTGTTTCTGTTGGACCAAAGATCATACACATCTCCGCCGGCACTGCCAATGTGAAGCTCAACCTGATACACTCCGGTGTAGATACCGTTCGCCATGGTTCCCTGCTCTTTTTTGATATCACCACTGTTTCCGTTTATTGTCCACAGAGTGAAGTCTCCGTTGTAATTCTCCTCCACAAGATCGGTGGTGAGCAGCTGTACCGTGTTTTCTGTCCAGCTAAGCAGTGTAGTCTGATCCCCCGCATTGTGCCAGACATTGGAAAAAGGCACTCCCGTCTCATCATAGCCCACTTGGATCGTGAGCACAGTCTGCCCATCCTTACAGAGGAAATAGCTGCGCATACCTGCTCCCAGCTTTGGCATCATGGTGTCAAACCATGTTTGACCGAAAATCATATGAATACTCTCACCCAGATAATCTTCCAGCTCCAGATTCTGCAACATAGTCTGCGCTTCTCCCAAGATTGCAGCATCCTCCTCCGCCAGATTGACAGCGATGGTCTGCAGCTCCTCAAAAGCATGTTCATCATCGTACAGGCGATAGCACTGCTCCAGCATATCCCGCTGCTTGCGGATCAAACCTGCTTCTTTGTACAGAGCTGCCAGTGCCTGATAGTCTTCCTGCGAGAATTCTCCCGACTGATATTGTAATTCATAATTTAAAATAGCAATCTTTGTCTCCGACAGCAAAGGCTCCCCCGTCAACGCGGCAGGCGTTCCTGAGCCATCTCCCTCCAGGTTCAGAAAATAATTGCCATCCCCGCATCCTGTCAGCATAGCAGCTGCCAAGGTACATGCCGTCATGCCGTATATCCATTTTTTCTTCATAGATTACCTCACTTTTGCGATCATTTTACTGCGCATCCCGGATCAAAGTTCTAAGGAACGCATCAGCTTCCGAATCGGAAGGATAGAGTCCCATATTAAGCACCTGCTCCGCAAGCGCGTAGATGCTCCTTGCTACCACAGGTCCGTATACCACAGTCTGTACGCCATTTTTCTCTAAAATTGCATATCCCCTAAAAGCATATTCCACCTTGTACTGACTGGCCGGCAGGCCCACCAGTACAGAGGTAAATCGATATCTGCCGCCCACCGTCTCATAAATCTTGTCCTCCAATGCACCGTTTGCGTTTACACCGTAGGACATGCCGCTGGATACCTTCTCTCCGCCTAAGATCATCGGATAGGAAGACCGGTTGGCATTGTTCATTACCAGCGTTCCATACTCCTTCAATGTGTAACCGTTTACACCGGAGGAGGTCAGCTGATTCCTCAGATCGGCCGAAATTCCGGTCTTATAGCGGATCCCCGATTTTCCCGTAATGCGAATAGAAAAGCCGTGATAGGTCAAAAGGTCTGTCAGCTGCGGCTGTGCCGTCACTTTGTAGGCGCCGTTCTGATATTCCAGCGTCCACACATACATTCCCACAGGCACGCCGCTCGCATCGTACCGGTATACTACTGCATTGGTCATATTGGCATGTGGTGCCGTCACAATATATCTGCCGTTTCGGCTGACCGCGCTGTATGCCATGCCATCCAGATATACGGTGGTGTCATATCCGGAAGGAACCTGCAGCACTACATTGGTGGAAGAAGTGGGTTTGGCGCTGGCCGAACCCGGCATATTGTTAAACACGGGAATCTTGAACACAAAGGTATTGTCCAGAGAGCTGGCTCCCTGATACAGCTTCATAATGCTTGATCCCTCTGTGGTGGGTGCCATAATGTTCTGCATATATTGGTGCGTATACAGAGGATATCCACCGGTGGGATTGACATTAAATTTTTGAAGGTACAGAGTATCCTGTCCCTTTCGGATATAGTTGGCAGAGATCACATCCGCACCGCCAAGAATGGAATGGTAGGCATTGTCCCATCCGTGGTCTTTGGCATACTGCAGACCACTTACGATCACCTGCTCGTTAGTGGTACCGCTGGCTCCCACGTTAAAATAGTTATAGTATCCCACATATCCCGGATAATTTCCGGAGATCAAGGGGGAATCTCCCTGTCCCTGCTCCTGATAGACACGGGCCGCCAAATGGAAGGGGCTTACTTTCCGACCTTCCTCCGCACCAATGGACCAGAAGATATGAGCGTAGGTCATTACTGTTCCCGGTGCTTTCTGTGAACTATTCATAAAAGTTTTATTCAAAAAGCTCTCCACAGCTGCTTCCGTGTGATAACTTTCGTTGTAGGTCAGCTGCTCAAACTGAAAGATCGAGTCCAATGTCAGGCTGTTGCGGGGATCCATATAATATTCCAGTATAGCTCTGGAGGCATAGTACCAGTTTCCCGTGTCATACAGACCTTCCTTGGTATAGTCCGGCTGATTTTTATAAATCAGGCTCTTCCCTCCGCCGATCTCGTTATTGATCACCGTGCTCCAGTTCAGACCGGTGTTCATCGGCACGAATATCCAGCTGGGGTATTGATTTTTCAATTCCACCAGTGCCGCCTGATAACTGGCTGGGAACTGATTAATATCCGCATAAGGCGTAGGCCCCTCCGCGATCATCATGGGAACCGCCGCCATGGGATTCATGCCATAGCTGCTCTCCCACTCCAGAAAACGTTCATCGGAGCAGGCAAGATTTGTTCTTGGAACATATCCGCAATATTCCGTATCCCCATAATAGAGGCTGACATATTCCCACGCCATATGATCCTCACTGATGACTGCATCCTCTATCGTCACCAACTGTCCGCTGGGGACCGTGAGTATCGTCTCACTGTCGTAGGAAGGTTCCACACGCACGGGATATTCATCGCTCAGATATACAAGCGCCATGATCGGACGTTCGTCTACGATCTCCGCAAGTGCCGCTCTCGCCTCCTGATACCAGGCTTCATCCTCTTCCGTCAGCGCATGCGCTTTTCGAGAAGCTCCTTCCACGCTGCCAAACGATGCGGTCAGGACAAGAGTACAAACAATATAAATTAATATTTTTTTCACTTTTTTTATGGAATGCTTCATGAGCACCTCATTTCCTCTTTCTGTGGTGTCTTCGACACGTCAACATGGTCTGCGAGCTCGCACGGTTATCATAACATATTTTCGGTGTGCTATCTTTGGTAATATCTGCTCATCCCAAGATCATCTTGGCCGCTTCGATCGCCACACATTCCAACAGATACCATCTGCTGTAGCCATTGATGCGGTAGCAATAGTGGTAACGGTCCTGAATGCGTTTCACGGCTGCCTTCAGGCTCTTTTGATTGCTGGCTCCCCCCATACGGAAATTGGCCAGCACCTTGTTCACGATCACAATCCTTCGCTTCTGCTTCTTCATCTGAAGGAAAAAACCGTAATCATCATGGATTCCCAGATCGCGGAAGGGGTACTTCTTATACAGTTCTGCCCTCACAAAGGTGGTGGGATGATTCCAGTCTCTGGAGGTCTCAAAGTTGCGATTCCTCGCCTTCTTGACAAAGGTGTTGCCGTTTACCTTGTGCACGCGGATATCGGCGTACAAAAGGTCGCAGTCCTCCCGCTCAAAGGTTTCCACCACGACTTGCACCGTGTCCGGCTCATACCAGTCATCGCTGTTTAATATTCCAATGATCTCGCCCTGTGCCAGACGTATACCTTTGTTCATGGCGTCGTAGATCCCCTCATCCGGTTCACTGAACACGCGAAGGGTAATCCCTTTTTTCTCAAATGCCTCCCTGTAGCTCTCCGCCACTTCCACGGTGCGATCCTTGCTTTTCCCATCTATGATCAAGTATTCCAGTGTCACCCTGCCATCCGGGAAGGTCTGACCCAGAACGGACTCCATGGTGTGTCCGATGGACATCTCGCTGTTGTATGCCACCGTGATGATACTAACTCTCATAAATTCTACCTATGCTCTCTTCCAGAGAATAACGCCGGTATCCATCTATATCGCGGACACTCAACTCCTGATCGATCGTCAGGGAACCGAACGCTTTGTTTACCATGCCGCCTATTTTGCCGGGCATTTTGCCCGCCAGCTTTACCAACGGGTTGATCACGCGCCACGGACGGATCCGTTGTCCTTTCGCCGCGGCGATCATCTGCACCATTTGCGAGGTGGTGACATATTCCCGGTTCTGCGGAAAGAATACCCCTCCCCTGCCACTCTCCACCAGCAGACGAAAAAACTCTGCCAAATTCTCAATGTACAACATGCTCCTTTCATTGTTGATCGACGGGAAAATGGGAGTTTTCTCTGCCAGCTTTGCAAGCAGTGGAAAATTTCCTTTACTGCCCCTGCCATAGATCATTGGGGCACGCACAATGGCAATGGCAAAGGAAGCATCCTCCAGCTTCTTCAGTGCTTTCTCCGCCTGCCACTTGCTGTCCCCGTAAAAGTTTGCGGGGGAGGGCTCAGTCTCTTCGGTAATCTTCTTCCCTTTGCCCACGGTTGCGCTGTCGCCGTACACGATCACACTACTCATATATACAAACTGCCTGACACCCTCGCGCTTCGCTTTCTCTGCCGCACGCACCGCCAGGTCACGATTGATCTCATAATAACGCCTCTTCGTTTCCTCGGACACATGCCCAATATCAGCGTGGGCAATCCCCACCATGTGGAGCACTGCATCGTAGCCATTCCAGCTTTCCTGCTCCCAGGACTTCTCTCTGAGGGAGCACTTTCCCACGCGATACAATTCCCTGCCCTGCACGCTGTTATATTCTTTCAGATATGCTTCTACACTGTTTCCGACATAACTGTTTACTCCGGTTATCAAAATTCGTCTTACGGCCTGTTCCATAACCTGTTTCCTTACTGTTTATGCTTGTTCCGCCAAACTACCTTATTGTATATCCTCTTCTCGGCTGGCCCTGCTTGTTGCATCCATAATTCCCGTCGCCATGGCGCCGGTACCGCCCTCCACGACACCGTCACCTCTGAGCACACTTAAGAAGGTTCCAAAAAAACACCTGCAATCCATACCAAGGCCCATCCGCTTCACATACTCTCCGTCAAACTTTGCTTTCACGGGAATCTCCAGCTCATCGCGCCCATTGATCTGTGCCCACCCGGTCAGACCCGGTCTCACATCATTGGCACCATACTTGTCCCGTTCCGCGATCAGATCCTCCTGATTCCAGAGCGCCGGCCTGGGTCCCACCACCGCCATATCCCCTTTCAGGATATTGACGATCTGCGGCAGCTCGTCCAGACTCGTCTTTCTCAAAAACTTTCCCACCTTTGTGATATACTGATCCGGGTCTTTCAAAAGGTGCGTCGGCATATCCTTGGGCGTATCCGTCCTCATGGTTCGAAACTTCAGGATGGAAAAATGTGACTTATGGATCCCAATTCTCTTCTGTCTAAACAGAACAGGGCCCGGAGAATCCAGTTTGATCGCTATGATCAGTACCAAAAAAACAGGAGACAAGATGATCAATCCCAAAAGAGCCATTATGAAATCCAAGGTTCTCTTAATATATGGATACAATAAGCTCATCTCCTTTCCATCCTCTCTACCTGCATGTTATTACCCCTAGTGCCGTCACTCGGACTCGTAGTGATACGTCGGCACAATCTCCTTGATCACCTCGCGGACATCCCCTCCTTCATCCGCAGAGACCTGGCGCAGCCTCTCCAACTGCTCCTCAAACACATCTTCATCGTACTCAATAGGTTTTCCAATATAAATCATCTTATTAGCCGTCTCCCTGAGTCCCTCCTCATTCATCAGAAGCTCCTCATACATCTTCTCCCCGGGCCGCAGACCAATAAATTCAATCTTAATATCCTCATTCACCCGATACCCCGACAGCTTGATCAAATTTTGGGCCAGATCCACGATCTTCATAGGCTCACCCATATCCAACACAAAGATTTCTCCACCCTTTGCGTAGGCTCCCGCTTGAAGCACCAGGGACACTGCCTCCGGGATCGTCATAAAATAACGGATGATATCAGGGCTGGTCACCGTCACCGGGCCACCCTGTGCAATCTGCTTCTTAAACAGAGGGATCACACTGCCGTTGCTTCCCAGCACATTTCCAAATCGCACCGCCACATATTCTGTCCGCGATCTTCGATTCAGATTCTGGATGATCATCTCGCAGATGCGTTTGCTGGCTCCCATGACATTGGTGGGATTCACCGCCTTGTCCGTGGAGATCATCACAAAGCGCCTTGTGCCATATCTGTCCGCTGCGGCAGCCACCTTAAGCGTTCCAAACACATTGTTCTTCACTGCCTCATTGGGGCTGTCCTCCATCAGAGGTACATGCTTGTGTGCCGCCGCATGATACACAATTTCCGGACGATAAGTCTTAAAAACCTCCTCCACTCTCGCCGTATTGCGCACAGAGCCAATGAGCACTACCAGATCCAGCTCCGGAAAGTCCCTCTTCAATTCCTGTTGGATCTCGTAGGCATTATTTTCATAAATATCCAATACGATCAGCTGTTTCGGATCGTGTCCGGCAATCTGCCGGCAGAGCTCGCTTCCTATGGAACCGCCCCCTCCGGTGACCAGGATCACTTTGCCTTTCACATAGCCGATGATCTCATCCACATTGACAGTAATAGGATCTCTGCCCAGCAGATCTTCAATTTGCACATCTCGCAGCTGTGACACGTTCACATCCCCATTGATGATCTGATACATTCCCGGAAGGATCCGCATTCGGCATCCGGTCTCTTTACAGATTTCCAAGATGGGCTTCAGATCCTGTCTGCTCGCTGAAGGGATGGCAATAATGATCTCATCAATAGCATATTTCTGCACATTGTCCGAAATCGTGTCACGTCCTCCCACAATGGGCACACCCCTCAAATACTTCCCATGACACCCCGGATTGTCATCAATAACACAAGCCACTTGCATACTTAGGTAATTACTGCTTTCAATCTCCTTGATGATCGCATTGCCTGCCGCTCCCGCACCGATGATCATACAATTGATACGCTCATTTCTCCCGCTATGCATCAGACGCCGGTTCTGCAGTACCCGCAGAATACGATAGCTGAAACGCACACCACAGGTAAACAAGAGCAAAAAGAAACAGTAAGCGAAAGGAAAGCTTGCAGGCAGCCTCATCCCCACGATCCAGCACAGGATCGGTTGTATTATGGCACATACAAACACCGCTATTCCGTTGTTTACCAGCTCTTTGTCGGAGGCATATCGCCACACACTATTGTACAGCTTAAAAATATAAAAAATGATCAGCGTGAGGACCACATTGAAAGGATAAATTACCAGGATCGCCTCCCAAAACTCCCGGCTTACATCCATGAACTTAAAATCATATCTCACGTACAGGCTCAGCACTTCCGACAACAATATGGCAAAAAGATCCGCCACGATCAACAGTGCGATCCTTGTCACGGGCACTTTCAAGAGCCCCGCTCTCACTTCATTCAACTTTTTCATAAATTTTATCCTAATTTCCCAACTTTATATGATGATTACTATAAATGTACTCCATTCTCCGGGTAATGTCAAAATTAGCTTTTTTTCCGCAGAAATCGGTGAAATTTTCTGGCGCCCCTCGGAGCTATGGCAAAAATAGTATGATATGCCTTATTTTTGCCGGTAAGAAGGGCGTTCGTCATGCCGCGCGTCCACATCCGACGAAGCCACTTCACAATAGCGCGGTACTGAGTATTGTCCCGCCGCATCCGGCTGATGGGGATGTGCAACAGGTATTCCAACCGCTGGAATACGCCAAATCGAAGTGCCACGGTCCTCAAGTCAGGATACTCCCTGTCCACAATGGCTGCCACCATATCCGCATTGTCCACGCTGTCTCCGTAAACTCGAGAAAAGTTCTCCCTGTCTGCCTTGCGGGAATTGCTGCCAATGCGATAAAACACATGATAAGCCTGTTCCGGCAGAGAGACCAGTCTGCCAATCCGAGGCAGCATACGCACCAACAGGTAAAAATCCTCGTTGAGCCTCCCCTCCGGAAAGTTTTCCCCGGCAAATAGCTCTCTGCGCAACAGTTTTGTACAGAAAGAACAGTCACCACGGTGCATCAGAAGTTCCCTCAAAAAATCTCCGTCCTCATAGCAGACAGGCTCTTTCGGCGGCTCACAAATATTGGGGAGCCGATGCCCTTGTTCGTCAATCTCATCTCTTCCAATCTGTGCAGCCTTTACCCCAAATTCAATAATTCCCTGATACAGGCGCTCGTACATATCCGGCTCCACATAGTCATCGCTGTCCACAAAGCCCAGATACTCACCTTTTGCCTGTGAGATTCCCAGGTTTCGGGCTGAGGAGGAACCACCGTTCTCCTTGTGGAAGACCCGTATGCGCCCGTCCTCCGCTGCCAAGCGGTCGCACAATTCACCGGTTCCGTCCGTGGAACCGTCATCTACCAACAAAAGCTCCAGATTCCCATAGGTCTGATCCGTGATGGAGTGCACACATCTGGGCAGATACTCTATTATATTGTAGACCGGAACGATCACGCTGATCAATGGTCTTTCGGCCATGGACGCACCTCCTATTTCCTTATCAGCCAAGGAAGCATTTTCCGCTCCGCTATCACCGGTGCCGGATCACAGGGGGAAAGAGGCCCCGCCGGAGGCTCTTCTGACCGCCAGCGCGCTGCATCGGCATTCAACAGCCTGTCGCACAACACCATCAGTTTCTCTGCGGCATACTCCGCATTCCACCGCTGTGTGACGGTCTCATAGGCAGCTCGCCCAAGCCTTTTGCGAAAGTCCGCGTCCCGCACCAGCTCCGCCGCCTGTCGAAACAACATCTCCTTGTCCCCATCCCGATAGATCAGCCCGTTTTCCCCGTGCCGCACAAGATAGGGCACCGCTCCGATCATATGATCTGCCACCAGTGCACAGCCACTGTTCATGGCCTCATTGGCCACAGCTCCCCAGCCCTCCTGCCGGTCACTGGTAAATAGGTAGATGTCTGCCCTCTCCATGTGTTCGCGTACTTGTTGCGGTGTCCGGAAACCTAAAAATGACACCTGTTTTTCCAAGCCGAGTTCCTGCAAAAGACTCCGCATCTGTTCCTCCATATCGCCGCCCCCAATCACATCCATGTGAAAGGTAAGACCCTGCCCTTTCAGATAGGCCGCCGTCTGAAGCGGAAGCTCCGGATGCTTCCAGTCGATCATTCGCCCTGCCCACAGAAGATAAGGTATCTTGGCCGAAGATCCAGTGCCTCCGCGATATCCCTTATCCTTCAGCAACTGCTCAATATCATAGCGCCTCTTCTCCGGGAAGTATCCCCAGCAGAACATCTTGCCCGGATAGGCGTGCACCAGATGGAAATCTGACGGCACATACCCTCCGGCACACAGTAAGTACACCGGTGCTTTCCGATAACAGGTGTGATCACGGTACTTTTTCTTAAGCCCTCTTGGTGAAATCGCCTTCCACTGACCGGTTTTGTAAAGTCTTTCGCTGTAGCGGATCACCAACTTACCCTGTGTCAACCTCTCCGCAATATAAGCTTCCTCATCGCAGCCTCCAAACAGTACCACATCACTGTCCAGAACCAGCTGTCTGCAAAAAGCTTCTTCCTCATAATAACAATGCGCATATTCCGGCAACTCCTGAAGCTGCCATCCCATACGCACGCGCTCCTGCTCCATGGGCTCTGTCTGCACAAAGAAAAAGCTGCCACCTTCCTGTGCTGCCAATTTACTCATGGCATTACAGAAAGGGATCTGATGATGATTGATGTAATTAGATACGAATGTAATTCTCATAGCTGCCCTTCCACATAATTTGCCCCATTATCTTTCATTTTTTGACATAATCTTGCATTTATTGACATACACATCACTTTTTTTGCCTGTTTCTGCATAATTTCCTGCAACTTAATCTCCGATTGATTTTTCTCCAAACTTCAATATCACCCGTCATATTATCGGCTGCTTGAGGCTCGCTCCACAATACTTGCATAGATCTCAATCAGCCTTCTATAATTTTCCTCTCTGTCATGGGTTTTCGCGGCATGTTCCCTCGCATGCTTACAATAAGCTTGCATTTGGTCAGGGTCGCTCCACATTCGGATCACTGCGTCAGCCAGCGCGTTTGCGTTTTCCTCCCGCCGCTCGTCCTCCGTCCTATGATCACCGCTGATACGGTCATAGGAATTTTTCTCGCTGCGGTAGCCCTGATACAAAAGACCGTCCTCCCCATCTGTAAACAGGCTTGGAATTCCGCCTACATCCGCACTGACACAGGGCACCCCCAGCACCATAGCCTCTCCCAGGGAATTAGGGGAGTTTTCAATCGTCGAGCAACAGACAAAGAGATGACTCTTCAAATAGCGCTCTTTCATTTCCTGAGCGTTCAACCGTCCCAAAAAGGTGACATGAGCCCACAGTCCGCCCTCCCCAAGCAGCTTCCGAAGATATTTACCATAGGCCGACAGCTTCCATCTTTTCCAAAAGCTCCCGTTCCCCACAATACAATCTCCTGCCACGAATACCTGCGCATCGGGATATTTCTGTCGGATCTTTGGCAGCGCCAAAAGCAGGTAATGCAACCCTTTGATGGGATAATCGCCCTGACTGACAAAAATGGAGTGGGGAATGCATTCCTCCTCCCGCCATGCCCCTTGATAAAAGCTTTCCCGCAAAGTCTCATTCATAACATAATACTTGGCATTGGGATTCCAGTTATGGGCATAATGTCTGTCCCAATCCGTGCGTCCCGTGATATTGCCTGCAATCTGAAGGGCCTCTCTCTCCATCGCACCTCTTTTTTCAAATTTGGCCTGCTGTCCGGGCAGCCTGTCTCGCTTCAATATATCACGCAGAGTTGTGGACTTTACCACGTTTTGAGGCAAGTCTGCAAAATAGGTGTTTGCATACACGGCGCACAAGCCCTGTATCCCTACAAGCAGCCTGTCCTTCCGCGAAAATATCCTGCACATAGCCAGCGTATGGGGATATTCCGTGCCAAAGCAGTGTATCACGTCCGGCTGAAACTCAGCCACAATAGAACGGAGTCTTTCCTCTAGACCGGTGTCGTAACAGTGAGGGTGCATGGTGTCCTCCAGGAAACCAAAAGCCATAAAAGAACATGTGTTATTCTCTATTTCCTGCCCCTTCCCACCGCAGAGTTCCTCCGGTGCCGGAAAAGCAATCCCAAGCTCGATGCCGCTCTCCTCCTTGCGCTCTAACACCATGGACGCTAATCCGCTGACCCAGCCTTCTTTGTTGGTATAACCTAAATGAAATTTTTCTGCGATCATAGGCAACATAAAATTGCACAGCCATAGCACTCTCATCTCAATGTTCCTCTCGCTCCGTCAGTTAAAGATCCAATTCAGATAGGGCAGCAGCCTCACATCTACCGCGTACATTCCCCGCAATAAAAAGACAAAGTACACAGTAAATGCACCGATCACTCCCACATACATAAGCCTGCGCAGCCACGTCTTCTCCATGTCCGCAAGCAGCCTCGGGATCAGGAATATCTGAGAAATAACCATATAATAGGCAACACGGGACACTTCCGGGGTGAAAGTGCCGCAGCAGAAGGCGACAAGCCCTGCCACATTCAGGAAAAAATAAAACCGTGCCGCCATGTTGTCCCGAAGACTGCGTCGATAGCAGATTCCACACAAGATCAACACTGCCACACACTTCAAGATATTCACATAAGACAAACGCCCGTTATCAAAATCAGAATTCTCATAAAAGCCGTAAAATCGAAAGATAATTCCCCGATAAACATCCTGTGCAAAGATGAGACTTAAGATCAGAATTCCGCCAGCCACATAATGCCATTTTTTCAGTCGTGTGGCCGCCAGCCATCTGGCTACCAGATACACAGGGATCACCAAAAGAATCGACTTGTGGAAAGCGGTTCCTGCCACCACCCACAGAATAAATTTACCGTACTCTCCCCGAAGCACATACTTCATGGTGTACAGTGCGATCGCCAGCGCCAAATAATAACGTACGGTATTTAAACTATTGAAATAGTAGCCCCCCGTCATTAAAAGAAACAGTGAGAATGCATAGTGGCTCCCCTGATCGTGAAGCGCCAGCACAAAGAATAAAACTGTCAAAAAGGAAAACAGTGCAAAAATCGGCAGATAATTGTCATACCCAAACAGATCCTGCATTCCTTTTACGATCAAATTGAAGCCCAGCTCTGAGGACACATGGCGCTCCTGTGCGATCAGTCGAAAGTTAAAGCGATAGGGCCAATAGTCGTTCCCCACGGCAATGCGGCACGCAGACACGCCGGTCAACAGACAAAAAATAGCAATCTCCGCCACCAGATTCCTGGCCTGCTCCCTGCGAAAACCTACATCCGTTCCGGGAAAGCGTCTGCCGCTTATGTGTCCCGGCACATAGGCCCGGTTATCCACACAGAGAGCCAGCAGAAGGGTCACTATGGTCAGGAAAATATATACCAGTGCGCTGCTCTCCATCTACTCGCCTCCCTTTCCCACCCGGATTCCATCCTTCATCCAGGAATAAGCCTGTTTTACAGAAGTTTCTGCACAGAGCTTCCCTCGATGGGCCATCAGGAAGCGGATTGCCATGAATCCAGCAAGCCTTCTGTATAGATAATGATAGAGCACTCCTCTGTCGTGGAAAAATTTCTCATTGTATCCGGAAAACCAGGTGGAATCCCCGGCAATCTCCCTGCCGATAGTCACGGGCGCCGTGTAGACCCGATAACCCTTGGACATAAACTCCTTCAAAAAAAGACTGTCCTCCCCATTGCTGTACTTGGCGCCGCCGCCAAACAGCAGGGAGAAAGTCACCCCCGATGCAAGCAGACTCTCCCGCTTTACTGCAAAGCTTACCGCCCCATAGCGTCCGCAGTTGTACCAGTGCACTTTCCGCCGTTTTGTGATATGATAGGTCCGGCGGTCCACTTCCACCGAGATGTTGAAAAGGATCATATCCGCCATTGGATTTTGGGCAAACTCTGCCTCTATAGCCTCCGCATAGCCCTCCTCATACACAATATCCGCATCCGAAAAAAGGCAGATATCGCTATCTGCTCTCATGATCGCCTCATTGCGGCTCCTTCCGATCCCTCTGTCCGGAAAGGAAAAAAAGCGCACTCTATGCCCTCTGTATTCCATTTCTTCCATTCCAAGACGGTCACATTGATTGATGATGACCGCATCAGAATCCAAATTCATCTGTTTTGTGATCTGCTCCACAGAGCTGTTCATCACCGATGCCAGAACCTGTACACTCATAGGCTTCCCTCCCGTTTCGAAGGGATATCCTCCGCGTTGGAGGCAAAAGGAATGCGATAGTAGGTGCGGATCAGCCGTTCATCCGCCTCCCATAATATTGCACCTGTTATTTTTATTTCTTGCTCTGTCAGATACTCCAGTGCACGCTCTAAAGGCTTTCCCACATGGCTTCCGGCCCCTATGACTAATAACACAGCATCCATACTTCGCATACTATCACCGCTCTCCCCACAAAGAAAAGGTGCCGGCATCGGGATCCATTCTTTCCCCATGAGGGTACTTCCATCCCCTCGCTCTTTGATCGCCCCCCACACCTCTACAGGGTCAATATGCTCATCAACCGCACAGACGGCAATTCTCTCCGCCTTGGCAAAATGGTATTCCAGATTGGGAAGAAGCTCTGTGCTGTGAATCGTTCCCATTGCGGCAAGACCATAGCGCTGTCTCAACGTGACCGGCAGCCAAATACTGTCCGCCCCCAGTTCCCGAAGAAGAAAGATCACCACCGCAAAAAAACAGGATAAAACCGCACTCAGGATCACTGCCCTGAGAGGCCGCACATCAGGAAGTACCTCCACTGCAGTGACGGCGGGATCGATCACGGTAACCCGCAAAACTTGAGGATTGCTCTCCACAAATTCTTGTATCATGGTCTGCTCCACAGCCTGTGCAATGTACACACTCCACCCTTCAAGCTCCGTGGTCACAACCGTGGAGGGGACGTGCCAGTCCGACGCAAGAAATGCCTCCACTTCCTCCACATATCGATCCTTGGAAAGCGGATAGACATAAGACAGATCTTTCGTGATCTCGCTCAGGTGCCCTATAACCGCCTCATAAAACTCCTGAGATTCCACATAGGTGTTCCAGCTCATCTCATTAATGTAATAATCTCCCGACTGAGTGGGTTCTTCCGTGTACTCCACACGGTAGATAGAGGTGGCTGCGTATAAGTGATCCTGATAGAACAACACATTTTTCACATAGTAACCGCCGCCAAAAAGGAGTGTTCCCAATACGGTAACGGCTGTTATTACAGGTATATTCTTAATCAGTCGAAGCACCGCCAACCGAAGGTCGAAGGGTTCCTTTCCATAGCTTCCTTCCCACATAGTCCGTCTCCTGTCCGTTTTCTAGCCTGCTTTTCACTGTCTTCCGTCATTCTTCCTCTTCTCTCTTGCGGTCATAGGACGCCTTAAATGCAGTGATCTGCTCATTCTCCACACCCTCCGTGCTGTCCGGCCATAGAAGAACCTTTAAAGTCAGAAGCATCAGTTTGAGGTCCAGCCAGATAGAATAATGTTCAATGTACGCCAGATCCAACTTCAGCTTATCGTAGGGTGATGTGTTGTACTTGCCGTACACTTGTGCAAAGCCGGCCAAGCCCGCCTTCACCTTCATGCGGAAGACAAATTCTGGCATGATCTCCACATATTGATTGATGATCTCCGGCCGCTCCGGCCTGGGGCCGATGAAGGACATGTCACCCCGCAGGATATTGAAGAGCTGGGGCAGTTCATCAATCCTGCACTTGCGGATCAGCTGCCCGATAGGTGTGATGCGGTCATCATTCTTCTGGGCCAGCCTGGCCACGCCGTCCTTCTCCGCATCCGTGCGCATGCTGCGAAACTTCAAAATGTAGAATTGCCGCTGATTCCTGGTACAGCGCACCTGCCTGTAAAGCACCGGCCCTCCGTCGTAAATCTTGATAGCGATAGCCGTTATCAGCATAAAAGGGGATGCAATGACGAGCAACAGGGCTGCAAATAAAATATCAATCATTCTTTTAATAAAGCGCTGCTCCATGGTAAGGCAGTATTCTCTGGTCAAAAGCAAGGGAGCGTCAAACACATGCAATTCCTCTGCACCCGTTAATATAACATCTGTAATCTTTGGCATTAAGTATATTCGAATGGATTGAGAATAGCAGAATTTCAAAAGTTTGTTCCTGTCCTCCACGGACACATCCCACAGTACCACCGCATTGCAGGTTCCCTCCGTATATTCTTTGAGGATCGCCTTGCACAGATCCGGCACTCCCTTTCCAATATGCTCATACCTTACGATCCGGTACTTGTCCTTCCTGCTCTCAAATTTGTTGCAGATATCCTCTATGGGTCTGTCCCCATGGATCAACAACAGTTTTCTCGGCGGAAACAGAGACTTATACAGCCTATTGGTCACATAGATATAGATTACCACGATCACAGTCTGCTCCACCATCATAAAGATAAACACTTTAGGCATAAACAGCTGGAATGCCATGACAGACAACTCCGCATAGATCAGCACGTTGGCCATAAAGGTGGCAAACACCTGCGAAAAGATGATCTCCACATTTTTCAAATATCCCAGCCGCATACCGCCGTACATCTTGGAGAAGAAAAAGAGGATCACACCGTAGATGGCTATCTCCAGCAAATGTCCTTTGAACCAGAAGTCCCGCAGCGGCTCCACCACGCTGTACTGAAAATGCTCCAGCCAGTTATAGGCAAAAACAGCAATCTCCAGCGCCAGACACCCGGCCGTCAGCCCAAGGTTGATCAGGCGTTTAAAAGACTCCATCCTCTGTAATTTAATTTGATTGGTATTTGTAGTCAAAACCATCTTCCTCCGCATTAACGGTATAGAATCGCATTACATTCTTGTATAGTATACCATATTATCCCATACTTTGACATGGTTTTACTGAATTTTCCCAAAATCATTGCTCCTACAGCGGTTCTCCCGCCTGCTACACCCTGCGCTTCACAGCCCGGACAGCCCAGAAACAGAAGTGATAAGCACTGCTTATTACACTCATTCCCTCCGCCCTACGGTAGAGGTTCCAAATGCGCCGAATAGCTTCCAGTTTGTTGGAGGACAAGGATTTACCCGCACGGCGGTATTTCACCAGATTCTCGTCCAAACCGTAGGCAGTGTACCCCAATCGCAGGATCTTCCACCACAGCGCCGTGTCTTCGCTCTTCATAACCGGCATCTGTAAAAGCTCCTTGTTCACTTTCTGCGTGTCAAACATAACAGTCGTTGTGAAAATAGTAGTATTCTTTAATGCTTCCTTATAGTTAAGAGTTTCCGGCACATGTACTACCTTACCTGTTCCTTTCCCCCACTCGTCGGCAAACTCATAGCCGGTAAACACAAAGGCGGCCTCTCTCTCCTTCATAAAGGCCAGCTCACGCTCCAGCTTTTCAGCCTCCCACAAGTCGTCCGCGTCCAAATAGGCGATGTAACGTCCTTTGGCTTCCTGTACCCCCCTGTTGCGGGCCATAGCCGCCCCCATGTTGGAAGGCTGTCTGATCAGTCGGATCCTATCATCGCGCGTATCCTCTATATACCGCTGGATCATCTGCACACAGCCATCCCTGCCACAGTCCTCCACCAAAAGGAGCTCCCAGTCCCGATAGGTCTGGCTGCGCACGCAGTCCATTGTCTCCACAATGTATTTTTCCGCATGATAGACCGGCACAATCACGCTGATCATGGTTTTCCTCCTCGTCACTTTCCTAACCTGAGCAAAATATAGCCTCCTAACTCCTCTGCCTCCACAGAAAGCGCTTTCTCAATCTGCTCCAGATCCTCTTCCTGCATATTTCCCGGGAGCAAAATGCGGTTGGCTCCCATATTGATAGCATCCTGTATACAAACTATGCCGTCCAACTGCTTTTCGCCATTGTGCTGCTCTCCCGCCTCATCGACGGTCAGCACCTCCACGATCCCCACAAGGCTTCCACTCTCCTCCGCATGATCCATCCACAGGTACAGTTCCCGCCTGGTCTCATCATATACCTCGTAAGTATACGCCCCCAACGCACCGTCCCACATGTCTCTGCCATAAAGGAGAAATATCTCACCGGAATAGGCTCTTGCACACTCCAAGACCTCCCTGGGCGCCCACAGACACAAACCTTCCTCATCCTGCTCTGTCATCAGGCGTTCCAACACCGCCTCCACCTGTGCACGCTCGCTTCCCGTCACACCGTCATTCCAAACTTTTTGATCCAGGCTTCCGCTGAAAAAGATCAGCAGCACTAGAGCGGCTGTGAACAGGGAGGCCCGAAAGTACCTTTTTTCCTTTGGATGAGAATAGTCTTCCCAAATTTTTTCCAGAAAAACCGTTCCGCCGGCAGCGATGACAGCTGTCACCGGTACCAAACTCCAGATCCATTCGTAATCGTAAAAGCGTGTCTGATACAGCATGAAGCATACCGCTGTCACCGGACAGATACAAGCCACCGTCATAAATGACGTATACACCATCAATCCTAAAAATTTTTTATGATCGCCGAAGGCTGCTCTTTGCAGCAGCCAGAAGATCAAAAGCACAGCCAGCAAGAGTGCAGCAAACTTGCCATTCTCTGTATAACGGCCCCAGCCAAGCCAGGCATTCCTGAAGAGCTCCCTCATACGGTCGTCTCCTTCCCGTCGGCAGATTTACGCCTACGGCCTATCAGGCGGTTGACCAACGTCAGCCCCGCTGCCACAAACAAGCATACGCCCATGCCATAAAATGTCCAGACCAGACATGCCTCCGCCAACACACACAAGATCACAATCTTCCACCGTCTGCGCATCACTGCGCCAAAAGTATAGGGCAGGAGCACCGCCGCCCGGATCACCACACCCCGAAAACCTCCGTGCATCACACCAAAGCCATCCACTCCGTACATATAATCTCCAAAAAGATAGAGAAGTGCTACAAAAATCAAAAAAGCCACCCTTTGATCCCTCTTGTCCGGAAAAAGCACACGGGCCAGAATACTGTACGCCAGATAGCTGTACAACAGCGTAGCAATGGGCACAATGCTCCACACCACCTGCTCCGCACTCAGACCAAACAGAGCGCAGAGGGTTCCGTAAAAGGTGGGAAGACACAAGATTTGTAGACGAAAGGGGATCCCCAAACTGTAGAGTTCTCCCGTCATGGGGTTGACTTTATAAATAGCATCCGTTATCAAAAAACTATTCACTGTTTCCGCAGTCATGTCTCCGCCCAGGTAAACTTCTTTTTGAATCACGATCCGCATAATTTGAATCAATACCAGCGCCGCAAAAGCGATAAATAACACTTGTTCTTTTGTTGTGACTGGTTTTCGATTTTTTCCGGGAAGCTTTCGCCTATTGGAATTCTTCTTTCCATGCTTGTCCCATAAAAGGATACCGACGGCCGCAAACAGACACACCACCAGCATCAGCGCAAACAGTTTCCAGCAATCAGAAAAAGACCACCCAAGAACGACAGTTCCCATGTGAGCGGCCTCGGTCAGTCCTATCATGATCAGATATCCCGTCAGCACACTGTCTGACAATATGGTCTCCCGGATCGGCTGTTTCCTATACGATATACATAGCGCGCCCCGTCCCAGCAAAAGCGGGATCAGTACCATAAAAAAGCACAAAAGGCGAAGCATTTGATAAGCCATAGCTACTCCTTCACAAGTTGCGGGCAGAGTCCTTCTGCCCTTTGCGCACATTATACCATATTTATCCTATTTGTACAAATGAAAACGACCATGGATCGCTCCATGATCGTCCTCCCATCTAGCCTAATCTACATCGCCTTATAATCCAGCCTCACCTTGTCAGCAATACGCGCTATGTATTCACTGTTGGTCGGTCTGGTCTTGCCGGATGCCGCCGAGTATCCAAACATCTCCTCAAAAGTGTTTATGTTTCCCCTCATCCATGACACTTCGATAGCGTTGCGGATCGCCCGCTCCACCTTCTGGTTGGTGGTCTTAAAATGCTTGGCAATCGTAGGATACAAGAGCTTTGTCACACTGCTGACCACCTCCATATCCCTACCGGTCAGCAAAATGGCATCCCTCAAATAGTGATAGCCCTTCAAATGTGCCGGAACCCCAACATCCAGCATGATGCTTGTGATATATCTCTCCAGCTCACAATCCTTTACAGTCGCGATATCCATGATCATTCCCCTTTCTGCCGCGATCAAATCACAATTTGCGTTTTTAGTGTCAGGATTCATTCTATCATATGTGTGGAATTCTGTAACGTGAAGAAACTGTAAAGAAAATCATACTTTATGCTATAGTTCCTCCTTAACAAGATAAATGGGCCGCCTCTTTACCTCCATGTAAGTCTTGGCAAGATATTGTCCCAAGATGCCGGTGCAAAAAAACTGTACACCGCTGGTCATAAGGATAATGCATACCAGCGACGGCCAGCCGGACACCGGATCTCCAAAAGCAAGCTTTCGCACGACAATAAACAAGATCATCAAAAAGGCAACTATACAGAACAATACCCCCATAAAGGAAGCGATCATCAGCGGGGCCGTGGAAAACGCCACGATTCCCTCAAAAGAATACATGAGAAGCTTCCAAAAATTCCACTTGGTCTCCCCTCTGGCTCGCTCCACATTCTCATACTCCAGCCATTTGGTCTGAAATCCGACCCAGCCAAAAATCCCCTTAGTAAAGCGGTTATATTCTTTCATAGACAAAATCGCATCCACCATCTGCCTCGTCATCAACCGATAGTCCCTCGCCCCGTCCATCATTTCCGTCTGGGAAATTTTCTTCATCAGATGATAGAACCGTCTGGCAAAAAAGCTGCGGATCGGCGGCTCCCCCTTTCTGGTAACCCTTCTGGTGGCCACGGAATCGTATCCCTCCTCCAGAGCAGCATACATCTCTGGCAAAAGAGAAGGCGGATCCTGAAGATCTACGTCCATCATCACTACATAATCGCCCCTGGACCTCTCCAGACCAGCATACATAGCCGCCTCCTTGCCAAAATTACGCGAAAAAGAAATCAGATGAACCCTCTCGTCCTTCTCACGCAATTTCTTCACCTCGGCAGATGTCCCGTCCCGAGATCCGTCGTTGATATATAACAACTCTAACTCTACTCCCTTACCCTGAAAGAAAGCATCATTTTTCACAAGCTCCTCATAAAACAGAGCCACACTTTCCTCCTCGTTATAGCAGGGAACAATCACACTTAACAGGCTCATAAACTCCTCCCGTTTTCGCTCTCTTATCACTTCTTTCTAAAGTATACTATACCAAAAAACAAATCGCAAGATGCAGCTAAATCTCCTTTGGATCTTCTAATTCTTAAGATTGCCTAAAAAAACTGTCCCTCTAATGACTTCTCTCCCATTTTATGATAAACTAATTTATAGGTTTTACTGAAATACGCTTTTACTGCGAAAGACATGGAGGCTTACCATGAAAAGATTCAAAACAGGCCTTGCTCTCATTGTCGCACTGACAATGCTGACAGCCTGCGGAACACGATATAACGGGCCCAGCAGCCCCATTCTTCCTGAGACTGAGGAGAACACAGTCTCCTCCACCCCCTCAAACGCCCCTGCCAACATTGTTGTCGAAGACGACTCTGTCCCCCCTCATGAGGGTATGACTCGAAGCCTCCTCACCAATGAGTGGGTGGATGACTCCGTGGCCGATACCCGCCCTATCGCAGTTATGATCCCCAACGAGAAAGATGCCATCCCCCAGTATAACCTTTCAAAGGCATCCATACTCTACGAGGCCAACGTGGAAGGACGCATGACACGCCTTATGGCAATCTACGAAGACTGGGCCGCTCTGGGACAGATCGGGAATGTGCGAAGCCTGCGCTCCTACTATGCATACTGGGCTTTTGAGTGGGACGCTTTTCTCGTACACTACGGCGGGCCTTTCTTTATTAACGAATTGATCGACCAACCCACCACGGAAAATGTTGACGGTATGTCAGCCTCAGACAGTGCGGCTTTCTACCGCTCTACAGACCGTAAAGCGCCTCACAACACCTACATCACAGGTTCAAAACTGCTTCAGGTCATCCAGCAAAAAGGCTATAGCCTGTCCTACCGTGGACTCACTGACGATCACCATTTCCTTTTTGCCACCAGATCAGAGCCCAACACTCTGACCCAGTATGGCGAGGACGCCAGCCCTGCTACTTACATTGACATGTCCGGCTGCTATCCGCTGACCAGATGCTATTTTGATTTTAACGAAAAAGACGGGCTCTACTACCGTTACCAGCATTTGGTAGGAGATATCGATACCCCTCATATCGACGCTGCCACCGGCGAACAGCTGGCCTTCAAAAATATTCTGGTGCAGAAGATCAAAAGCGAGGATCTGGGACTGAGCGAGGGCTATCTGGTATTCCAGTGCCACGACGACACCAGAGACGGTTGGTACTTTACCAACGGCATGGGAATCCACGTCACATGGAAAAAGGACTCCGATTACGATGCCACCCATTACTACGATGACAACGGAAACGAAATCCTTCTTAATACCGGTAAAACCATGATCTGTATCATAATCGATAACGACAACTTTACCTTCCGGTAAGTCCCAGCCTATTCACCGCAGAGAAGATCGCCCTGACAGACGCTCTTGTGATGCTGGAGCTGACACCAACACCGTATGTCACATGACCGGTCTCTCTGTCCAGCAGATGGATGTAGGCGGCTGCCTGAGAGTTGGCGCCGCTCTGCAGGGCATGCTCCTCATAATCCAATATCTTGATAGAAATTCCAAGGGCCTCAGCCAGACCTCTCTGTGCCGCGTCAATCGGCCCATTTCCCACAGCCTCGAAGCTTTTCTCCTCGCCATGATCCGTGTAGACCACGGTGACTCTGGTATCAAACTCACTCTTCACCGAGCTACTCAGATCGTCCATGTGAAGCTGTCTGAAGTGAATGGGCTCCTTGCGATCCAGATACTCCGCCTTGAAGCTTTGCATGATCTGATCCGGCGAAACCTCACCCTGCTTCTCAGAAATTTCCTGGATCACATTGGCAAATTCCTTGTGCATCGCCTTGGGCAGCTTAAATCCAAAATAAGTATCCATGATGAAGGCCACACCGCCCTTGCCGGATTGGGAATTGATGCGCACAATGGGCTCATACTCCCTGCCAATATCGGAAGGATCAATCGGCAGATAGGGCACCTGCCATATTTCGCTGTTCCGATCCTTCATAGCCTTCACACCCTTGTTGATGGCATCCTGATGAGAACCGGAAAAAGCGGTGAACACCAGCTTTCCCGCATAAGGGTGTCTGGGATGGATGGGCAGCTTACAACAACGCTCATAAATCTCTATGATCTCATTGATATGCTCAATGTTAAGCTTCGGATCGATCCCCTGTGAAAACATATTGTAGGCAATGTTCAAAATATCCACATTGCCGGTTCGCTCGCCGTTTCCAAAAAGTGTTCCCTCTACACGGTCAGCCCCCGCAAGCAGCGCAAGCTCTGCGCTCGCCACGCCGGTTCCCCGATCATTGTGAGGATGCACACTTAAAATGATGCTTTCCCGATTGTCCAGATGTTTGATCATCCACTCGATCTGATCAGCGTACACGTTGGGCGTATTCATCTCTACCGTGGATGGCAGATTCAGGATCATGGGATTATCCGGCGTAGGCCCCCAGGCCGCCGACACCGCATTGCAGATCTCCAGCGCGTAGTCAAGTTCCGTACCCGTAAAACTCTCGGGAGAATACTCAAAAATAATTTTGCCGGGAAACTTTGCCGCACGCTCTTTCACCATCTTGGTGCCGTTCACCGCAATCTCAGTGATATGTTCCCTGTCCATGTTGAACACCACATCTCTCTGCAAGGTGGATGTGGAATTGTAAATATGTACAATAGCCTGCTTACAGCCCTCAATCGACTCAAAAGTGCGGTCGATCAGCTCCTCCCTGCACTGGGTCAAAACCTGAACTATCACATCATCCGGAATCATCTTGCGCTCTACCAACTGGCGCAGAAAGTCAAACTCAATCTGACTGGCCGCCGGAAAGCCAATCTCAATCTCCTTAAAACCCAGCTTGATCAGATACTGGAACATCTCAATCTTCTCCTCCACGATCATAGGATCGATCAAGGCTTGATTGCCGTCACGCAGATCGACGCTGCACCAGATGGGAGCCTTCTCAATCTCTTTATTTGGCCATTCACGCTCCGGATGATCCACCACTGGGTTTTTACGATAACGACTGTAATTTAACATTTTTCTATGTCCTTTCTAGTTCATCTAAAATAGAAACAGCTCATCCTCCGGATGAGCTGCCGACTATTCACCAAGACCGCTTTCTACTGCTTCAATCAGTGTCTTCAACGCGTCTTCTTCGTCTTCCCCTTCACATACAAACTCAATCTCATCACCACATTTAACACATGCACCAAGCACGCTCAACACACTCTTTGCATTTGCTGTACTGTCACGAAATGTAAAAGTAATTAATGATTTAAATTGCATCGCTTCCTTGCATAGAATACCTGCCGGTCTCAGATGCAAGCCAGTCGGATTTTTGATGACTACTTTCTGACTTACCATAAGCCTACCCTCCAATTTTATGTCGTCCCTAACTTATCGTCGGGAAAACATGTTCCTTCTCCTTTCTATAATAGCATGATTGCAGAATAATCACAAGCAGATTTGCGCAAAACAAATTATTTTGCACACTAGCCCGCCCGACGGATCGTAACATATACCGTCATAGGTGTCCGCGGTTCCATCCCTTCCGCCAACTGTAAGTCCACAGGTATATAGTAGGATCCCGGACTCAACGTGCTAATCTCTTGTTTCTTCATCCAGGCCTCCACGTCAACAATGCCGATGATGGCGCCTTCACTCAGTTCGCTGAGCGATCCCGTCAATCCCTTTATGATCACAAAATAGGAATCTGCGTTTCCCGCAAGCTCCGCCTCCAGACCGTCCGGAACATTGATAATGCTCAGCTTATCGGCGGAAATCTCCACTCGCCTCTCTGACTCCGGCTCCACATGGATAGTTACAGTCACGTTCCCGTTAAAACTGCTGTCTGCCAGCCGCACATTGTCCGGTAAAAGTTCCTGGATATCTACGCTGGTGATCACATCCTCCTCTGCATGCGATATGTCAATCATTTCACCGGGGATGGTTATATTGCTCACACCAAGCAGGCTGGCCGCAGTACCTGCGACCTTGACCAGTCCCGGATCCGTGTCGATCTCGCCGGTGGTCAGATAGCCTCTCGCAGGGACACCGGAATAGTACACATAAACCGGCACGGACTTGGTCGCCAGTACTTCCACAGAAACACGCACATAATTTGTCTGTTTGCGAATGGACTCTTTTGTTATTTCATCGCCATCCTGATCGTAGAGATGAATCTCCATGTTAGCCGACAAGCTGCTGGAAGCATTGGCCACGTTTACATTGACCCTCGCAGATTGAACATCGTTCACGGCAGACGCCGGGCCGGAAATCTCAATCATCGTCAGATCCAAGGCTACATTGCCGACAATATAACCATCAGCCACTTCACCCTCGGTGACATAGGAGAGGGGAACATTCTTGTTGGTTTTATCCTCCACATTCAGTCTCACTACCTCGCGGCTGCTGGAGGAAGAGATCACATTGGAACTGTTCACATCCACCTCGATGGGAATCGTGCTGATATCTGTCAGTCTGTTCACATCCGCTGTCACTGTAATATCACTCTCACTGATCTGTGAAAGCACATTGGAAGGCGCTATCACACTCACATTGACATAATTGGTGTTGTCCAGTATCTCATACACCTTATTTTCCTGTTCGAAAAGCTCCGTGTTGATCAGATCCACCGGAATATTCCGAAAGGTTTTTTGCTGCGGACCGTTGAATGCCATCACCACCAGAAACCATAGGATGATCGCCAGCACAAGAGAAGCAAGTTTTAAGCCCCAGTTGTGAAATAACTTCTTTCTCATTTCTTAAGCTTGCTCCTTCCCTTCCAAATACGTTTCTCCTTACTGCTCTCCTCCTGCACTCCGTTTAAGATTTCCTGCATACGCTGCCTTAACTGCTCCGCACTCAGATTGCGATCCAACACTCCCTCGTAGGCCGCGCTGATCTTGCCGGTCTCCTCAGACACGATCACAGTCAAAGAATCCGTCACCTCGGAAATTCCCACTCCCGCACGATGCCTGGTTCCCAGCTCCTTGCTCAGGCCCAAATTGTCAGAGAGAGGGAGGTAGCAGGTAGCCGACACAATGCGATTGCCCCTGATAATGACCGCTCCGTCATGCAGAGGTGTATTATGCTCAAAAATATTGATCAGAAGCTGGCTGGTGACGACACCATCCACTGTGATGCCGGTTCTCTCATAATCTTTCAGCGTCTCCTGCTGCTCAATAACGATCAGCGCACCTGTTCTGGCCTTTCCCATCTCCACGCACGCCTTGACGATCTCACCTATTGTCTTCTCCGAAAAAAACTCCTCCCGGTGTCCTGTATCAAAAGGGATCACCGACGCTAAAATGTTTTTCTTGCCCAACTCCTCCAGCGCCTTTCTAAGCTCGGGCTGGATGACCACGATCAGAGCAATTGCCGCAAAACTCAACACGTTCTGAGCAATCCATAAAATGGTGGTCATATTGAAGAAATAGGCCAACAGCAAAAAAATGCAGATGATGATCAGTCCCTTTAACAGGGCCCACGCGCGAGTGTTTTTCATCCACACCAAAATATAGTACAACAACAGGGCGATTATCAAAATCTCTACAACATCGCCGAAATCCATCATTGTCCTATAGGCACCCAAATTATTCAGATAGTCGCCTATTCTGTCACTCAACCACTGCATTCTGTCTCAAACCTTACTTCCTATATTTCGCTAAAACAACTCCTCATAATCATCTTCCAAATCTTCTGCCCGGTTGTTGGCAGTGACACTTCTGTTGCTCTGGCGATCCGTCCGATTCCTGACATAGTCCGCCCGGGTTCTTGATGTGCCGGCATTTCTATTGGTTCTCTCTGTCACAACACTTCTTGGACGGTCATATAGCAGATCCTCCTCGTAACCTCTTCCCACAGAAGAACTTCCCTGCCTCTGGGTATTGATCTTCTTCACGGTCTTCGTCGGCGCCGCCACAGTCATCTTGGGAACCGCCTTCACATAATAGTAGTACTCATCGTCCTCAAACTGCACCTTCTCCGTCCTGCTGTAGTCCACACAAAATCGAAAAAATTCAATGATCTTACCACAGACAACAGCCAGCACCACGCCTAAGATGGCCCATCCCACCGACATGTTCGTGTCGTACAACAGATCCCCTACCAGCAAAATGACCAGGTCAACCATAACACCTGCTATCATTGCAATTGTCCAAGCGTAATCCACAGACATCCTGCGTATCAGATAGACCACGATCACCGTGATGGCAAAAGCCGCCACCATGACAAGCATCTGACGGTTATTCATCATTCCGTCAATGACCAAACGCAGCTTCGCCGTGGCATCCTCATCCCCTAAGGTTCCGATGGTCGTTGCATTGCCGGCCACCGCCTGAAACAGAAAATAGATCACAACACCGCAGCCCACAGAGACCGCGGACACCGGCGTTCCTAACAATCCCATGGCCACCGGCATCACATAGGGAACGCGGAAGGCACACAGAAGCGGAGTCAAAACTACCACCAGAGAATCTTTGGGCGTAAACCGGAAAAACAAAAGAAACATGAGCAGATACAGGCAGAATCCTACAAGTGCCACCTCCATTGACAGCGCATACATATGCAGCAGACTGAAAAGCGCAGCAAAAAAGATGATGCCGCCCGATGGCAGAAAGGAACAGGTCAGCGCTGCGATCAGCACCAACTCAATGTGTCCATTCAAAAGCGTCATATATCCCATCCGCCTGTTGATGGTGGTGAGCACCACAAATGCCAGCAAAAACTTGACGATTGGCAGAATAAACGCCTCGTATCGACTGTAAATTGCTTTGACTTTTTCCCTAAATTCCAGTAAAACTGTCATTCTTTCCTCCAGAACACACCTTTCTGCCACTACTCATTGTATAGAGAATTTAGCTTTTTCAGGTTCTGATAGTAGCATTTCAGGTTTTTTTTCGCCTTCGCATAGCGATAGGAATAGATGCCATAGGACACGACGCCATACACCACCACCGTTATGCCGTAATACAGCAATACATTTCTGGCAAATGTAATCAGATCCATATTGTAGATGTCCTGCATAAACACTTCAAAGTCATAGAAGATAAACAAAGCAAATATAATGCCATATGATATTGTGGCGCAGACTAAGGACTTCAGCACCTGAACGGCAATATAATCGCTGCGGAAATACTTTCCGATCTGCATATTCTTCTTACCTTCATGCGTCTCGTAGGAAGCCATCTTTGTCATCAATATGATACGTTCCTCATTCAGCATGATATCAGCCTCCCTACAGATATCTCATCTTAGGGCCGTTCTTATCCTTCTCGAGAGCTGCAGCCGCCTTACGCTGCGCCTCCCTATTCTCATTGAGCACATCCTGAAAACCGGAAGCTGTACCCTTCTTACAATTCTCACAGTACCTTCCGGATCGAATGGGCGCACCACAGCTATCACAAGTCAACAGGATAGGGGAATCCTCCGTGACTTCAAGACGGTCCTCGCGCAGCCACTGTCTGATCTGCGAAACATCCACATCACAAGCTTCCGCAACTTCCTGAATGCCCACACCTCTGTTCTCTCGAATGTACTCCTTCACTTCCTGGAACTTCACTTCCATCTTCTCCCTACATGCAGGACACATAAAGGAGCCGGATACATAGTTGAAGATCCTTCCACAGTTTCTGCAGTTTTTAACGTTCATACCTTACCTCATTTCCGCGTGACTACACGCATAATATGTTTTTCAAACGCCTGCACCACAGGCCAGCGCAATAAAATAAACATTTGGCACTCCGGCAGCTCTCCACACTCTTGCCGCCTCATCTATTGTACTGCCTGTAGTGTATATGTCGTCCACTATTATGATCGTATTTAATTTTACATCATTTTGAGCGATAATAAAAGCTTTTTTCAAATTATTTTGCCGTTCTTCAGGATTTTGTTTCTTCAAAGGAGACGTATTTTTGATCCGGAGCATCATTTTCTCGTAAACCGGCACTCCGGCAGAGGCTCCGATAACCCTCGCCAACAGCGCTGCCTGATTGTAACCTCGCTTTCTCAGACGCTTTTTGTGCAGCGGGATCGGGATCAACGCATCTGGATGTACCTCCCGGATAAATCCCGCCAGATGCTCAGCCGCTTCCTCCCCAAAAAATTCTGCATACTCCTGCCGTTTCCCATATTTCATGCGATAGATGGAAGGGGCAGCGTCTGCGTATTCATAAAGCGATCTTCCTCGAAGGAATACATGCGTTTCCCGCCTGCAGTCTGCGCACAACTCCCGCTCCTCCCGCAGTTTCTTTCCGCATTTCATACACCAGGGTGGGGTTACAAGCTTCAGTCTGCCTCTGCATTCCGGACAGATCTTCCTGCCAAAAGGCTGAACAATCCGGTCACACACCGGACACCGGCGCGGAAATAACAGCTGTAATGTTAATTGGATCACTTGTTTTGCCACTGACACGATCACTAATTTTATTTTTTTCACAGGTTCGCCTTTCCGCCCTTCTCCGAGGCAGGCGTTAAAGCTCCCGGATCCGCTGTTCCAGCGCGGTAAAACGCCGGTTCTCACTGACATTGTCGATCATGCCGCGGACAGTGTCACTACTGCCCAAGATAGTGACACAATTTCGGGCCCGAGTGATCCCCGTGTAAAGGAGATTCCGGTTAAAGAGCATTCTCGGCCCGCCCAGCAAGGGCATGATGACTGCCGGATACTCGCTTCCCTGCGCTTTGTGGATGGTGATCGCGTAGGATAGATCCAGCTCCTCCAGCAGTGCAAAAGGATAGGTTACCCGACGCAGCTCATCGTACTCCACCACCAGTGTGGCGGAGATCTCGTTGATCTCCACGATCCGACCCATGTCGCCGTTGAAGATCCCCATCCCCTTATCAATGGGGATCCCGTACCGGCTGACAATCTCCCACTCCAGCTGGTAATTGTTCTTCACCTGCATGACTTTGTCGCCCTCGCGGTAGATGGTGTCACCGCTCACATGCTCTTTTTTCCCGGCGTCCGGCGGATTCAGATACCGCTGTAGGATGCCGTTTAGGGTCTCGCAGCCCAGCGGTCCTTTCCGCATGGGTGTCAGCACCTGAATATCATAGGGTGTCGCATTCACATAGGGCGGAAGCTTCTCCCTGATCAACTGTATCATATGTTTATATATGACGTTTATATCATTCCTCTCCAAAAGAAAGAAATCTTTGGATCTATTATCCAGTGTGATCTGCTCTCCGCGATTGATCCGGTGTGCGTTGACGACAATGTCACTCTCTTCCGCCTGCCGAAATATTTTCTGCAGGATCACCATAGGAAAGGCACTGCTGTTCATCAGATCCCGGAGCACCTGTCCTGGCCCTACACTGGGCAGCTGGTTCACATCGCCCACCAGGATCAGCCTTGTCCCCGGCAGAATGGCCTTGAGAAGCGATTGAAAAAGGTGAATATCCACCATGGACATCTCATCAATGATGACCACGTCCGCTTCCAGCGGGTTCTCCTCGTTGCGCTCAAAATTCACCCGTCTCGTATCCTCATCCGACAGCGCACTGTTCAATTCCAACAGCCGATGGATCGTCCTCGCTTCAAATCCCGTGGCTTCCGTCATGCGCTTGGCAGCTCGTCCGGTGGGTGCCGCCAGATAGATATCCATCCCCTCCGCCTCGAAATAGCGGATGATTAGGTTGATGGCGGTGGTCTTGCCGGTACCCGGACCGCCGGAAAGGAGGAATAAGCCATTCCTGATACATTCCATCGCCGCCTCCAGCTGCAGCTCATCCAGCTCCATTTTCAGACTCTCCGCCAGCCGCTCCAGCTTCTTTCGGGCTGCTCCCTCCTGAGAGGGCAGCGTCTCCGCCTCCAGCATAGGCACATTGAGCTCGTACAACATTCGCGCACAGTTTAACTCCGCATAGTAGTAAGAGGCGGCAAAGGCGTTCTCCCCCCTGACCACCAACTTTTTGTCCATCATCAGGTTATCCACCTGAGGCCGGATATCTTCCTCTTTTACGCGAAGTAGTGTATGCGCACGTTCCAACAGGATATTCATGGGCAGATAACAATGGCCCTCTCCCACAGCCTGAAACAGAGTATACAGAAGACCGCTGCGAATGCGGTAATCCGAATCCGTATGGATGCCAATCTTCGCCGCGATCTCATCCGCGATCCGAAAACCCACACCATTGATATCCTCCGCCAGACGGTATGGATTTTCTTTCATAATGCTATAAATCTCCGTCCCGTAGGTATCATAAATCTTCACTGCCAGCGCGTTGGAGATTCCAAACTGTTGCAGATACACCATCGCATCCCGAAGGTCCTTCTTCTCCTCCATCTGGATCGCGATCTCCTGAGCTTTCCGCTCACTGATACCTTTGACCTCTGCCAGACGTTCTGGTTCCTCCTCGATGATACGGAATGTGTCATCACCAAATTTCTTCACAATGCGTGCTGCCAGCGCCGGCCCTACTCCCCGGACGGCTCCTGACCCCAGATATCGTTCCATGCTGACACTGTCTCGGGGCGCAACCACTTCATAACTATGGATCTTAAACTGGCTGCCGTATACCGGATGCTCCATATAGTCGCCGGTTGCCGAGATGTTCTCCCCTTGGCTGAGTCCTTTGCACGTCCCCACACAGGTGACCTCATCCCCGTCCACGATCAGCTCCATCACCGTGTAGCCATTTTCATTATTCTGAAATATAATATGATCTACATACCCATTGATCGTTTCCATATCTGTACCTTTATTCTGCGCCCAAAAACCTCCCCATTTGATGCCTCTCGCGATAATATAGCTTTGGGAACAACTCTATTATACCGCAAATTTGCTCAAAAAGGGAGGTTTTGATCAATATCATATGATATTTTATAGCCTTGTCAGTCTTCTACATCCTGCACCGTCTGCCCTGCGCCGACCTGCTCTGCCGCCTTGCGAGCCGCAAGCTCAGCTGCAGTGATGCAGTTGGGATCCAGACCATAGTTTCGTCTCATCTGCTCGTAGAGCATCTGTGCCAGGCCCAGACCGTTCTGTTCTGTGGACTGGGAGGCAAGCTCCTTGACCATCTCATCCTTAAAGTAGCTCACCAGATTGCTGTTGGCCTGGGAAGAACTCTCAGGCTCCGGAACCGTCTTCATCACACCCTTCAAGACCTGCTCCAAAAAATAGGCTTCAAACTGTTTACAGACATCCATCAACTCGTCGTCAGTGGCCTGGGAGTAATCTGCTTTCAGCTGACTCTCCAGCTTGGAAGAGCTCTGGCTGACTGCCTGTGAATAAATGTCATCATATGCGGAACCAAGATTTCCAATATCCATATTAGTACCTCACTACCTTTCTTATTGAGAAGCTCTGCCTGCGGCAGCGCCATTCGCTTCGGTTTTGCCTTCGCTCATGTCTTCCGTTCGTCAAATTCATGTCTTGCCATGCAAAACAAGCATGCCAGGCATGACCTTGACTCACTACCTTCTCAAGTTATTGGCCTGCTGGAGCATCTCGTCGGATGCTATGATCGCCTTAGAGTTGAGTTCATAGGCACGCTGGGTTACGATCATGTTTACCATCTCATCGGCAACCTGTACGTTGGAGCCCTCCAGATAGCCCTGAATGATGCTGCTTCGCTGCAGGTTGTTGTTGGTAGCCTCGTTCAAAGGCTGGCCGCTGGCCGCTGTCTGCTGGAAGATGCTGCCTCCCAGTTTCTCCAGACCGTTGGGGTTGTTGAACTGGTACACGCCAATAGTGATGCCAAGAGGCTGCGGGTTGCCAACCTCATCCGGATAGCAGAGATTTCCGTCTGACGTCACAACAATCTTGCTGACGGTGTACTCTTCCGGCAGGATAATGGGTTGGCCGTTGATGTCCAACACGGGATATCCCTCCGAGTTAGCCAACATGTTGCCGTTGGTGGCAAGGGTAAAATTAAAATCACCATTTCTGGTGTAGTATGTATTTCCGTCAGCCGCTCTCACCGCAAAAAAACCTTTACCATCGATGGCAAACGATGTATCGCTGTCAGAATCATACAGAGGACCTTGTCTGAATATTGAAGCAATGGAAGCGTTCCTTACACCGAGACCTACCTGTGCACCACTGGGTCTGTCCTCACCGTTGGCGGAGGTGGTCTTGGTCTGGATCGACTGATAGAGCAGGCTCTTAAACTCATTGACCTGCGTCTTGTAGCCGGTGGTATTTACGTTTGCAAGGTTGTTGGCGATCGTATCCAGATTGGTCTGTTGTGCGATCATTCCGGTCGCCGCCGTCCATAAGCTTCGTACCATAGTGTAACCTTCTTTCCTGAGGAATGCTCCTCAACTTACTGCCTTGTTTTTATCCCAAGTAATCTTTATAATTTGCCAAGCTGTACCGCCTGCTCCAAGGTGCCGTCGAGGGTCTGGATCACCTTCTGATTGCTCTCGTACTGTCTGGTGATGGCGATCAAATTCACCATCTCCTGCACGCTGGATACATTGGACATCTCCAGATAGCCGGAGTGAATCTGTGCATTGTTGGTGAGATAAGCTTCCGCCCCCGCAATAGGCTCGAAGTAAGTCTCTCCGTATCTATCCAGATAATTGTAATCGTCAAAGTCAAACACACCAATCTGGGCTACCACCCGGCCATTCTGGGAAATGTTGCCGTTCTCGTCGATGATAGAATCCAGAAGAGTGTCTATCTGGATCCGGTTGTTCCGGACATCCAGTACATAGTCGCCCTCCTCGGTCACCAGATATCCCTCCCTGTTCAGGGTAAACTGACCGGCGCGGGTGTACTTGGTGCTGGTCTCCCCCGCCTTGTTGGTAAATTCAATGGCAAAGAAACCGTCACCTGAAAGGGCCAGATCGTAGGTATTATCCGTGATGCGGAAAGAACCTTCCTTGTAATCCACGTAATCCTCACCGATCTTCACACCGGGATTGTTGTTGCCAAGACGATATGCGAGATGGGAATTAACGGAATTATCCTTGATCCTGTATGCCAGAATATCTTGGAACGACTGACTGGTCGTCCCCTCTTTCTTGAAACCAACCGTGGTCACATTGGCCAGATTGTTGGTCATAACATCCATTCTGTGCTGCTCGTTCGTCATACCCGTGTACGCTGTGTACAATCCCTTAACCATAACTTACTCCTTCTGTAACCTGTCTGTGACTGGTTCCCTTAATCTCTATAGCCGGCAATAAACTCCACATACTTTCCGGTGCCGATAGCAACCGCCGTCATGGGATCCTCCGCTGTCATGGTATTGATCCCGGTCTTAGCAGAGATCAGATCCTCCAGTCCGCGGAGCAAGCTTCCGCCTCCTGTCAGGACAATACCCCTGTCCGCAATGTCCGCAGCCAACTCAGGGGGAGTCTTCTCCAAAACGCTGTGGATGGTCTCCACGATCTGTGCCGTGGTCTCTCTCAGAGCCTCCTCTGTCTCCTCGGAGGACACCTTTACGGTCTTGGGGAGACCTGTCACCAGATTACGTCCCCTGACATCCATGTAATCCACCTCGGCCCTCTTGTAAGCGGAGCCAATTTTGATCTTTAGATCTTCCGCGGTTCTCTCACCGATCAGAAGATTATGTTTCTTACGCATATAGCGGACGATCGCCTCGTCAAAATCATCACCGGCAATCTTGATAGATGCGCTGACCACCGTACCTCCCAAGGAAATCACGGCAATATCGGAGGTGCCGCCGCCGATATCAACGATCATGTTGCCGCAAGGCTTGGAAATATCTATCCCCGCACCGATAGCTGCCGCGATGGGCTCCTCAATGATGGACACCTCTCTGGCTCCTGCCTGATAAGTAGCGTCCTCCACGGCTTTCTTCTCCACCTCGGTGACGCCGCTGGGCACGCAAACCGCGATGCGTGGCTTGCGGAAAGATCGTTTGCCCAAAGCTTTCTGGATGAAGTACTTCATCATCTTCTCTGTGACGCGGTAATCGGAGATCACGCCCTGACGCAACGGTCTCACCGCTGTGATGTTGCCGGGAGTCCTTCCCAGCATCAGGCGCGCATCCTCACCGATGGCCTTGATCTTCTGTGTATCTCTATCGAATGCAACGACTGAGGGCTCCTTTAAAACAACGCCCCTTCCTCTGATGTAAACAAGTATACTGGCTGTCCCTAAATCGATTCCAATATCTGTGCACTGCATATGCTTCATACCCCTTTCTGATGGTATCTATTTACTAACATCCTGGCTTTTCATTATTCTTGACTTGCTGGAACTTTTTAGTCATACATAATGTATTATACCTGAAATTTTTCCATTTTCATAGAGGGGATATTAAATTTTTTAATTAAAAAAAAATAAATGATGTTATGCAGCTACTTTTCTTTTTCTCAACACTCTAAAAAAACAAAAAAGAATGCAGAGAATAAAACGGTTCCTTCCGTCTATTACTCTGCATCCTTGCGTTTGTATACCTTTAAAATCCGGTTGTAAAAAGTTTATCGGCAGGATTTTAAAAAACTTTAGGGGAAAATCATTTTTTCTTTATGGCCCCATTCCAAATTTTCACCATCAGATCATCAAGCCCCATCACCGCAAGTACCAGCATAAGAGGCACATAACAGTAGATATACCTTGCTCCCGACTCAAACAACAGTTGGAATAAGATCAGTCCCAAAACAGAGAGCATACATATATTTTCAGCTTTCGTCTTCCCCTTTTTTAAAATTATCGTTCCCATAAAGCAGAGTATCCAGACCCAGAAAAACTGCATATATGTTTCCATATAATGCACATTTTTTTCATCTCCGTAGTATAGGGAGCGGATCATACCGGATATATAACTATTCTTCCTTTCATAATACTCCCAGAAAAAACTGTCTCCCGCTCCCCATGCAAAAGTCCCATCACCGAAATTAACCAACTGCTTTTTGGATAAATGCTCCAGCATACCAACAAAGCCATAGTTTTTGACACGTTCTCCGGCCATCTTCAGTTCTGCTGTACGCCGCTTTGCCGGATCCGAAAAATCATAAGAAAATATCGCATCTTCTTCCGAGTATGACCCATTCGTGTTTTCATTTAATCCCATCATCAAAAAATGTGCAACCCCAAAGCCCCCTCCCTTTTCCGGCTTCAATCCCGTATCCCTTATTATCAACTGTTGAAGGCCGTATGCCGTTGCTATGGCCAGCAAAAGTACCGCACCTCCCGCCAGCAGTTCTTTCCACCTTTTCTCTTTCAAGTAAAATCTTTCCAAAAGCTCTACCAACACTATGGCAATCAAGATGATACAGCACTGCGGCTTAATGTAATATGTACCAAAACCGAAGAGACCGATCAGGAACCATCTTACCCACGCTTTCCAGCCATCCTGCATATACAGCCACATCACTAGGATCGGAAATAGAAGCGCAATACTATCAGAATAGGAGATCAAAAGCCAGGGAGAAAGCCCCATATAAATTGCATACAATACCCATGCAAACAAAGCAGTATGCTGACTCGTGAGCTTATTTACTATTTTGTATATCAACAATGCAGAGATTACCGATATCAGACAATTCAACGCCACCAGGGACATCATCCCCGTTTTTCCGTCAAGAATACTGAAACGCCATGCAAATTTCAACACCTTAGATTGGATCCACAATAGCGTTATATTGTTGGGACACATAGAAAAGTATCCTGCATCGGAAACCGGAAGTCCGTATGACAACTCTATAGCAGAAGGCAGCAAACAATTCCCCGCATCCCATCCTGTTTTAAAATAGGCATTACATGTCCAGTATATCTCTGCCCAAAAAAGCACACCGGAAATGGCATACCCCCTTCCAAAGACATTCGCCAAGAGATTCTGAAATCTATAGATCAGATAGTATAAAAGTGCAAGCAGTATGGCAGCTCCTGGCAACAATACAATATTGGGCAGATCGGCACTTCTTTTCCATGAATATTCTGCAAAAGGTGCATAACACAACACCAGAAAAAGGTTCACTAAGGCAACAATCCCAAAAACTTTGTCTATTACTTTATTCGCTGCACATTCCATCTTTTCACTTATCTCCTCTTTAGCATCTTCTTCACATACAGACCCGTATAAGACTTTTTGCTCTTAGCCACTTCCTCCGGAGTGCCCTCGGCGATCACGGTGCCGCCTCTGTCGCCTCCCTCGGGACCCATGTCAACAATGTAGTCCGCCGTCTTGATCACGTCCAGATTGTGCTCGATCACCACCACCGTATTGCCGCCGTCCGCCAGGCGATGGAGGATCTCCACCAGCTTGTGCACATCCGCGAAATGCAGCCCCGTGGTGGGCTCGTCCAGAATATAGATTGTTTTGCCGGTGCTGCGTCTTGAGAGCTCCGTAGCCAGTTTAATGCGTTGGGCCTCACCGCCCGACAGGGTGGTAGAGGGCTGCCCCAGCTTCACATAGGACAATCCCACATCGTAAAGCGTCTCAATCTTACGGCGGATGGTGGGCACATTTTCGAAGAAGGTCTTGGCCTCCTCCACCGTCATATCCAGCACATCGAAAATGTTCTTTCCCTTGTACTTTACATCCAGCGTCTCCCGGTTATAGCGCTTGCCACCGCAGACCTCGCAGGGCACATACACATCCGGTAAAAAGTGCATCTCAATCTTGATGATACCGTCACCGCAGCAGGCCTCACAGCGTCCTCCTTTCACATTGAAGCTGAAGCGCCCCTTGCTGTAGCCCTTAGCTTTGGCGTCCGCCGTGGCGGCAAAGAGGTCTCGTATCATGTCAAACACGCCCGTGTAGGTAGCGGGGTTGGAGCGGGGCGTACGTCCGATGGGGGACTGGTCAATGTTGATCACCTTGTCCAACTGCTCCACACCTTTGATCCCCTTGTGCTTGCCAGGTATGCACCTCGCACGGTTCAATTTCCTGGCAAGCTGCTTATACATGATCTCATTGACTAGAGAGCTCTTGCCGGAACCGGACACGCCGGTGACACAAGTCATCACTCCCAAAGGGATTTTAACGTCAATATTTTTCAGATTATTCTCCTGCGCTCCCTGAACCTCCAGCCATCCTGTAGGCTTTCTGCGAATGTCAGGGATCGGGATACTCTTTGCACCGCTCAGATACTGCCCGGTGATAGATTCCTTCACCGCCATGATCTCCTCCGCAGTGCCACAGGCCACCACCTCGCCGCCGTGGGAGCCGGCACCTGGCCCGATGTCCACCACATAGTCCGCCGCCAGCATGGTATCCTCGTCGTGCTCCACCACCACCAACGTATTGCCCAGATCCCGCAAGTGCTTCAAGGTCGCTAACAGCTTGTCGTTGTCCCGCTGGTGCAGGCCAATGCTGGGCTCATCCAGAATATAGCAGACACCCACCAGCCCGGAGCCAATCTGAGTGGCCAGGCGGATGCGCTGGGCCTCACCGCCCGACAAGGTCGCCGTGGCCCTGGACAGCGACAAATACTCCAGTCCCACATCCACCAGAAAGCCCACTCTGGCATTGATCTCTTTCAGCACCTGCTGCCCGATGAACCGCTGATGCTCCGTCAGGGTCATCCCCTGCAAAAACTTCTGCAACTTGCGGATAGACAGACTGGTCACCTCATAAATATTTTTGTCACAGACAGTCACCGCCAAGGATTCCTTCTTCAGGCGCATCCCCTTGCATTCCTTGCAGGGGGTAATGCGCATATAGGTCTCATACTCTTGCTTGGTGACTTCGGAGGCGGTCTCTCTGTATTTACGCTCCATATTGCGGATCAGCCCCTCGAAGGCCACAGGATACACACCTCTGCCCCTCTGTCCTGTGTAGTGGACCTCCACCTCTTTGCCGTTTGTGCCGTGGATCAGGACGTCGTGAACCTTCTCCGGATACTCCTCGAAGGGGGTGTCCAGATCAAAGTGATACTCCTTACAAAGCGCCTGCAAAACAGCGTTGGTGAAGCTGGAGGGATCCGCACAGGACTGCCAGCCCAGCGCTGTGATAGCGCCCTCGTTGATACTCAGAGACTTGTCCGGGATCATCAGATCCTCATCAAACTCCATCTTGTAACCCAAACCAAAACACTCCGGACAGGCTCCGAAAGGATTGTTGAAGGAAAAGCTTCTGGGCTCCACCTCGCTGACGCTGATCCCACAGTCGGGGCAGGCAAAGCTCTGACTGAAATTCATGGGCTGCCCATCGATGACATCCACCGTCAAAAGTCCCTCCGCCAGATCCAGGACATTCTCCACAGAGTCTGCCAGACGTCTCTCGATACCCGGCTTCACCACCAACCTGTCCACCACAATATCGATATTATGCTTGATATTTTTATCCAGTTTGATCTCCTCGGTCAGTTCATACAGGCTGCCGTCAATGCGCACACGGACATAGCCGCCCCGCTTGGCGCGCTCCAAAACCTTCGCGTGCTCGCCCTTCCGTCCCCGCACCACGGGAGCCATCAGCTGAATCCTCGTCCCCTCGGGAAGAGCCATCACCTGATCCACCATCTGATCCACACTCTGGCGGGCGATCTCCCTGCCGCATTTCGGACAATGGGGGATGCCGATCCTGGCGTAGAGCAGACGGAAATAGTCGTAAATCTCCGTCACTGTTCCCACCGTGGATCTGGGGTTGCGGTTGGTAGATTTCTGGTCGATGGAGATCGCAGGGGACAGCCCCTCAATGCTCTCCACATTGGGCTTCTCCATCTGCCCTAGAAATTGTCGCGCGTAGGAGGACAGAGACTCCATATAGCGGCGTTGTCCCTCTGCGTAGATCGTGTCAAATGCAAGGGACGACTTGCCAGAACCTGACATCCCTGTCAGAACTATCAACTCGTTTCTGGGAATATCCACATTGATGTTCTTTAAATTATGCTCTTTGGCGCCTCGGATTCGGATATATTCCCGAGGGCGCATTTTCTTGACTTCTTCCATGGTGTACCTCTTCTGCGGTTTTATTTTTATCTTGATTTGTTTATCGTTCCTTTAACATATCCTCTATTGACAGCATCGATTGAAAGGTACTCATTCCAATAGCCTAACTCTAAATATATTCATCAATGAGCACCCACCTTTACAATCCCAATATTTCCATGATATCCCGGCATAAACACATGTTCTCCAATATTCTCTGTCAAATGTCCATCCCAAGAGAAATGCAGATGTCCGGCCAAAACCTCTTTTACCGGACTGTCCTCAGCACACACCAGATCCATGAATTCCTGTGTTATTTCATCCGGTGTATAAGCACAATTTTCACCCCATACTAAAGCCTTATCTCCCCACACCGTTTTGGATCCTTCTTCCAGACTTGTATCATACAATGAGTTCAACGGAACATGTGTGATCAGAATGACGGGCTTTCCCTTAGCGCAAATGTCTTTCATTTTCTGCAGTGCAGTTGCAGAGATTTGCCTTGTACTATCATTTATTCCGACAAGACATAGATCCTCAAATTCTATCAGAGAAATTTCCTCATATCCATCAATTTTCGCATGTAATCTCGCAATGGCCTCTTCATCCTTTACCGCACAATAATATGGAAAGTAATCATGATCAGCCCGAACATACAAATATGGTGTGTCCAAATTGTCAATCCCTTCTTTCAAGCAAGCTATATTAGCATTTGCCGCATAATCTATCATGTCACCGCCAAAAAAGAGTGCATCAGCGCCCCAATCATCCAGAATCTTTGACAGTCGCGACCAAAATTCGTCCGAATACATACCTGCTGCATTTTTAAAACTTTCTCTTCTACCCTCTACTGTTTCCAAATCTTCCACAGCAATCTCATCATTTTCCGTAATGATATGCATATCCGACAGCCACAGAAACGTATATTCCCTTTCCAGCCCGGAAATATGTATATTGATTTCTTCTGTTGATATACCGAGCTCCATACATTCTCTAGTTAAATCTACATGATCATTCTCGATCAATACATCTTTAGGTGATTTTTTGTGGGTTTCTACTTTTTTAATTTGGCCGAGATCAGGCTCAAAATTCCCACATCCGACCAGCGAGATAACAAATAGTGTGATCGCTGACAATTTTATATAATTACGCACACAGACTATCCTTATTTCAACCCTTATAATATCCAATAACCGCTTCACTGAATTCTTTCCTCATTATTGAAAGCCTAGTCATTGAGCTTCTGCTTCAATTCGATCATCTTGTCACGCAGCTCTGCCGCCGCTTCGAAGTTTAAGTCTGCTGCCGCCTTCTGCATCTGCTTCTGGACTGTCGCGATCAGCTTCTCCAGTTCGCTGCGGCTCATGGACTCAGGATCTTTCTCAAACCGAACCTCCTCCTTGGCTACCACCTTGGAAATGCTGATCAGATCTCTCACCGCCTTGCGGATCGTCTGGGGCGTGATCCCGTTTTCCTCATTATATTTCATCTGGATATTGCGGCGCCTTTCCGTCTCGTCCAGCGCAGCCCGCATTGAATCTGTGATCACATCCGCGTACATGATCACGTGGCCGTCCGCATTTCGGGCCGCACGACCGATAGTCTGGATCAGGGAGGTCTCACTTCTAAGAAAGCCTTCCTTGTCCGCATCCAGGATCACCACCAGTGATATCTCGGGAATGTCCAGACCCTCCCGCAGCAGGTTGATTCCCACCAGCACGTCAAACACATCCAGACGCAGATCCCTTATGATCTCCGCGCGCTCCAGCGTGTCGATGTCGGAGTGCAGATACTTCACCCGAATACCCACATCCTTCATGTAGTCTGTCAGATCCTCGGCCATGCGCTTGGTCAGCGTGGTGATCAGCACCTTGTTGTGATGTTCTACTTCCTTGTTGACTTCACCGATCAGATCGTCAATCTGTCCCTCCACAGGGCGCACCTCCACCTGCGGATCCAACAGACCGGTGGGGCGGATGATCTGCTCCGTGCGCATCAGTTCATGCTCCGTCTCATAGTCGGAAGGAGTCGCGGACACAAACATCATCTGATCAATGTGAGACTCGAACTCCTGAAAATTGAGCGGTCTGTTGTCCAGCGCCGAGGGCAGTCGAAAACCATACTCCACCAGTGTATTCTTGCGGGAACGATCTCCCGCGTACATCCCCCGCACCTGGGGGATCGTCATATGGGACTCGTCCACGATGATCAAAAAATCATCCTGAAAGAAATCGAGGAGTGTAAGCGGCGGTTCCCCAGGCTGCATGAAATTCAAATGACGCGAGTAATTCTCAATGCCGGTACAAAAGCCGGTCTCACGCAGCATCTCTATGTCAAAATTCGTGCGCTCTGCAATGCGCTGGGCCTCGATCAGTTTGTCCTCGCCTTTAAAATAGCGCACTCGCTCCTCCATCTCCTTCTCAATGTTGTCGCAAGCCAATCGGATCTTCTCCTGAGACACTACATAGTGGGAGGCGGGAAAGATAGCGACGTGGTTCAGCGTGGCATGTACCTGCCCGGAGAGCGGTTCTACTTCACAAATACGATCTATCTCATCCCCAAAAAATTCCACACGGATCAGATAATCGCCGCCCTGCGCCGGATAAACTTCCAATACATCACCGTGCACCCGGAAGGTGGCGCGCTTGATGTCCATCTCGTTGCGGTCATACTGCAGATCGATCAGATCGCGGATGACCTGATCCCTGTCCCGCACCATGCCGGGGCGAAGGGACACTACCATGTCCTTGTACTCGTCGGGACTGCCCAGGCCATAGATACAGGACACGCTGGCCACCACAATCACGTCCCTTCGCTCCGTCAGGGAGGCGGTTGCAGAAAGGCGTAGTTTATCAATCTCGTCGTTGATGGCAGAGTCCTTGGCGATATAGGTGTCGGAGGAAGGCACATAGGCCTCCGGCTGGTAATAGTCGTAATAGGACACAAAATACTCCACCGCATTCTCAGGGAAGAACTCCTTGAACTCACCATATAACTGACCGGCGAGGGTCTTATTGTGGGCAATGACCAAAGTGGGCTTATTTAACGCGGCGATCACGTTCGCCATGGTAAAGGTCTTCCCGGAACCCGTGACCCCCAGTAAAGTCTGGAATTGGTTGCCTTCTTTGAAGCCTTTGACAAGGGCTTCTATGGCCTGGGGTTGGTCGCCGGTGGGCTGATATTCTGAATGTAATTTAAACTCCACAGGAGCAATTCACCTCCAAAAGTTATAGT